>JASBUK010000009.1 GCA_030147925.1 Trueperaceae bacterium
ATCAAAGCTTTCCTCAAACAGCTTAGACCCTCACTTATTCCTGAGCTCATGCTCGCCTTCTCTGACGCTGTCCTTGCTGTTACCCCGCTTGATGTTCAGCAGACCTTTCATCACTGTGGGTATATTTGATGCAAATGCTAAAATAGTCTTAAGGTAGGAACGCTGGTTGGTATTATCGGGGTCACCCTGGGCTATATTGCCGCATTTGTCCTGACACGTACCAATGTGCCCGGCAAACGACTTTTGCACCTTATTACCATCTTGCCGATTATTTCCCCACCATTTGTCGGAGCGGTCTCCATTCTTTTTTTATTTGGTTTTAACGGTCTTATTACCAAACAGCTACTACAGTTACAGGACTTTCGGATTTACGGCTTTCAGGGTGTGGTGTTATCGCAAATTTTCACCTTTGCGCCCATTGGCTATCTTTCCTTGCGGGGGGTGCTCGAGTCCATCAATCCAACTTTAGAAGACGCTGCTTTGAATATAGGCGCTTCAAAGTGGCAAGCGTTCTGGAGGGTCACCTTCCCACTTTCTTTACCTGGTATTGCCAGCGCTTTTCTCGTGGTTTTCATAGAGTCCTTAGCCGACTTTGGCAATCCGCTGGTACTGGCCGGCGCAGCTTTTCCAATGCTGGCCCCCCAGGCATATCTAGAAATCACTGGCTCCTTTAACCTAGCCCGGGGTGCCACCCTGGCAGTTATCTTGCTTATTCCCTCACTCACAGCCTTTAGCATCCAGCGTTATTACCTCGCCAAACGCCAATACATCACCGTGACCGGTAAACCCACCGCCTCTACCTCAAAGCTCGTTAGCCAAAGCGCCAAGTGGCTACTCTATAGCGTGGTGATCCTTTTTGCCCTGCTTGTCGTGCTCTTTTACAGCGTGATAATTGTCGGGGCCTTTACCCAAGTCTGGGGTTTTGACTACAGCGTGACGATGAAACACATCCAATATGTCTTTGATGTAGGCTATGAAACTGTTAAAGACACCCTTATCGTGGCGATTCTTTCGACTCCCCTTAGCGGCCTGCTGGGCATGATGATTGCTTTTTTGGTAGTGCGTCGCGTCTTTCCGGGTAAGGGCTTTATGGAGTTCACCTCTATTTTGAACTTTGCCGTTCCTGGAACGGTTGTGGGCATCGGCTACATTTTGGCGTTTAACCGTCTCCCCCTTATCCTAACCGGTACACTGCTCATCCTGATCCTCAACTTCGTGTTTCGTTATGTGCCCGTAGGAATCCAGTCAGGTATTGCAGTGCTGCGTCAAATTGACCCCTCTATCGAAGAAGCCGCTCAGAACTTGGGCGCCAATTCGCTTACCACCTTCCGAAAAGTCACCTTGCCGCTTATTGCCCCGGCCTTTTTTTCCGGGCTGGTTTTTGCCTTTGTGCGTGCCATGACGGCCATTAGTGCCGCTATCTTTCTGGTGTCGGCCAACTGGAATCTCATGACCGTTCAAATCCTAAACGAAGTTGGCTCGGGGCGTCTTGGTGTGGCGGCAGCCTTTAGCGTCGTACTTGTGCTTATCGTCCTGCTTGCCATTGTTATCATTGGCGGCCTGGTCAACCGCTGGGCGCGCAATACCAGCACGATTCGTTTTTAATGGACTAATTATGGCTACCGATTTACGTACTATCAACATAAGAAAAGAATTTGTCAGCCCCGATCAAACTAGCAAGACTGTCGTGGCGGTCAACGATGTCAACCTCAATATCGAAAAGGGCAAGCTGGTAACTCTGCTAGGCCCTTCGGGCTGCGGCAAGACGACACTTTTGCGGCTCATAGCCGGCTTTGAAGAACCTAGTGCCGGTGACATCTACTTTGGTGAACGCCGTGTCAACAACGATGCACCCAATGTGCGCAACAGCGCCATGGTGTTTCAGTCTTACGCTATATTCCCTCATCTGAATGTCTTTGACAACGTTGCCTTTGGCCTCAAGCTTAAAAATTTGCGACAACATGAGGTGAAAAAACGAGTCGAGCAAGTGCTCGAGCTCGTCGATCTAACGGGCATGGCCAAACGTGCCCCGAGTCAACTCTCGGGTGGTCAGCAGCAACGCGTCGCCTTAGCACGCTGCATCGTTATGGAACCCCGGCTTTTGCTTTTTGATGAACCTCTGTCCAATTTAGACGCCAAACTTCGCGAGCAAATGCGTGTTGAAATTCGCGACTTGCAACAGCGCCTAGGCATCACCAGCGTCTATGTCACCCACGATCAAATAGAAGCGATGAGCATCTCTGACGAAATCGTGATCATGAATAGTGGTGTGGTAGAACAGATTGCTTCTCCCCAGGAGGTCTATGCCAAACCTAACAGTCGTTTCGTGGCAGATTTTATTGGCAAGGCCAATTTTATTCCTGCTAAAGTTCATGATAAAAACACCGCGGAAATCAGCGACATCAAACTCCCCTTAAAAGAGACAATTCAACTACCCCCCCCCATACGCCGGTCACGCTGGTGGCGCGTCCTGAAGCGGTAAGAATCTCTGCCAGTGAAGGTGAGTTTCGCGGTCGCGTAAGCCGGGCTATGTTCTTAGGTAGCATCGCAGAATATCTTGTTGAGTTGCCAAAGCTCGGTGACTGCTTGGTGGACGTCCCCAACCCCACAGAGCTTGGTCTGTTCGATGTAGGTCAGGAGATTTATATCTCTCTATCGCCCGAGTCGGTGCATGTGCTGCCGGAAAAATATCGAGAATAGCAGCTTGTCATCCTAGCGATTGCCCGAAGCCATCTTGCTTGCCTCGGGCAAGTTGCGCAGCTTTAGCATGCTCCAGATACCAAAAAGCGGCCCTAAAACTAGTGCTACAAAGGCCCACTCCCAACCAAGCCAGGAGACCAGCGGCGGAACCAAACGAATGCTGAACAGCGTCAGCAAAAAGCCCATGCTGGTTTGCATGGTCAGTGCCGTGCCAACATAGCGCGGGTCGCCAAGTTCGCTCACGGCAGTACTAAACTGTGCGCTATCTGCCACCACGGCAAAACCCCATATCAGCGCTATTATAGTTAGCAATAGCGGTGTGGCAAAGAGCAAACCGGCTATCAGCGCGCAAGCTCCAGAAATCACTAAGCTGGCAGTGGTTATCCTGGTTCTTCCCCAACGGTCCGCCAGCTTGCCTGCCATCACACTACCCAAACCACCTACCGCAATCACGGCAAAACCCGCCAACCGTGCCGACCCTTCACCCCAACCTGCCTGCCGGTAACTTGCCAGCAAGAAAAGCGGCACCCAGGTCCACATGGCGTAGAGTTCCCACATGTGCCCCAAGTAACCAAAGTTGGCCAGCCGCACCGCCCGATTGCGCAGCGCCTCGGCGGCATAATGCCAGTTAAACTGCGCCGCCGGGGCCAGCAGCGGCCCGGAGCGCAAGACAAAGGCAGCAATAATCGCGGCTAACAGCGCCAGCAGCGATGATAAAAGCAGAACCGGTTGCCAAGCAGGCACAGTCGCTCCTGTTGTGACTATCGGCAGGGCAGTGAGCAAATGGGGCATGGCCGAGCCGATGGTCAGCGCTCCAACCATCACGCCGATACAAAGACCCCTATCCTGTTTACACCAGGAGGTCATAAGTTTCATGGCCGGTGGATACACCCCGGCTAAGCTCATACCGGTTAAAAAACGCAAGATCAGCGCCGGTCCCACCGAGGCCACAAAGAGGGCAATCAGGGCATTAAAAATGGCGCCCAAAAGCGCACTAACAGCAAAAAGCCAGCGGGCAGGCACACGATCTGCTAGGTTAAGCATGGCGCTTAGCAGCGCCCCCAGCACAAAGCCAATCTGCACGCTCATGGTCAGCCAGGATTGCTGCGCTCCGCTTAGGTTCCAGTCGGCAGTGAGTTGCGGAACGACCGCCGACGCCGAAAACCACAACGACAAGGCCAGCAGGCTTGCCAGCGCCAAACCCCAGACATTGCGCCACTTACCTTGGTAGGTCTTGCTAACATCCTCTGACAAACGTGCCTGACTTATCATAAAGGCAGTGTAAAAGAGTAGGGGTAAATTTTCATGCCAACTGCTTGACAGGGCTCGAGCCCTGTCAAGTAAGCTGTTTGCCTTAAACGGAACCGATATTATGTGGCACAATTCCTCTGTAGAGTAATTGGCAGAGTATCAGCGTTGGCAAAGGAGTTGGCAGACATGCTGCTAGGCATAGACTTGGGAACCGGCTCGGTCAAAGCCGCCCTGCTTGAAACGGATGGAAGCATAGTTAGACAAAGCTCTGCTCGTTATAAGGTGGCAACACCGCAAGCTAACTGGGCCGAATCAAACCTGGCGGACTGGTGGGTAGCGGTGGAAAAAGCAGTGCGTGAGACCGTCACAGATCACAGTGTCAATTACAGTGCCAAAGTGCAGGCTATCGGCCTGTCAGGGCAAATGCATGGCCTGGTGCTCTGCACGGCTGATGGCGAGGCTTTGCGGCCAGCCATCCTCTGGGCCGACACGCGCTCGAGCCCTGAACTGGCAGCCTATCGCAGCTTGAGCAAAGAGCAGCGCCAGACCTTGGCCAACCCACTTACCACCGGCATGGCCGGCCCCAGCTTGCTGTGGCTTAAACGACACGAAACAGCGACTTATCATGCCGCTGACTGGGCCTTGCAACCCAAAGACTGGCTGCGGCTGCGTTTATGCGGCGAGGCAGCGTCTGAACCTTCCGACGCCTCGGCCACCTTGCTTTATGACCTGTTTGCAGACAACTGGGCCTTTGAAATTATCGCGGCACTTGGTTTGAGAAAAGAACTGCTGCCCAGGCTTATCCCCTCGGGCGCGGTGGCAGGCTATCTAAGCGCAGAAGCCGCTAAAGAGCTGGGTCTGCCAGCAGGCTTGCCTGTAGCGGCAGGTGCCGCAGACACCGCAGCAGCCATGCTAGGCAGCGGTTTGCTAAAACCCGGGGTCATGCAGCTAACCATTGGCAGCGGGGCGCAAATCGTGGTTGCTAAAAACAACGCCTTAGCCGACCCCAAGCTCATCACACATCTTTACCGAGCCGCTGCACCACGGCGTTATTACGCAATGGCCGCGCTGCAAAATGCCGGGGTGGCCCTCGAATGGCAGCGTAAAATCCTGGGTCTTACTTGGCCTGAAGTCTATCAGGAGGCCTGGGCGGTTCCGGCTGGTTGTGAGGGCTTAAGTTTTTTGCCCTATTTAACCGGGGAACGCACTCCGCACCTAAACCCGCAGGCACGCGGGGCCTGGGTGGGTCTGGGGCTGGTTCATCAGCGTGGACATCTGGCTCGAGCCGCACTCGAGGGGGTTGCCTTCTCCATCCGTGAGGCTTTAGCAGCACTTGAGCAGGCGGGGAATCAGGCCACTGAGCTGCGCTTGGCGGGTGGGGGTACGCTCGAGCCCGGCTGGCGGCAACTGCTGGCCGATGTCCTAGAGCGCCCTTTGCTTATTTCCAGCATAGCCGACGCCTCGGCGCGTGGTGCGGCCTTGTTAGCCGGTATTGCCCTAGGAATTTACCAGGACGCCTTTGAGACTTTGAGCCTTGCACCCAAAACGCAAGCCGTCATTGAACCTGAGCCCAATCCAGCGCTAAAAGAAGCCTGGCTGCGCTTTAGAAGCCTCTACCCCCGCTTAAACTGACCGTATTGCTGCGCTGCATAAGGCCAACACCCTTAAGCACGCCATTAGCTATAGCAACAAGGAAATCGCCCAGGCTCTGGCTGTCAGCGAAGGAACGGTCAAAAACCATGTCTCCAACGTTTTATCGAAAATAGGCGTGCGTGACCGTACCCGGGCAGTCTTAAAAGCGCTCGAGCTAGGGATTATCTAAACTACCAAGGTAATCTAAAACCCCCGTGATTGGCGTTTTGGTAATAGGCGTCTATCTCGTCAGGGATGGTCGAAACATCGTCTACGACTTTTAGGAGATAAAGGTCTTTCTCGGAAATGGTGCCGGCACGCTGCAGAGTGCCTTGTAACCATTGCAACAGACCTTGCCAGTACTCCACGCCAACCAGATAAACCGGAAAGGGCTTGATCTTTTTGGTCTGGATGAGCGTCAGGGCCTCAAAAAGTTCATCGATAGTGCCAAAGCCCCCCGGAAAGGCCACAAAGGCCGTCGAGTATTTGACCAACATCACCTTGCGGGTAAAGAAATAGCGAAATTTAAGCTCATCGGTTTGATAACCATTGGGCGCTTGTTCGTGAGGCAGGTCGATATTAAGCCCAATGCTGCGGCCACCCGCTTCAAAAGCGCCCTTGTTACCAGCCTCCATGATGCCCGGGCCGCCCCCGGTCAAGATAGTATAGCCGCATTCGGAGAGCTTTTTGGCCAGGGCTTCCGCTTTTTGATAATAACTATGCTCAGGCTTTAGCCGGGCCGAGCCAAAGATCGTCACCGCCTTACCGACATCGCTCATCTCCTCGAAACCCTGAACGAACTCGCCCATGATGCGAAATAGCCGCCAGGACTCCTCGGCCAGTACATCAATGACATATTGTTTTTCAGTGCTGTTCATTAAAACATCCTAACTAAACACAAACTATATTGCCTAGCCCGCCCTCTTGCACAATGCTATATCTAAGCAGTTTATGTTTTTGTTGGCTGTTTTATTGTGCGCTTTTTTATCCGTAGTCAAAATGGCTTAATGTTGATAGCGCAGGTCGCATAGTCTCCGCAGCCTTTTTTGGCCACCGTCAGAGATGGAAAAGAATTTTGGGAATTACGCCCTCTCGGGTACAAGATGAATCTCCAGACGACAGCCTACAGCCTCGGCATATTTACGCAGTGTTTCAACTGAAGGAGAATGCTTTCCTGTTGTGAGTGAAGACTCCAAGCGAGTCACAGCGGGTGCCTTGGTTCCCATACGCGCAGCAACATCCGCTTGACTCAGGCCCGCTTCTTTACGGGCTTTGAGCATTTCACGGTATAAAGAAAACTCGGGCTCGAGCGCATTGTATTCACTTAACACTTCTTTGTTTTGAGGTGCCCTGCGTTTTAATTCAGCTTGTGTCATCCTTTACCTCCTGTAATCTCTTCCGTGCGAGATCAAGTTCTTTCTTCGGTGTTTTCTGTGACTTCTTTGTAAATTTGTAAATACGTGAAGCATAATGATGCGTTTGTTAACGATTGTGCAAGAGACAAATCACTTCTCTCGGAATTTGTCATACTCAGCTGGCAGTTCAAGCCCGAATCGCTCACAAAGCGCAGCCACATCACGATAATCGTTTATATCGAGTTCGTAACCTGTATGAAACTTAAGCAGCCACTCTAAAGAAATGCAATTAACCTGATTACCCCCAATATTGCCTACTCCTGTTAGCGAATCGGCAGGGTATGGACAACCAAAGATGTTGTTTCTCTGCGCATTAAAGCTATATGAGTGAACGTCTAATATATGACCGTCATCATCAGCCAAAACGAAATTGCACTCCCAAGAGTCATCCCTTGGTATTTCCTTGTAACCACGTAACTCAAAAAGCTCTCGCAGCCTTGGCACATCCTTATGTGGCACGGCAATATCCAAATCTTCGTGAGGGCGGTTCTGTTCACCAAGAAGAGCATCTACTCCCCAGCCGCCATCAACGTGCACTTTAATGCCGTTGGCAGTGAGGAATTGAACTATCTCAACTACGTCAGTAGCAGTCATTTCAACCTCTAATTTGGTATGCTCAATAAGTTTTTTTCAATTCTGTTCACAACTACGGCCTCAAACCACATTTTGCACCATTTGCCTATTGTGAATGGCTATCTTCTGAAACCCCAAATGACCCAAGACGGATTTAACACGTAAGACTGCAAAGTCCTTTAAAATGCTTTAAGGAGGGGTTACTTTTGAACGTGCAACTGTTTTAGGTCAAATTCTCATCACTTTTCTTATCTCTATGCTGTGATAGCACGCTCATTTGGGGTGTTATGTTATATAGAAGAGTGCAATATGATCATAGTTATGCCTTTATATGACTTGTTGTTATTTGCATGTTGAATTAGATGAAAAAGACGACTGCCGAACAGTCTTATACTCGAGTTAAATCTTGGGCTAGTTATAGAGATTTGGGTGGAGGAAAGGTTAGTATTTCCTCAATACAGGCTGAGCTAAGCCAATGGCAACTTGATGGTGTATTAGGGGTTTTATCTGCCATTTCAAGTAAAGCTCTGGAATTTCCAAATGATTTTTACCGCCCTAAAATACAAGAACGGTACTTAAATTATGCACTAGCAGATAGTTTTCCCCATTCACTGCCAAAGATAACTAAAAAAATCAGACCGGGTTTTGCTCCAAATGTTGACGGGCATGGTGTCCTAGCACATGCTCAAAACCTCGCATGGCTCACACATCAGGCAATTCTACATTGCAAAAATGGTGGTCTAACTTCGAAATTGAGTCACTCCTTGCGAACCAGAGTTGCCCGGTTACTCTTAATCGCAAATGACCATCTTCAAACTGAGCTACCAAAAACAGAGAACCCTAATTTAATTGAAAGGCGACATTTAGTGCTTGATATGTTGCGACGCTGGCAATTTAGCCAATCACTTCATATTGATAATGCAACTCAAGCATTACTACGTCAACGTAATATATTCCTAAAAATTCTCCCCAAGTATTTTGATGTAAGCAAAGCATTTGAACGAGTAACAAACGGTGTCCACCTTGATGTCTATTTTGCCGTGGTCATGGTTATGCGCTTTTTTTTCTTCACAAAACAACTTGAAAAAGCTACAGGTAATAAAATGGAAACGGGATTACATGAACACATAATCAAAAAATCCACATTCTTTAGTAAACTCGAGTCGAATCAAGAACAAGCCGAAACCATCTTTTCCTGGTGGATAACAAATCCTCAACTTTATGAGAGACAACATCAAGAATGGCGGAGAATTAAACCTGAAGGTGATTTGCGTTTTGATTACGTCCAGTTACGTATTGCTCCACTAATTGAAGCACGTCCAGATGACTTGTTTTTCCCAGTGCCACATTTTTTACTGCAAAAGGTTGTTGATGAGCCTTACTTTCGATTGGCTGAAGGTCTTACAGGTACAGAGAAAACCAAGTTCTTTCAGGCGTTGGGAGATGCTTATGAAGAATATGCTAACGAGCTAGTTTGCGATATTGCAAATAAAGATACTAAAGGTCAATGGACGTATTTTCCCAATCTCAAAACAGAAAAAGGTAACGAAGAAATCACGGATGCACTCCTCTATCGAAACGGTACAGCAGTTGTATTTGAGCATAACGCTTTGCGACCTGATACCGATTTTTTAGTTGGCGGCAATGGTGACAAAATACTTGGTCCGCCTGATGAATTTCTGAAGCAACTTGAAACGCGGAAACTTGATGCTAAAGCTACAAAGAAAGAGAACAAGGGCTTAATCTCAAGAATTATGAATCAACAAACCCTATCAGCTCCTCATTTGGAAGAATACATTATTAGGTTCCAAGGTAATATTAAAAAGGTCTATCCGTTATCATCTCACTTGGCTGACCTACATGTAGACAAATATGTCTACGGTGTATTTCTCGAACCTTTGATAAGTCGTAACAATTTCTATCTTGAAGATTTTTGGCAACCGCCCCAATGGCTGCATATTGCAGATTTAGAGTTGCTGGCAAACCTTGCCGCTGAAGGAAGTTTAGACTTTGAGGCTTTGCTTGAAGAAAAAAATCAAAGCTTTAAACGTATGGGGTTTGATGAGTATCTGGCAAATATTATTAACGCTAGAGAAAGAAAGTTGCCTGACCACCGTACTCATGACCGATTACACGAAGCAATTCGTGAAACAAAAGCATTGCTTTATCCTGTTTCATCGGCAAAGAATGCTACCCATAAGTGAACCTACTCAAGGCATAACCCATATGAGGCTCTCTCTTGTCAAGAGGCACAGGAATAATAGACGGGTCGGTGACGTGCATGCAGGTCATAACGAGAGCCGTAGTAGGGCTATGAGATGCTCAGGATGCTATAGCCGACTTGAATTCTGAAGTTCGGTCAACCCAAAGGGCTACAAACACATATAGAGTGTCAAGGGCTTGTTAGTTTGACCTTGCACTAGAAACCGTTTCAGTAAGACCTGCTCATGCCCAGTCAAGGCTGCAGGCTCACTTTGAAAGCGTCCAGTTAATAAGGAGCATAAGCAGGCGCAGCGCTGCAAAAAGCATCGATGTGAAGATGCGAATGCCCAATCAAAACTTTACTGGCTAGCAGCTATGGATCAGAAAGACAAAGGGGTGCTCTGTGGCACACATAAAGAAGTCTTTGCTGTGACTCAGCTTGATGCCGCCAGTTATACCTTAAGACTATTCGCAGATCTTCCTAGATTTGGCTAGGCAGAAACGTGTTTAGATCAAACGCAAGATTGTGCTTGAGCATATGGTAAACGGTTCTGCCTAAACGTTGAGCTAAAATGGAGAGGGCTTTAGCTTTGCCATGTTTAAGCTCGAGATTTTGTTTGTAGTCTTTTATCTTTGCTTGTTTGCGAAGCATCAGAACTGCTGCTTCACTAAACGCCCATTTCAAATAGCGATTACCTATTTTGGAACCACCATAACCTGTACGTTTACCTGCCGATTCTTTGGTGGCTTTGACGAGTCTCGAGTAGGAGAGGAAGTTGCCTACCTTTTGAAAACGCGCAATGCTTTGGATTTCATAAAGCAGGACAAGGGCTAATATCTCGCCCACCCCAGGAATGGTTCTAAGTAGATAGTAAGTTTGCGGTTCATGGGCTTTGGCATGATGGGTCAAATGGAGTTCGGTTTCTCGAAGCAAGTCATCGTACAGGTCAATCAATTTAGCATTCATGCTCATGGATAGCTGCATACTCTGATCCATCTCAGTAAAGTGCTCGGCAAGCTTCTCACGATTGCGTTTGTAGCTCATACTTTTTTCAAAACTGGGCAAGTTGTATTGATGTCTTGTATTCTCAATATGCGAAAGGAGTTCAGCTCGTTTTCGCATCAGGTGCATTCTTCTTCTGAGTAAATCTCTGGTGGCACGATAAGCTTTGGGATAAACATACGCTTGCGGGAACATCCCTGAGCGAAGCAGCATAGCGATCTTTTCAGCATCCTTGCGATCATCTTTGGTCTTGCTGCCTGAGATAGCTTTCATGTACAGGGCATGTCCCAGTACAAACGCAATCCCTTCAGCTTCACATAAGTCTGCCAGCCAGTACCAGCAGAACATACATTCCACCCCCACCACCAGGTCATCACGATACTCCTTTACGGCTTCCAGAAAAGCTTCAGGCTGGCTTTTGATGTTCTTATGCAGCAGCGTATTGCCATGTTCATCCAGTAAACACAAGTACATCGTTTTACTATGCAAATCTATCCCACAAGTATGTTTGTGTAGCCCGCTATAATAGTTCATGAGGCTTCCTCCTTTGGATTTGTTTAGGCTTTTACTGTACGGTAAAAGTAAATCTTGGGAGCCTCTATTAGTATCAAGGCGCTGCATGGGACGCTGAATCGTTCCGTCGAATTTCTAGAGTAGGAGTTAGTATGATTCAAATTAATCCGTTCACCCCTTTAGCGCCCCTGAGCTCAGGCCGTTAAGCGTCTTACTTGCCTTGTGGTAAAATGCAAGGTGTGAAAGTTCAAGAGAACTACGGCAAATTGGGACAAGATGATGACTTTAATATAACTTTTTGGCAAAGTCAGCCACCTGAAGTTCTCTTTGAGGCAGTGTCTCAACTCATTCAAGATTACCTACTTATCAAGGAAGGTTATGCTGGCGAGCTCAGACTTCAAAGAACTGTTGAGTCTTTTCAAAAAGCATGAGGTTCGCTATCTGATTGTCGGTGGCTACGCCGTAATGCGTTACACCGAACCAAGATTCACCAAAGACTTGGCTTTGCTTGTTGCTGTCGATGATAACAATGCCCAAGCTATCTACACTGCCTTGAAGGAGTTTGGTGCACCGTTAGAAAACCTTTCCGCACAAGACTTTGCAGAAGAAGGCTATTTTTACCAAATGGGCTATCCACCCTTGCGCGTTGATGTACTTATGTCAATCCCAGGCGTGAGCTTCTCAGAAGCGTGGGAACATCGTGAAACACTGACAATTATGGGAACAGACATGCACTTTATTTCCAAGGCTGACCTTATCAAGGCAAAGCGTGCTTCAGGTAGACCACAGGACTTGCTTGATTTAGAAAATCTCGAGCGTGACTAACCCACTCCAACGCTTAACACATATGAGGCACCCTTTTATCAAGGGACAAAGAAATAGAAGACGGTTCGAGGAGTAACGTGCTGGCACGTCATAACAGGAGCCGTGAGATGGACTATAAGAAGCTCGTGATGCTAACGCTGTACGCCAAAAACGTAAAGGAAACAATTCCCGCTCATGTGCTTAAACAAATTAAGGAGGCAATTGATAATGAATGATAAAGACTTAGTTCAGTGGGAAGAAAGGCGTGACCTTGGGCAGGAAATTCTGGGGGGTATTAAAGATATTAGAGGGCGTCAGAAAAGGATTGAATCAAGAAAGTTTGGCTAACCTAGCTAGCATTAAACGTACCATAGCAGCGTAGATAAAAGCTTCACTGGATGCAGGTAGGTGTTCATAGTCTTTGCTAT
>JASBUK010000010.1 GCA_030147925.1 Trueperaceae bacterium
ACACGTTTGCAAACGGGCAAGGGAATACTGTCAATGACAAAGACCTGCTGGTGGGTGAACAACTGTCCTAAGATGCTCAAGACGCCTTCAAGCCAAGCAGTTAAGGCGTGAACACGGCGGTTATACCGGGAGACGCTCAAAGAGCGAATATAGCCAGCTTTGACCATCACGCATAAAGCACGCTCTTGATGGTTCCCAAAAAACTTAGCCGCAACTACCGCCACGGTTAGCACTTCTGCGTCACCAACTTTAGCTAAGCTGTGCGTCTGATGTCCGAGTTGTGAGAGCGTATCACTGATAATGCAGTAAGCCGTTACAATAAAGCTGTCGTCCATAGGGATTCCTCCAAACTTGATGTCAATCAACACCAGTTTGAACGGTCATCCCTATGGATGGCAACTAGCAATTACGGTAAGCTTACTGTCCTCACCACAATGACCGCCATCACAAAGCGACTTATGAAGTTCAAGCGTGCTCCGTGCAACTTGAGTCCTCTTTCAATACCCGCTCTAATCCTTTATTCTGGTTCATAGTCAGTCCTTTGATGCTTGAGATTTCAGCACCCCAATTATCTCACGGACTGACTATCCTTTTTTGTCCCGGTAGTAAGGGGGGACGGACTGCGGGATGCGCTCGATCCGAAGGGGGCTACTCGGCAGCTTTAAAGGGTTTTTATGGCTCGAGCCTGGAAGTGCTCTGTCCTAGTCGCATTTTGTACATTATTCATAACTCATAAACTGGCCTCCTTTCGTAGCTTCAATCAAATAGCCCTTGCGCGCCTAAAAGGCTAACAGTGCTAGCGATTTTGTTAGCTGGCACCATTTTCTCGACTGAATAACGGAGGGTCGTGAACTCGACTTTCCGCACTACTCGGAATGGACTTGACAGACTCGCAGCCTCTCATGCTAAAGTATAGAAAACGATTTCGAAAACGATTTCTAGACACTTTATGGAAAAAGGAAAATTGATGGATAACGTCACCATCCAAGATGTAGCCAAACATGCCAATGTCGGGATTAGTACGGTCTCAAAGGTCTTAAATGACTACAAGGGTGTTGCCAAGGCAACTCAGCAGCGGGTGCTTGAGGCCGTTAAGGAACTTAACTATCGACCCAACCGGGCAGCACGTAGCTTTCGTACAGGTCGTACCCAGACTGCCTCAGTTTTTTTGCCGATGATTGGCACAGAATTTTACGATCAACTTATAACCGCTATTGATAATGAGCTAGCGGAGCATGATTATGACGCTGCGCTGTTTCCGCTTCTCAATGAGCGAAGGCTCGAGCGTTATCGCTCACCAGATGCATTACCGTACCAGGCGGACGGCATAATCCTCGCCTCGCTCAACCCAGACTGGCTCTTTTTAGATGCTAAGCTCCCCGCACAGTTACCAGCAGTTTTAGTGGACGCTTACCATGCCGACTATGACACCGTTACGGTGGATAACGCCGGAGGAGCTTACGCTGCAACAAAGCACCTCCTTGAAAAACCGGGCACAACCTTTGCCCTGATGATTGAAAAGTACGATGATATACCCTTCTCGAGCGGGGTTTTTTTAGAACGTCTCAAAGGTTTTAAACGGGCGCTAGCAGACAGCGGTCAATCCTTTGAAGAAGGTCAGCTAATCACAGTGGAATTCAGCGGTGAAGGTGGTCGTGATGGCCTGCGAAACATTCTGGCCCGTACCGTGCCCCCTATCAACATCTTTGCGAGCTGTGACCTACTAGCCAAAGGGGTTATGGAGGAGGCGAAGGTCAACGGATTAGCGCTTGGTAAAGATGTCCGTGTGGTGGGTTTTGATGCCCAACCCTGGACCAAAGATTACGGTCTCAGTACGGTAAAGCAACCCATAGAACAACTCGGAAAGGAGGCTATTCGTTTGTTTCTTAAGCGTTTGGATGATCCTGAACGCAACATTGTGCACCATGAGTTTAAACCTGAACTCATTGTGCGAAGCTCGAGCTAACAAACAACAAAGCGCCTTTAAGGAGGCATCGTGAGAAAATATACCCCAACATTTTTAGCCGTCATTCTCTTTAGCGTTTTCAGCCTCAGTCTAGCCCAAAAGCTCACGTTCTGGCATTACTGGGACGGTGCCAACGGACAAGTTTTGCAAAATCTCATTGACCAGTACCAGGAGGAAAATCCCGGTATCACTATTGAAGCAGTCTTCGTGCCTGGCTCCGAACTCGTTTCAAAGCTGCAAACCGCTATTGCCGGTAGGCAAACTCCTACTATGGCTATTTCTGACCTCGTAGCCATGCCGTTTCTTACCAGCAGTGGCGCTCTTGTAGCACTGGATGACTATATTTCCGAATCCAATGTCGACATGAGTGATTACTTTGCAGGGCCTCTTGTATACGGTCTGCGTGATGGTAAACGTTATAGTTTGCCCGTAAGCGCCTCGAATCTTGCGCTATTTTGGAATAAAGCAATCTTTGCGGAAGCAGGGCTCGACCCTGACACTCCCCCCGAAACATGGGAGGAACTTGTCGAGATGGCTCAGATCATCAAAGAGAAGACGGGCAAGTGGGGCTATGAACTCTTTACTCAAGGGGGAGAAGGCACCAGCTGGCAGTGGCAGGTTTTCCTTTGGAACAAGGGTGGAGACGTCCTCAGCGGCGATCTTAGCTCACCCGCTTTCAATTCTGAAGCTGGGTTTGAAGCCCTACAATTCTGGGTTGATCTCATTGACGAGTACGAAGTAAGCACCGTCGCTCCGTGGGGTCTCTTTGGCCGGGGTGAAGCTGCAATGGTAATGGATGGCTCCTGGATGACGCAGTTCTTCCCAATGCAGGTAAATTTCGAACTTGGCAGTGCTGTGTTCCCTTATCCCGAGGGTGGCGAGATAGCCACTAACATGGGCGGCGAACAGATATTCATCTTCAACACTGATCCCGAAACCCAGCAGGCGGCCTGGAATTTCATCGAGTGGTTTAGTAGTACTCCGGTTCAGGTTGAATGGGACAGAGGGACAGGCTTCATACCGATTAAAGAATCTGTCGCCAATGACAGTACTTATATCGCCTGGGTTAAGAATGCCCGGCCACTACTGCTGCCCTTTGTTGAGTCCATGCCATACGCCAATCCACGGCCACCCGTGACTAAATATCCCCAAATCTCTGACACCCTGGCGAACTATATCGTCGAAGCACTCTATGGACGCATGAGTCCACAAGAGGCGTTGAATACTGCTGCACAAGAAGCTGCACCTTTGCTGCGCTGATGACGTTGTCACGTCCGCAGGTTCATAATGAAGGTAGGGCCAAGCGCCCTACTTTCATGCGGACGTTTAAAAATCTTCCTATTGCCTTATTTTTCCTGCTGCCAACAGTCGTCATTCTTGGCACTTTTAATTTTTATCCGGCGCTTTATTCGCTTTATCTGAGCTTTTTTGAGTGGAACGGGGTCAGCCCTAAAAGGCCCTTTGTAGGTCTTGATAACTACCAGCGACTTTTTAGCTCGAGCGAATTTTGGAATTCGTTACAGGTCACGGTCATTTATGCCGCTGCGATGACGGTTGCCGCGCTGGCCCTCGGGATGATCGTAGCGGTACTTCTTAACCAGGATATTCGAGGACGTGCACTTTACCGGGCACTCTATTTCCTGCCGGTTATCACCCCGACGGTGGCGGCAGGGGTGGTGTGGAAGTATCTTTTTGACCCTTCACAGGGTGTTATCAATCGATTTTTAGCTGGCTCGGGCATCACCGGCCCTTCTTGGTTAACCGATCCCTCGTGGGCGCTCGTTGCGATTGTGATCGTGGGTGTGTGGAAGCGAGTGGGTTTTAACATGGTTGTCTACTTAGCGGCACTCCAGGGCGTCCCGCGCATTTATTACGAGGCGGCGCAGCTTGATGGTGCGAGCCCCTGGCAACGTTTCCGTTTCGTTACCTTACCGCTGCTCGCGCCAAGCACTTTCTTTCTGACGGTGACGGCACTCATCGATGCCTTTCAGGTATTCGATCTCGTGTATGTTATGACCCAAGGAGGGCCACTCAAAAGTACCGATGTCATCGGCTACTACCTCTACCGCTACGGTTTCCGGTATTACGAACTCGGTTTTGCTTCCGCCATTGCCTACGTGATGTTTGCACTCATATTTGTCGTCACCCTCATTCAGTTCCGGCTCAGTCGGGGAGGTGCACAAGGTGAAAACTAACCCGCTACGAAGCGTTCTAACGCATCTATTGCTCTTGACCGGCGCGTTCATATCTGCAATGCCCTTTTTATGGATGGTGACGACCTCGTTAAAGCCAGCTGGTGTTCTTTATCAAGCACCACTTCTAATCCCCACCTATTTTGAGTGGTCGAACTATGTGGAAGCCTGGAAGGCTGCGCCATTTCCACGCTTTTTTCTGAACAGTGCCATCATGACAATTGGCATAACCCTTGGGCAGACCCTGTTTTCAGCCATGGCCGGCTACGCTTTTGCAAGACTGAGGTTCCCGGGACGGGACGTGCTCTTCTTCCTCATCTTAGGCACTATGATGATCCCTTTCCCAGTGACGCTTATCCCCAGCTTTCTCATTATCGCCGACCTTGGTTGGCTCGACACCTATCAGGCGTTGATTGTCCCGAGAGTGGTGAGTGCGTTTGCCATCTTCCTGTTCCGGCAGTTTTTTCTGTCGATTCCTCAGGAGTTGGAAGAAGCAGCGCTCATTGACGGAGCTAACCGTGTGGTTATCTTTGCAAGGATCATATTGCCGCTCTCGACACCGGTCATGGCAGCAAGCGCCATATTCTCATTTCTGTTCGCCTGGAACGATTTCTTGTGGCCGCTGATTGTTACCAACTCCACGGAGATGCGTCCCATTCAAGTGGGTCTAGCCTTCTTTCAGGGGCAGTATGGCATTTTTTGGACGTTGCTCATGGCCGCCACCGTTCTTGCCACCATTCCCGCTATTCTCGCCTTCCTGGTGGCGCAACAACGCTTTATAGAAGGTATTACCTCAAGCGGCCTGAAAGGATAAGCATGCACATTCCAGATTGGGTCTCCGATGCCGTCTTTTACCAGATTTTCCCGGAACGCTTTTACAACGGCAATCCAGCAAACGATCCAACTGGTACGGAACCCTGGGGAGGTAAGCCGACAAGAGAGAACTTTTTTGGAGGTGATCTCGAAGGCATCATCTATAAACTTGACTATGTTGCCAAAATGGGTTTTAACGCACTCTATCTCAATCCCATCTTTACAGCAGGTACCAATCACAAGTACGATACGCACGACTACTTCACTATCGATCCTACCTTTGGGGACGATGCTACCTTTGACCGGCTTATAAAAGAGGCGCATGCTCGGGGCATTAAGGTGGTGCTTGATGGTGTATTTAATCACTGTGGAGATGGTTTTGCACCCTTTTTGGATGTGAAAAAGAATGGAACTGAGTCAAAATACTGTGACTGGTTCTACGTGTACAATTATCCCATCAGGAGCAGTCCTTACCCCAATTATGCGAGTTGTGGTGGTGCCTACTATCTCCCCAGACTGAATACACACAACCCCAAGGTTGAAGCATTTATCCACAAGGTGGCCTGCTATTGGCTCGAGCGGGGGATTGACGGTTGGCGGCTTGATGTACCCTACGAAATTCACCCCGATTTTTGGCGACGTTTTCGCAAAGTTGTTAAAGAACGTTACCCCGATGCCTACCTGGTGGGTGAGGAGTGGCGCGATCCCTCGAATTTTCTAAAGGGGGATACTCTTGACGGGACAATGCACTACGGCCTGCGTAGCCTGGTCTTTGACTTTCTAGTTAGCAACGCACTAACGGGGGAGGCATTTTCTCGAGCCTTGGAGACACTTAAAAGTCAGCTGCCAAAGGGCAGTGAGAAGGGCATGCTTACCCTCCTTGGGAGTCATGACACCGCGAGGTTGCTTACGGTATGCAAGGAAGACACTGATTTAGCAGTGCTGCTTTACGCCTTTCTGCTCACGATGCCTGGCGCACCCATGATCTACTACGGGGACGAAAATGGCATGTTTGGAGACAACGACCCGGATTGCCGCCGGACGATGGTTTGGGATGAGAGCAAGTGGAATCACACCATAAGAGACTCGGTTTCGAGGTTACTCGAGTTACGCAAGAGTTACACGTGCCTGAGGAATGGCAAGTTTGAAACGGTCTTTGCCAACGACCGCGTTTATGCTTATTCCCGTTCGGAGCAAGACCAGCAACTACTCATTGTACTGAACAATACCAGGGTTCCACGATGCTTGAGTATTCCTGTCACATGGCCGAACGGCACTAAGGTTAAGGATTTGCTTTGCCATGAGGACTTTATAGTCCAGAACCAGCAAGTCACCTTTGACCCACTTACCCCTCGGCGTGCTTGGATTTTGCTACCTTATTGACGAAGTTTTGGCAGGAGCGCCTCCCACACGAGGAATAGCGTGCCGAACGCTACGAATCAGGCTGCTTTCTGAGAAAGCCCTGTCAGCAAGGGGTCTTTGGTGTTTTGGGCAGCCTGTAGCTGAGCCTGTTTCCAGCTCAAGCTAGCTTCACGTGCACGGACCAAGCTCACCAGTCGTTCGTCAAATTGACACTCCCACAGCTAAAGCAGTGGGATTCTTGGCTCGTCGAGGGCTGCCGACTGAGGGGCCGGTCTTACATCCTCTCCCCAAGCGTTCGGGCTATCGCTAGCCCAGCTTCCGGTATGCCCTACCGTAGCCAAACCTTT
>JASBUK010000013.1 GCA_030147925.1 Trueperaceae bacterium
CGTGCTCCGTGCAACTTGAAGTCCTCTTTCAATACCCGCTCTAATCCTTTATTCTGGTTCATAGTCAGTCCTTTGATGCTTGAGATTTCAGCACCCCAATTATCTCACGGACTGACTATCCTTTTTTGTCCCGGTAGTAAGTGGTTTAGTACATAACCAAACTTAATGTCTTCACCTTCTAAAATCTTGTTGTGACCTTAACTGTTCCCATGCAAATTGGCGAGCTTGCTACCAAACTTGGCTTAAATACCAAAACCATCCGCTACTACGAAAAAATCGGTCTGCTACCGCCACCGGAGCGTAGTAAGTCAGGTTATCGTCTTTATGACCTTAGTGACCTTGAACGCTTACAATTCATCCTTAAAGCAAAAACTGTTGGTTTGCAACTTGCTGAGATTGCAAAAATTCTGTCACTGCGCGATGATAACCAGAACCCTTGTGAGCAAGTGCTCAGCATAGTAAAACAGAAAATCACTGAGATAGACGAACAATTATGTGCTCTGCAAGAACTGCAAAAAGATTTGCTTAAGCTTCGTAATGAAGCTAAAAAAACTATGCGTCACCAGGGCAATATCTGCAGCATTATCGAAGAGCATAATGTTGTGTCTTGACCTTCCACTTAACTGGAAGGTGTACGGTACCTGTTAAAGCGCTGACATAACACAGGAACAAAGCGCAGAAACTAAGGTATTGTCATGATAAGCCTGCTCGGTTTTAATACCCACCATGGCTAGCCCAGGCAAGCTGGCAAGTAAGGGTTTTAGTCAGTCTCCCCCGGCAAATGAAAAGTCTTTGCAAATCAAAATTGGTGGCATGTCTTGCTCTTTTTGCAGTGAGACCATACGCAAGGCCTATACCCGAATTGATGGTGTTTATGAGGTTCATGTCAGTCTTGCTCACGAAGAAGCATTGCTTCGTTACGACTCAAGCAAAGTTACTCCCAACCAGCTCAGAGAAACCCTGCGGCAATTAGGCTATACGGTACGTGACACTAACAAGGCCAAGGCCTTTGAGGAGCGCGAAGCGGAAATAAGAGATGGCAAGCGCACGCTGCTTTTAAGCACTGGCTTTAGTGCAGTAAGCGTCTTGCTGATGGTTTTTATGTGGTTGTCTATTCTTCCCCCGTCAGTGCTGCAACCCTTGGTACTCACAACAGTTCCAGTGCTGGCACTACTCACCGTTTTTGGTCCGGGTTTTCATATCCTCAAAAAGGCCTATTACTCGTTGCAGCGAGGTATCTTAAATCAACATGTGCTATTAGAATTTGGTGCTCTCTCAGGTCTCTTAGGTGGTATTTTAGGCATTGCAGGTCGTTTTTTTGCCATTCCAGAACTGAATTTTCCAATAGCAGATTTTTTCATTGTAGCTACCCTAATCACCACCTATCACATACTCTCTGCTTACACCTCGCTCCTGGTGCGGGTGCGAGCCTCGCGCTCCGTCGAGAAATTGCTCAGTCTGCTACCCAATACCGCCTACGTGTTGCGAGGCAGCGAGTTGGTTGAGGTTGCTGTTGACGAAGTGCGGGTAGGCGAGCATGTTCGAGTGCGACCCGGTGAATCTATCCCGGTTGACGGGCTTGTTGTCGAAGGCAGCTCGAGCGTTGATGAGAGCATTGTTACGGGCGAATCTCTCCCTAATCAAAAAGGGATAGGTGACGAGGTAGTAGGCGGTTCTATCAACCAGAACGGTAGCCTGCTTATCGAAGTTACCAAGGTGGGTGAGGAGAGCTTTTTACAGCAAGTGGCACACTACATCGAGGAAGCTCGAGCCATGAAGCCAGGTATCTTGCAACTCGTTGATGTAATTCTCAAATATTATGCGCCTGGAGTAGTCGTCTTTGCTGGTTTAGCGATACTACTGTGGACGTTCGGAGCCTGGGCCTTTACCGGCGAGGTCAACCCGAGTCGCGCCATTTTTGCGGCCTTGGCGGTTTTCGTAATGGGCTATCCCTGCGCCCTGGGCATGGCCACACCCTTGGCAATGATTCGCGGGGGCGGCATGGCTGCCGAGCGGGGTATCTTAATGCGTTCAGGCGAAGCTTTCCACGTCCTAAAAGACATCAAAACCATAGTCTTTGACAAAACAGGCACTTTAACACAAGGCAAACCTGGCGTCACAGATCTCATAGCTTGGGGAGTTACTGAAACCGAGCTCTTAAGCCTGGCAGCAAGCATTGAGGCATACTCGGAACACCCCTTAGCCACAGCGATAGTCCAGTATGCTAACACCAAGGGTATCAAGCTGGATGAGGTAGAGAGTTTTGAGGCCATAACTGGCAAAGGGGTTCGGGGCAGTGTGGCCGGAGCAAGGCTTTACATAGGTAGTTCTGAGTTTTTTTGCAAAGAGCTTAAGCTAGACCTCGACCAGATTAGCATTGAATTAGAGCGCCTGCAGAATGAAGCCAAAACCGTGGTGCTGGTGGGGCGAGAAGTACAAGGCACAACTTCGCTGCTGGGTCTTATTGCCATTGCAGATCAGCTAAAGGTAGACGCCCACGCCACTATCCAGCAGCTTAAAATGTTAGGGCTCGAGCCCCTTATGATTACAGGTGATAACCAGCACACCGCACAAGCGATAGCCAAGAAGATCGGGATAAATAGCGTGATCGCTGAAGTTCTGCCCGATGAAAAGGCTAAAGCGGTACGTGGGCTTCAGCAAAGAGGGCATCGCGTGGCCTTCGTAGGTGACGGCATCAATGACGCACCCGCCTTGATGCAGGCCGATGTGGGAATTGCCATTGGTGCAGGTACCGATATTGCCATTGAATCAGCAGATGTAATTCTTACCAGCACAAGATTACTAAGCGTATTAGATACTCTGGAAATTGGCAAGAATAGCTACCGTAAAACGGTACAAAATCTCTGGCTAGCCTTTGCCTTTAATGGTATTGGCGTACCTGCTGCCGTTACTGGCTTAGTTCACCCGGTCTGGGCCATGATTGCAATGGTCGCAAGCGTCAGTACAGTGCTATTAAACTCCTTTGGAGGGCGAGTTCTATCAATACGAGACCGAAACCCTTGACTGCAAAGTAATGCTCTTTAGTAACAAACATCATTTTTAGAAAGCATTTTTACAAAGGGAGGACTAAGGCGTGAGCTGTTAGGCCAATTCTGATTAAAGAAGCCTTAGAAACTCTTTCCCCTTTTTACTTTTCACTTTATGCAGGATAATGATAATAAGTGAAAATTGTCACGATACTTATGTTCGTGAAACTTTTATTGCTCAAAAATGCTTTGCTCTGCAACCGATTCAACCGCTGCCAACGCCTGTTCACGATATTCCACTTTCATCCGCTTGACAATGACGGTCTTTAGAGCCTTTAAGGGAAAATATGCTTGCTCGAGCAATACGCTGGCAACAACGGCTAGGGCTATATTCTCTTTACCCAGCTCCCGGCTCAGGTTACGGCTGTCAAAACGCTTGACGCGAGCCTTGGTGGGCGGCAAAGTCAAGCTTGTCTCGGCATAAACCTGAACGTCTTGTGGCCAGCTTGCCAACTGCGCTCCTATTCTCTGCAGACCTGCGGCGGTGAGCAGCAATACCGCATCCGGTTGAGCAACACCGTTATAAAGGATCGGCTGAGGGTCAAGAATCAGGGTGCTCACCGAGTGACCGCTTTTTATCGTCACAGGGTAATCGTCTTTCTGGTTCACCGCTAGGCCGCTCATAATGGCGGCTCGAGCCAAAAGTCCCACGGCGCTCTTCACCTTACCGCCAGCCGAACCGGCGGTGATAAGTCCGCGTCTGGTTTTTAGCGAGTGCCGAAAAGATATCGGCAAAGGAATGCTCTGTGCACGCGGTGGCGCGGTTTCGATAAGCTGCTGCATGTATGCCCCCAGGGTAGCTCGGCGTTTGTCCGTGAGGATATCCATCTGCATGCCGCTGCGCTCGGCGTATTCTCGAAACATCCTGCCGGTAAACTGATTTGCCGGCACGAAATATGCCGTACACAGCTCCCAAATATCTACTAGTGAAAACCCGGGTGTGGCAATCGCCTGCGCCACCACATCAAAGAGGTCTCGGTCGGTGCTGGGTTTGCGGGCGACAAATGACGCACCATTAGCAGTAACGGTGGCGGCAATATCGAAGGGCATTTCCGGATTGCCCGTGGGAGTGGTGGTGGTCATGGCGGTGTTAAAGGTCGTGGCCGAGTGTTCGCCGCCGGTCATGCCAAAATTGAAGTTGTTAAAAACCAAAACGCTGATATCCATATTGCGCCGAGCGGCGGCCAGGATATGCCCCGCGCCGATGCCGGTGCCACCGTCGCCCATCAGTACAATCACGTGAAGGTCTGCTTGGGCGAGTTTTAGACCGCTGGCATAGGCCACGCTACGACCATGTAAGCCGTGAAAGCTATGTACTTTTAGCTGGGCGTCAGATAGGCCCACACAGCCAATATCTGTGACAATAGCCACATCTTTAGGAGGTAAATTAAGCTTGGCAAGCGCACTGCCCAAAGCATTAAGAATCAGACCGTGACCACAGCCAGGGCAAAACGGATAGTCCTGACGTTCTATATAAACATTTTCTGTCGCGGGTCTAGTCATTAGCTGCTCCTAGCAACAAAGGCGGTTCCTCACTAACGGCTTGGATAATCTCAGCAGGGCTGATTAAGCTGCCGTCAAAACTTTGCACTGCCACAAAGCGGTTTTGCTCAAAGCTGAGCCGCTCGAGCTCTCGTAAATACTGACCGTTGTTGTGCTCTGGCACCACAATATTTTTATGCTCGCCCAACACTTCTGAGATAATGCCCTCCGGCACCGGCCAGAGCGTGTAAAGCACCAAGCTTGATACCCGGAAACCATAGCCGCGCAGTTGCCGGGCGGCATCGACAGAGGCTTGGGCCGCCAGACCATAGCTGATTATCAGGGTGTCGGCCTCGCTGTATAAATCGGCTGCATAGAGACTCACCCCCGGTTTGTCCCAACTGATCTTATTGGCTAAGTGCTCGAGCTTGCGCCGACGTTTGACAATATCGTTGGTGATTATCCCCTCATCACCATGAATGCTGGTGGTAAAACGCACCTGCGCCTCAGCACCAAAGGGCAAGAAAGCGGGCACCTCTTCCCCATCATCTACCCGATAGGGTAAAAATTCCTCCAGCGACCCGGCAAATTGCTTGCGGTTTATAAGTTCAGGACGTTGCCAGCGCGATGTATCCGCACTCTGCCGGGTCAGCGACAACTCTTTGCTGGTCAGTAATAAGACCGGGGTTCGGTATCGTTCCGCTAAATTAAAGGCGTGAAGCGTCAATTCATAGCTGCTTTTAAGGTCGCGGGGCGCTAACACAATCAGTGGATAACCACCCGAACTGCCCCAACGCGCAAATTGAATATCACCCTCGCCCTGCGTAGTCGCACCGCCAGTTGCCGGCCCCATTCGCTGGGAGTCAACAATTATTAAAGGGACTTCAGCCATTATTGCTAAACCTATATTTTCGCTGTAGAGGCTAAGCCCGGGGCCGCTGGTAGCAGTCATGGTTTTGCGTCCGGTCATACTGGCGGCAATACACATAGAGATACCGGCAATCTCATCTTCAGTCTGCACCGCAATGCCCCCAACGCTGGGCATGTCTCTGATAGCGGCCAACAACAAACTGGTGGCGGGTGTTATCGGATAGCCGGCAAAAAACGTGCAACCGGCATCGAGTGCCGCACGCATGATGGCATCATTACCATCTAAGAATTCCAAGGTTGACAAGCCCGTTTCTGACATGTTAGGTGCACCTCTATATTCAGATTATGCTAAAAACTATACCCGAATACACTATCACTTTCAGTTGCTCGGACGGTAAATAATTTTTATGCTCCCAAAAGTGGCTAGGGTAACATGCTCTGCTTCGTTTAGTTAAAAAGTACATAATTTATTTCACAATATTTCTGTTAGTGAATTGTTTATCCTGCAAACTCACCGTTGTCAGTGGCAAAAACGTTAACATAAAGCCATGCCAAAAGCGCCTGAGATAAAAACTCCCAAAAAGTTTGCCCATCTACACCAACACACGTCTTACAGCCTGCTAGACGGTGCTGCTCGTATTAAGGACTTAATGGCCTGGGTGAAAGAAGTCACACCGGATAACCCGATTGTGGCCATGACCGACCACGGCAATATGCACGGGGCAATCGAGTTTTACAAAACTGCGGAAAAACAAGGCGTCAAACCCATCATCGGTTTTGAGGCCTATGTTACGGCTGGTTCGCGCTTTGACAAGAAAAAACCCAACAGCAAACTTGACGGCGGCTATTTTCACTTGACCTTGTTGGCAAAAAACTTCAAGGGCTATCAGAACCTATGCAAACTCAACTCCCGGGGTTGGCTCGAGGGGTTTTATATGAAACCCCGGGTCGATCATGAGCTGCTGCGCGAATATTCCGAGGGTGTCATAGCCCTATCAGGCTGTCTGGGCGCACAGCTCCCCAGGGTCTTGCTCGATGTCGGTTTTAAGGAAGGCGAAGAGGTTCTAAAGCAATATCTCGATATTTACGGCGATAATTTCTTTGTCGAATTGCAAGACCACGGCATAGACGAGCAGGCGCGGCTAAACCCCATGCTGCGAGAACTCGCTAACAGCTACGGTCTGGCGATGGTGGCAACCAACG
Source organism: Trueperaceae bacterium (assembly GCA_030147925.1). Classification (GTDB taxonomy): domain Bacteria; phylum Deinococcota; class Deinococci; order Deinococcales; family Trueperaceae; genus JASBUK01. The sequence continues at coordinate 6,603 of JASBUK010000013.1, forward strand.
ACGGGCACTATGTGCGCAAAGAAGATGCCAAAGCGCATGAGGCGCTGTTAGCCATCCAGACCAAGACCACGCTTTCCGACCCCAACCGCTTTAAGTTTCCTTGTGACGAGTTTTATGTAAAGACTCCGGCAGAAATGGCTAAAGTTATTCCAGAGACGGACTATCCCAGCGCCCTGGCAAACAGCGTGGCGGTGGCCGATCTTTGCGATCTTACGCTGCCCATTGGCTCGAGCCGGGTCTATCAGATGCCGGAATTGCCCATCCCGGAAGGTCGAACCCTGGCCGAACAATTGCGCATTCAGACCTATGAGGGTTTGATCCAGCGCTATGAACTCATCACCGAGGCAACCCTGCGCAATTATCTCAGTATGGCAACAGATAAACTGCCTCAGGCAACTGAGCAGGTCTTTTTAGAATTAGCCAGAGTCGGCGAAAAGGGTCGTGTTGCCAAAAAGTCGGAAGAAAATTTTGATAGGTATAGCTACCCGCACCTTGAAAAACTAAAAGATACCGATATTGACCCAGATGCCCTGACCATCATCGAACGTGCTGAATATGAACTGGGCGTTATTATCGCCATGGGTTTTCCAGATTACTTCCTGATTGTTGCGGATTTTATCAACTGGGCCAAGGATCACGGCATTGCCGTCGGCCCGGGGCGCGGTTCGGGAGCGGGCTCGATAGTCGCTTACGCCACCCGCATTACCAACATTGATCCCCTGGAGTTCGATCTGCTCTTTGAGCGTTTTTTGAACCCTGACCGGATCAGCATGCCGGACTTTGACGTAGATTTTTCTGATACCCGCCGCATGGAAGTAGTTGATTACGTCCGGGAAAAATACGGCGAAGAAATGGTCGCGCAGATTGCCACCTTTGGAACTATGGCCTCCAGGGCCGCTATAAAAGATGCCGCCCGCGTGCTCGAGGCTCCTTATGCCGATGCCGATAAGGTTTCTAAACTGATCCCGGTGGTCTTTGGCCGTTCGAAACCCATTGTCAAGGCCATGAAAGAAGTACCCGAAATCCAACAGTATTACGCTCAAGGCGCCAAAGAATTCATGGATGTCGCTATAGCGCTTGAAGGCCTTACTCGACATGCCTCGGTTCATGCCGCCGGGGTCATCATTGCGCGAGAGCCGGTCCAAGAGCTTGCCCCGGTCTTTAGAAGCGGTGACGGCCCAATTGTCTGTCAATACGATATGGGCAGTATTGAAGACCTTGGTTTTATCAAAATGGATTTCCTGGGTCTAAGGACTTTGTCGTTTATTGAAACCGCCATTAAGATCATCAAGGATTCGCGCGGCATCGACCTCGTTCCGGATGATTTACCACAGGGAGATAAGAAAACTTTTGAGTTGCTGAGTCGGGGGGAAGCAGCCGGGGTATTCCAATTTGAATCGCCGGGTATGGTGGATACCTTAAAGAAACTCAAGCCGCGCCGCATCCAGGACTTAATTGCCGTTTCAGCGCTCTATCGCCCGGGTCCGATGGAAAACATCCCGGCCTATATCCGGCGACATCACGGCCAAGAAGAGGTCGATTACAGCCATTTTCCAGAGTCTGAAAAATTCTTAGCACCCATCTTGGAAGAAACCTATGGCATACCGGTTTATCAAGAGCAGATCATGCAAATTGCTCAGGTGGTAGCGGGCTACACGCTCGGTGAGGCCGACTTGCTAAGGCGTGCTATGGGCAAGAAAAAGGTTGAGGAAATGGTCAAGCAGCGGGCCATCTTTGAAAAGGGTGCTGCTAGTAAGGGTATTGCCAAAGAGGAAGCCAACCGTATCTTTGACCTGCTTGAAAAGTTTGCCAACTATGGCTTTAACAAGTCGCACTCGGCTGCTTATGGCGCTCTTTCTTATCAAACGGCTTATCTAAAGGCACATTATCCGGTTGAGTTTGCGGCTGCCCTGCTCACGGTTGAACGCGGTAATTCGGACAAGGTAGCGCAGTATGTAGCCGACGCCCGGCATTTAGGCATCGATGTTTTGCCGCCGGATATCAACGAATCGCGTGACACCTTTACACCAGTGGATAAGGTGGTGCGTTTTGGTCTTTACGGCATCAAGAATGTGGGCGACGCAGCCGTGGACCATATCATGCAGGAGCGCAAAGCCCGGGGCAAATTTAAGGACCTTTACGACTTTTGCCAGCGAGTCGACGCCAGTCTGGTCAACAAGCGTGCTTTAGAGCATTTGGTAAAGGCCGGGGCTTTTGACAAAATCGGTGACAGACATATTTTGCTGGCAAATTTAGAAGCCGCTATCCGCTGGGGCAGCGCCCAACGTGCCCAGGCTGCTATGGGTCAGATGAGTTTGTTTGGTGCAGACGACATAAAACCCCCGACGATGAAAGATGCTACGCAGCTTAGTCAGCTCGAGCTCCTGCGCTATGAGAAAGAAGCGCTGGGGCTTTATATCAGCGACCATCCCATGAACAGTTATCCGGGTTTGGCCGCTGCCGCCAGTTGCGAGGTAGATAAGCTCGAGCCCTGGTTTGAACAACATCAGACGGGACAGGGCCGCCAACTGGTAGCACTAGCAGGCATCTTGCGAAACGTAGTCAAGAAACCCACCAAAAAAGGTAATATGATGGCTCGTTTTGAGATTGCCGACGAATCAGGCAACCGCGAAGTGGTGGCCTTTGGCCGTAATTATGAGGAGATTGCCGAGCAGTTGGCCGAGGATGCTCCGGCGGTGCTGATTACCGAGGTCTCGGAAGACGGTGAATCCTTAAGGCTGGTGGCTAACCGCTTGATTCGCTGGGATAAGCGGGAAAATCTGCCGGAACTAGCCGTGGTCGAGTTTGATTTAAGCGAGGTTGACGAAAACTTGCTGCGCGATTTCCGTTCGTTTATCGATGAATTTGCCGGCATCACTCCGCTGAGGCTTAAGCTGCGTTCGGCTCAGGGGATTGCCACTTATGCCACAGATGGCGTCCGCATTGACAAGGCGCGTTTAAAAGAGCTCGAGCAAAGCTGTCCCTGGTTGCGCACTACCCTAACCATCGACCGGGAGAGCTTGTTACGTGATCGGGGCCGTTCCTATGTTAATAACAAGTCGGCAACGGCACCCAAGGCGGAAGTGCCCTTTTAAGTGGTTGGTAGTTTGTAGTAGGTGGTTGGTGGGAAAACCCTACTTTTCACTTTCCCCTTTTTACTTTCCACTCATTAAGACAGCTTTTTTAATTACGTCCCTGTCATTAAGGGGTAGCGGGTTGCTATACAGTCTGACTGTTTAAAAAGGCCTCGACCTCCTGGCGTGAGGGAATGGGCGTAACCGCGCCGTGTCCTTTAGTGGATAACGCCGCGGCAGCATTGGCGTAGCGCGCCGCTTGGGCTAAGGATGCACCGGCAAGTAATTGTGCGATAAAAGCCCCATCAAAACTGTCCCCTGCGCCCGTGGCGTCAACCGTCTGGACTTTAAAACCGTCCAAACGCTGACGCTGCGTAGCGTCGGCAACAAGCACACCTTTAGCGCCCAGTTTTAGGGCAACAATTCCGGCCCCACGATTAAGGAAAAAGTCGACGATGGTGTCAGGATCTCTTAGACCCGTTAAGCTCGTGACGTCTTCTAAGCTCGGCAAGCAAATATCGCTGTGAGCAATGGTCTCCATAATGATGGCTTTGGCCCGGTTTAGGGGCCAGAGTTTTAGCCGTAAGTTGGTGTCATAAGAAATTTTCACATTGTGAGCTTTGGCTATTTCCATGGCAGCAAAAACCGTGTCGCAGGCGCTGTTACTTATCGCTTGGGAGATGCCGGAAACATGTAGTAATTTTGCCTCGGCAATGGCTTTTACCGGCAATTCTTCAGGTTTTATCAAACTGGCTGCGGAACCCTTGCGAAAATAGGTAAAGGCGTGACCTTGCTCGCTGTGAGTGACAAAATATATACCTGTCGCGGCGTGATTGTCACGAATAATCTGACTGGTATCAATACCTTCGGCCTGCCATAGTTTAATAAATTCATCGCCAAAGCTGTCTTGGCCCAAACGGGTGAGCATGCCGACACTCGCGCCCTGACGTGCCGCTGCCACGGCGACATTGGAGGTGTCGCCACCATAGCCAGGCAGATAGACGGTTCTGTGGTTTTCACTAAGCTGATTAAACTCGAGCATTGGTTCGCCCAAGGCAAGAATGTCTGGCATATCACTCCCTTAAAACTGTCAGCAAACAGCATTGGCATGTTGATCGCCGACGGCTGCAATTCATTATTCCTTAACTACAATCCTCTAGCGATACAAGCTCTAAATTCGCTGGTATTTTGCCAAGCCCTCACGCAGGGACTTGGTCTCGCGAATATATTTGGTCTGCTCGGCCTCTTTTCGCTCGATATCTAGCGCCAAGTCAAGAACAGCCTCGGCATGTGCTTGGGGCACAACCACCACACCGTCGGCATCGGCCACGATCAGGTCAGCAGGCCTGACTTCGATACCGCCACAAACAACCGGAACATTAGCGGCAAGCGTCTGGTAGCGTCCTATGGTTGTGCCTGGCGAAACGCTGCGGGCAAACACCGGAAAGTCAAAGTCGCGCTTTATCTCGGTGACATCCCTAACCCCAGCATCCAAAATAGCTCCGGCAAAGCCGTTGACCACTGCACCCGCCGTCATCAGGCCACCCCAAACAGCTACATCGGTTTCACCGTCAATGCCAATAACCATCACCGAACCCTCGGGAGATTCGTCGATGGCATCCAGAGCATGTTGTGGTGGGAGTTTTTCCGAAGTCGGACCTTCGAGAATAGTCACCGCCGGGCCGACCACTTTTTTGTCATTGATGCGCGGCTTTATCTGATAATCTAGGTAGCCGCGCTTGCCAACAATCTGATCGACGGCATCGGCTACCGAGGCCGTGGTGACTTTGTGAAAACCTTGAATCAAGTCCTGGCTAAAGCTCATCTTCTCTCCTTAGTTATTGACTTTAGGATAGTTGCTTAAATGCATCAAGATAATTTTGAGCATGACGGGTCACGGCTAACAGGTCTCCAGCCAATAGAGCTTGCATGTCAATAAGGTCGCCACCAACGCCGACACAGGCCGCGCCCGCTTTAAAGTAGTCGGCAACATTGTTAATGTTTACGCCACCGGTAGGTACCAGCTCGAGCTCGGGGAAAACCGATTTAAGCGCCCGAAGATAAGAAGCTCCGCCCAGACTGCTGGCCGGAAACACCTTGATAGCACTAGCTCCCTCTTTGGCCACCGTCAACACTTCGCTGGGCGTGAGCCCGCCCATAATGCAAGAAGCGCCTGCCTCCTGGCACAGTTGTGGCAAGCCCGCAACAATCGCCGGAGAGACAATATAGCGCGCCCCGGCTTCTAAACAAGCCTGGGCTTGTTCTAAAGAAAGCACTGTTCCTGCGCCTACTAGCCGCCGGAAGTTTTTCGATAGCTCGGCAATCAACTGCACGGCGCCGGGAATGCTCAAAGTTATTTCAAAAGTCGAAAAACCAGCTTGCTCGAGCCCGCTGATGGCTTGCCATGCCAGTTCGTCGCTTGCCAAACGCATAACCGGAATAATGCCGTGAGCTTTTAGCTGCTCCATGACAGTTGTACTTATAGGGATGCTCATGGCGCACCTTTATTGACCCAGGCTTGGGGCGTCTTGCCGTTAAACACGCGGGCTATTTCAGCAGCGGCTTTTGACTGAAGCTCTTTTACCGATGCCTCCGAGTACCAGGCAGTGTGATCGGTCAGCACGACATTGTCCAGAGTAACAAGAGGATGACCTTCGGGTAAAGGCTCCCGTTCAAAAACATCCAGCCCGGCGCCAAAAATCCGCCGTTCTTGCAAAGCCCTAAGCAGGGCGTTGGTATCAACCAGCCCACCACGAGCCGTGTTGATCAGGATAGTAGTTGGTTTCATGAGCCTTATCATTTCCTCGCCTATAAGGTGATGCGTGTCAGGGGTCAGCGGGGCATGAACAGAAACCACATCGGCTTCGCGACACAGTGTGGGCAAGTCAACTTGCTTTACTCCAGCAAGCGGCGCAGATAAATAAGGGTCGTAAACCAAAGTCTCTTGCATAGCCATGCCGGAGAGCTTGCTGTGAAGCGCCTGGGCAATTCGGCCAAAGCCGACTAGTCCTAGACGCCGCCCGGCAATTCTAAATATCTTTTCTTTCTGGCCGATATTCCAGGCACCGGCACGAACATCCCGATCACGTTTAACGATACGCCGGGCCACAGTCAAAAAAAGCGTCAGGGCATGTTCGCTGACTTCATCGACGCCGTAGTTGGGGATGTTGGCGACAAAAATATCTTTTTGTCTGGCCGCCTCTAAGTCGATATTGTCCACGCCAACACCATAGCGGACGATGATCCGGCAGTGTTTTAGTTCTTCGATGACATCGCGTTTGATTGGCGTTTCACGAACCAAAATGGCATCGGCCTCACTGACGGTAGCGAGAAAGTCTTTGTCATGCGGTGAGACGATTTCAATCTGGTCAACACCGTAGGGAGCCAAAAGCTCCCTTTCGGTGTCATAACGCTCATAACCATGACCCACCGCCATGACCCTGCGAACCGAAGATTCAATCATGGCGCAAAGCTCAACTCTCTTATTTACTGCAAGCTACTGCGGTATTCTTCGATAGCAGCCTGAAGTTTTTCGATCCACTCCGAGCCAATCTCGCCTTCGAGGTATTCGATGACTGCGGGCTGCGAAGCTTCGCGGAAGGCGCTGACCTCATCCGGCGTCAGCGTTGTTACTTCCATGCCAACGCCTGAGAGTATGGTTGCAGCGTTCATATCCTGAGCCGTGGTCATGCCGCGGTGAATGACCTTGGCAATATCAACTCCGGTCTCGACAATCTGCTGTTGTTCCGGCGTAAGGCCCTCAAAAAAGCGGTCGTTCATAAGGTAGGCATGCACACTGTAAACATGGCCGTCAAGCGTCACATATTTCTGATACTGATAGAGGCTGGCGGCAAGGATATTGGTGACGCCGTTTTCCTGACCATCGACCACGCCCTGTTGCAGGGCTCCGGGTAGTTCCGGCCAGGCAATGGCCGAAGGGCTGGCGCCGAGCGACTCAACTAGACGTTGATAGATGGGACTGGGTTGCACGCGTATCTTAAGACCCTTCATATCCTCGGGCGAGCGCACGGGCCGCACGTCGTTGGTAAAGTTGCGAATGCCGTTATCGGCTAAGGCAAATAGGCGAATGCCGGTTTCCTGCCGCATGGCCTCGGCAAATTCCTGACCAAAAGCGCCGTCAAAGACAGTCCAGGCCATCGCTTGGTTGTCAAAAAGGTAAGGGATGCTAAAGAGTTCAATCGGTTTAAAAAATGAGGCAATTGGTCCGTCATGGACAACGCCCATTTCGATGGCGCCCAGTTGCAGGCCTTCTAATACCGTGGCCGCGTCGCCAAGTTGGCTGGCCGGGAAAATTTCGACTTGCAGTTCGCCGCCCGAGGCCGACTCGACATAAGACTTAAAGGCTAAAGCCGCTGCTTGCTTGGGCTGATCTAAGCTTGCCGGTTGAAAGTGAGCGTATTTGATTACCTTTTGGGCAAAGGTGGTTCCGAGCAAGGCGAGCAACAGGATAGCAGTGGTGAAAATTCTTAATTTAAACACTTTTTTCTTCCTTTCTGACGCTTTTAATTTGTGCTTGCACAACTGAGGGCTTTTTATATCTCCAGGCGGCAGGTTTATGGCATGGACTCACCTCGCTATCTCGTAAACCCAAATAGGGCTGGAATCGTTAGAGAAATTGCCGGGAAAGCAATGACCAAAATCAAGACGATCAATTCCGCCAACAGCAGCGGCAAGACAGCGCGAGACAAGCGCTCGAGCCTTAGGCGACCCACCGTACAAATGACAAACAGTACCGGCCCCACCGGAGGCGTAACCATGCCGATAGTCAAATTGAGCACCAGCATCATGGCAAAATGAAGCGGATTGATACCAAACTGGGCCGCCACCGGCGCTAACATCGGGGTCAGGATGATAACGGCGGGCAAGGTGTCTATGAACAGACCGGTGAACAGAATAAAGATAGCCAGCAGTATCAGGATTATCGCCCGGCTGTCAGTGAGACCACCCAGCCACAGGGCGAGTTTTTGGGGCACTTGCTGGACGGTTAGCAACCAGGAAAAAATCGAGGCCATCGAGACGATCAACAAAACCGCCGAGGTCAAAATGCCGCTACGCAGAAATACGCCGGGCAGCGTTTTTAGATTAAGACTGCGCGTGACAAAAAAGCTCACGAAAAGAGCGTAAAAAACCGCTACGGCTGCGGCCTCGGTAGCAGTAAAGATGCCGCCTAAGATGCCGCCTAAGATAATGATGGGCATCATAAGGCCCGGAAGCGCCGGCCAGAAGCTTTGAAAGACTTTGCGCAAGCTTGGCGCCTTGCTGACAAACTGGTAGTTGTTACGTACTGCACTAAAGTGGTTGACCAAAGCAAGAGCGCCACCCAGCAAAATACCAGGCAAGACGCCTGCTAAAAACAGACCGGCAACCGTTACCCGATTATCGGTCACGGCATAAATGACCATGATGATACTGGGGGGAATAATGGGGCCAATCGTAGCCGTCGTGGCAGTCAGGGCGGCTGAATAATAAGCCGGATATCCGGCCTTGCGCATCATATCCATGGTGACGGCGCCCGGGCCTGCGGCATCTGCCAAGGCTGACCCGCTGATACCGGCAAAGAGCATGCTGGCCAAAACATTCATATGCCCCAAACCACCGCGCACATGACCAACTAACACATTGGTGTACTTTAGGAGCGCTTCGGTGAGCTTGCCCACCGTCATTAAATCCGCAGCCAAAATAAACAGCGGCACAGCCATGAGCGGGAAGGAGTTAATACCGCCATATAGGCGTTGCGGTAAGACCAGCAGTGAAAAATTCCCGCCGGCAAGCAGCGCTGACAAGCTTGAAACGCCCATGACCAGTGCCACAGGCAGACCGATTATCAAGCCGATGACAAACGTCAGCATCAGTACAACTGTCATGCCTGCACCTCTTCTTTTTGCAGTTCTGGACCTTGCTTCTGGTCTTTAGCCAATTGTTCTAATATCTCGTCAGCGGCACTATGACGCACATAATCGCGGCTTATTAACAACAGGTGTATGGCAAACATAATTGCGCCCAAAGGAATAGTCAAGTAAACAAAACCCTGTGAGATACCCAAAACGGGCGTTCTTTGTCGCCAGGCAAAGCTGGCGAACTGGAAACCAAGAACGGTAAGAAAAGCCAAGAAGATCAAAATAATGATGCCCACAAAGGCTCGAGCATATGGCTTAGACCTCTGGGGCAGTAAATCCTGAAAATACTCAATGGCAACATGACGACTTTCACGCATCGCTAAGCCAGCGCCAAGATATGTAATCCAAATCATCAAAAAGCGTGAAACTTCCTCAGACCAATTAAGCGAGAAGCCAAAAATATAGCGCGTAATCACGTTTATAAAGACCAGCGTGGCCATGGCCATCATCATGGTCACGATCAAAGCTTGGTTGAGGAAGATAAAAATTCGTTCCAGGCGAGCTATCATTTACTTAACTCCTTTGGTAAACGTTTGTTACGCAAGCTGTCTTTCACGCGCCGCAGCCTCTCCGTCATTGCCATGCCGCCTTTTATCGCCACGCCAAGGGCTAAAACATCGATGACAACAAGGTGCGCAATGCGCGAAAACATGGGCGTGTGAATATCGGTGTCTTCCGGTACATTGACCGGCAAGGTGATGGAGCTTAGCTCGTCTAAAGGTGATGCCGCGGCAGTTATAGCAATAACTGTAGCGCCGGACTGACGTGCCAGCGAGACGCTCTCGAGCAGCTCTTTGGTTCTACCGGTATGTGAAATGGCTACTACTACATCCTGTTCGTCAAGCGCGGCGGCGGACATAAACTGCATGTGCGAATCGGTATAGGCCACACAAGGAACCATGAGGCGAAAAAACTTATGCTGGGCGTCCATGGCCACAGCGCCAGAAGCGCCAACACCATAAAATTCGATCTTGTGCGCTTGACTTAGCGCAGTAATAGCCTCTTCTAAAGCGCGGTCATCAACCTGGTTACGCACTTTCACCAGCATGTCTATGGTGCCATTAAAGATTTTTTTGTAAAAAGTTGCGGCTGCGTCGTCCGGGTCTATTTCTAAACCGCTGTAAGAAAAACTCGTTACCAAACTCTGTGCTAAGCGCACCTTAAAGTCCTGAAAACCCTCGCAACCAATGGTGCGACAAAAGCGCAAAACCGTAGGCTCGCTGACCTCGGCCAAATTTGCCAGGTCCGCGAGTGTCGAATGAATGGTTTTATCTGGCTGGCTGAGCACAACCAGGGCTACTTTCCGCTCTGAGCGGCTTAAAGACGGTTCAAGCGTCCTTATCTGACCAAGCAGGTCGGCCATACCGACAAACATAAGATGCACTCCAAATGTAGTAACACTACTGTTACACGTTGTAATCAAGACGAATTGCCTTTATTCAAGTTGATAAATGTAGTTTTACTACATTAAAAACAACCTTGTCAAGCCTCAGCAGTTAGTAGTAGGTAGTTTGTGGTTAATGGTAGGTGGTAAGTGGTTGGTAGTTAGTAGGAAAACACTACCTCCCACTTTTCCCTTTTTACTTTCTTCTTTTTACTGCCCGTGCGCCTTCAGTCTCTACTCCACGGCCTTCGCACAGGACGTAATTCGGTTTGCTCATCTGTTTGGCCATAAGGATGAAGGTGTCCCAAATTGTGTGTATTGAAATTTTGAAATAGCGTCTGTTACACAATTCGTGAATCGCAATACACAATTTGTGGTACACCGCCTAAGGATAGAGGTCGTAATTGGTCAGCTCTACATAGCCCACCCCACTGCGCGAACCGCTCACTGTTATGGCACCCTCCCAGTAGACGATACCGGTAGAAGCGCGGGTATCCATCTCCTGATTTAAAAGTACCGGCTCGAGCAGCAGGTCTAAACCGTAGCGCGGCAGTTCAATACGCCAACCCATAGGATAAATCGCCCCGGTTTCAGGGCTTTGCCAGGTCTTGCCACTAGGGCTGAGCACAAAGTCTGTAGCTGCAAGTATTGTGGTTTTGCCACTGCTGTTTATATAAGTTCCGGTCATCTCGCTATAGCGGCCACTCGGCTCACGCAGTAAATACAGCATCAATTCGGTATTGTTGTCCAGTTGCAGGCTAAACCAGTCCCAACCGGCCAAATCGGCCAGGTCGAAGTCTCCCCATTGGTGATCATTCCAGGCCTGCCCTGTTACCCCTTGCGTCTCACAGCCAAACAGTTTGCAGTTTGTTTTGAGCGTGCCACTCACACTCATGCGGGTATATGACAAATAATAACTAGTACCGGCAGGGCCCATAGATTGAATGCCCGGCGGCTGACCGTGCAATGCGGCAGGTTTTTGTGGTGTAAGCAAAAGGTCAATAACATAACCGTCCTGTGCCGCCCTGATACGGTGGCTGATACCGTCGGCGGCTCGTTCGACAGTCCAATCGGCTACGAATACATTTAAATCCTGCGCAGAGGAGCCGGCACGATAACCCCAAAAGTCAGCGCGTTCGCCTTTGATAAACTTGTTAGCGGCAATATCGGTAATGGCAAAGTGTGCCACATAGGCATTTTCAATTAGCCAAAAGGCCGGTAAAAATCTCAGCAATTTGTATCGCGGTGGGGTGTAAGCCTTAAAGAAGGTGAGCTCGAGCCCATAAGCACGCCCCTCGGCCTCAATATTGGCTGTGTAATACCACCATTCGATTGGCGCTCTATGCGCGGCATCATCACGGGGCAAAGAAATTTCGCTCAGTGGATAAGGGCGATCATAAACGCTGGGAATGCAAGCACTCAAACTCAGGGCCAAGCCTAAAAAGATGAGCATTAAGCCAGTAGACTTTATTCCCGGCAGTCTCATGTAATAAGCATAGCGGGTGGTGTAAGCGTTGTCTGCAAGCTGGTACGAAATCGCTCTCGCCCTAAGGCGTTAAAGGCTAAACTGAAATTATGAAAGCGAAGCTCATCTTGAAAGCGCGAGACCGTGAGTACTAAAGTCGCCATTATCGGTACTGGCTGGAGCCAGCGGGTGCAAATTCCCGCTTTTCAGGCCGCCGGCCTAGAAATTGTTGCCGTCGCGGGAAGAAATGCCGAAAAAACCGCTCTCATAGCTAAAGAACATAATATTGCTTTGGCAACGACAAATTGGCAAGAACTTTTGGATCTTGATTGTGAGCTTATCTCAGTCACGACGCCACCCATGCTGCACAAGGAGCAGGCTATTGCCGTGCTGGAAGCGGGTAAACATCTGCTCTGTGAAAAACCTCTGGCATTAAATCTACAGGAAGCCCAGGAGATGCTGGCAGTCGCCAACAAACGCCCCGAGCAACTTGCACTGGTCGATCACGAACTGCGTTTTACCCCCGTGCGACTCAAGGCCAAGGAGTTATTACAAGCAGGCGCCATCGGACGCATTTTGGCACTAAGCGCCAGAGTAGCTACCGACCTGCGCATAGACGCCGCCAAACCCTGGAACTGGTGGTCGGCTGCCGAACAAGGGGGCGGCATCCTCGGGGCCATCGGTTCACACGTACTCGACGGCATTCGCTGGCTCTTGGGTGATATTCATGTTCGCGGCGCGACCTTTGGAAAAACTCATGCCTTGCGCCAAGATGAGGAAGGTAAGCCACGCGAGGTCACCGCCGAAGACATCGTTTCGGCTACTTTTTCTGTTGGTGACGCGGTGGGGACCATGCTAGTCCACGGGGCTTCGCTCGATGAGCCCATCGATATGCTCAAAATCCGTGGCGACGAGGGTACTCTGGTCATTGACCGCTCTTCTAAACTCTATTTGGGCAAGGGCCGGGGACCGTTAAAAGAATACGTCACTCAATTGCCCGGAATCGTGCCCAATCGTTTTCGCTCCAATCCCTACGCCGCTGGCACCGTTTTGCTGGGGCAGGCGCTGGCCGATGCCTTGGAGCACAGCAGCGCCGACCCCTTAGAGCAAGCCGCTAGCTTGCGCGACGGAATGGCCGTGCAGGAGCTTATGGATGAGATTCGTCGCCTGGCTAATACCTAGCGTCGGCAGTTGGTGGCAAACCGCAAACCAATATTGTTTTGTGTTTAGAATGGGGCTATGAACCTCACTGACAAATTATTTACGGCTGGAAAAGCGGCATGAATCGCATTGTCGCCATAGTGTTGGTTGTTGCCTTGCTTATCGCCGGGGGTTTCTGGCTGGCACAGCGCTCTGCTAGTGATGAGCAAGCCAATGAGACGCCAGCCGCAACCGAGGCCGAGGCAAGTGACAGTGCGCCCGGAGCGGAGCTCGAGCTCCCCGAAGGCTTTAGCCTAACTCCGTTTTTGAGCGATACGCCCAAACAGAGCTTTGAACAAGCGGAACAGGTGTTGGTTGAGAATACCGATTATCGGGCCATCTTACAGACCAATAAGGGGACGATGGTGCTCGAGCTATTTGAAGATCAGACCCCCTTAACTGTCAATAACTTCGTGTTTTTGGCCCTGAATCGCTATTATGAAAACGTCGTCTTCCACCGCGTCCTCGACGATTTTATGGCGCAAACCGGCGACCCAACCGGTACCGGACGCGGCGGTCCGGGCTATCAGTTTGCCGACGAAATCGCCTCCGAGCTAAAACACGACGACAAAGGCATGCTTTCTATGGCCAATGCCGGGCCTAATACCAATGGCTCGCAGTTTTTTCTCACCTTTACGGCGACGCCGTGGTTAGATGGTAGGCACACCATTTTTGGCAGGGTTATTGAGG
>JASBUK010000015.1 GCA_030147925.1 Trueperaceae bacterium
TGGAATCAAGGGCTCGAGAATGGTCCACTCGCTATCACTTAGGTCACTCGGGTATGCTGTTCGTGTCATCGCTTGAGCTTAAAATTTTGCTCGACCCGATGCCTTTTCTCCCTTTACTTGGACTTCCCAGACGCCTTCTAAAATTTAGCGTAGCTACTGAATCTCGTTAATTTGCTTTGCGGTTACGAAAACGCCGCTTGCAAACCATCAAAGATAAACTGCACCGCCAGCGCCGCTAAGAGCACACCTAAAACGCGGCTAATCACTCCAGAACCGGTTACGCCAATAAGCTTCATGATGCGCCCAGCAAACAGCAAAGACAACAAAGTAATCAGCAAGACCACCAGCAGCACGGCCATCACCAGCACGGTAACAAAGGGTTGTGCGCTGCTCGGCCCGGTCAAGAGCAACATCGAGGTGATTGCTCCAGGCCCGGAAATCAGTGGTATCGCCAGCGGAAAGACTGAGATATCTGCTTTGTGTTCGGCTTCCTGTTGTTCACGCACTGTGGTTGAGCGCAAACCTGAGTCCCGCGCTAGCACCATATCGATAGCCAGTAAAAACAACAGCACCCCTCCCGCTACCCGAAAAGCCGCTAAGCCAATTCCTAATGCCGCTAGCAGAGCATAGCCCGAGAGGGTAAAAATAATCAGGATTATCGCTGAAATGACCGTCCCTTTATAGGCCATCTTGCGACGATAGCCGTCGGTAGTACCTTGAGTCAAAGCGCCAAAAATCGCGGCGACGCCAATAGGATCAATCACTACTACCAAAGTGATAAAGGCATTTATAAGCAGCTCGAGCACAACCTACCTCAATGCTTGACAGTGACCTGGGCTTCACAGCAGCACTAATTTAAGCGCAAAATCTGCTTTTTTAAGGCCCTGACCAAGCCCTAAAGGGTGTTTTGACCCTTTAGGCAACAAGCAAGCATTTTAGCAGATCAGTTCAAGCAGTTGTATCTAAAAGTTTGTAGTTAGTGGTTGGTGGGAAAAGCATTCCTACAAAGTCAGGTGTGAGGCGTGAGGTGTAAGGGGTTATGTCAATTCTCAATTACCTGGTTCTTGCCACCTCTGAAAAAGTCCTGGTTTCTACCTCCTACCAACTACTTTCCACTTACTTTTTACTTTCCTCTTTTTACTTTTTACCTTCCACTAATTTGAGAGTTTATTCCAGCAGGTCTTCAAACTCCTCTAAAAGATCAGCAGCTTTTTCGCTACTACGGGCAATCACAAAGATGGTGTTTTGCCCGGCCAGTGTGCCTACAATCTCATCGCGATCAAGCTTGTCAATTACATAGGCAATGCCACTGGCATGGCCTTCATCGGTAGTGATAACCAGGGTATTCTCACCCCGGTCTAAGTCGCGCACAAAAAGCTTAAAGCGCTGGGCTAACTCACCCATTACGTCTTCCTGGGCGGCTAAGGGTGTGGAGCGATAACGGTGTTGTCCATTACCGGCAGGCAAGCGCACCAACCGGAGTTCGTTAACGTCACGACTAATCGTAGCCTGAGTTACCTTTATACCCCGACTGGCAAGATTCTCGGCAATTTCGGCTTGCGTGGAGATAAATTCACTTTCGACGAGTTCCTCTATCAATCGCTGTCTATATTCTTTACTGGGCATAATTATTCATTATACACAGTTACCAAATCTTTTGCACTATTTCTAAACTTGGTCTAAGGCTGCTGTTTAACGGTTTTAAGCAGTGTTTTGTCAACTGGTGTTGAGCCGATAATTTATCGTATATACCCTATATACCTTTGGTTTACAGCGGCTAAAATCAAGCCCCCTTAAGGGGCGAGAATTGGGGAATAGAGTAAGCTGGCTCCCCGCTCCACATTCCTTGCTCCTGCTCTTGTGGGGAAAGGGGAGCGAAACACTTACACCCCACTTCTCTCGCCTCACTTTGTAGGAATACCTAAGAACGCGAAATGCTATTTGCTAATATCTTTTTGATTTTAGCCTGTCGGCAACAGCTTTACAGCTCTATCTAGAATAATGTCGGCCAGCTCGAGCTTAGTCATCAGCGGCAGGGCAGCGGCCTCGCCGCTCGCCTTTACAATCGTGACCTGATTTTGCTCACCACCAAAAGCACTGTTTTCTTTAGTGGGATAGTTAAGGCAAATAAAGTCAAGTTTTTTACGCCTGGCCTTTTCAGCCGCGCGCTCTACTCCGGCATGGGTTTCCATAGCGAAACCTACCATTATCTGCTTAGTCTTATGCTTAGCTAGTTCTGCAAGAATATCGGGGGTGCGCACCAGCTTAAGCACCTGACTTTCTCCCATTTTAGGCTGTTTTTCGCTGGCTACGCTTTTAGCGCGCCAGTCAGCAACTGCTGCCGTCATAACCAGCATGTCGGTCTGATCAAAACGTGAGGAGAGTGCACTCAGCATCTCTGCGGCGGTTTCGACCCGCATTAGCTCGACACCCTCTGGCTCGGGCAGCGTTGTCGGGCCGCTCACCAAACTAACCTGCGCACCACGATCCCGAGCCGCTTCGGCCACAGCGTAGCCCATGCGTCCACTACTCGGATTACTAAGAAAACGTATCGGGTCTAAATATTCTCGGGTAGGACCGGCTGAAACCAGCACCCGCTGTCCATGCAAATCCTGGCTTTTAAAAAAGCCCTGCAGTTGCCGAGCGATATCTTCAGGTTCCATCATGCGACCCAGCCCAGCCCTTTCGCCTTTGGCGGCCAGAGCACCCGAAACCGGGCCGAGAAAGTCGTGGCCAAAGCCTCTTAGCGTATCAACATTGCGCTGCACAGCCGGGTGTTGCCACATGCTACTATTCATTGTCGGTACCCAAACGACCCGGGGCACACCTGCTAAAATCAAGGCCGAGACAACATCATCGGCACGGCCCTGAGCAGCACTGCCCAAAGAGTCGGCTGTGGCTGGAGCCACTAGTAACAAATCAGCCCAACGCGCCCAGTCAATATGGAGCGCCTGACCGTCAGGATAAAACCAGCGTTCACGGTCAAAAACAGCTTCGCCAGCAGCAACCGCCAGTGACAGCTTGGTTACAAAATGAAAGGCGCCATCGCTGGCTGCCACTCGCACTTTGTGCCCAGCTTCGTAAAGACGACGAATGAGTGAGGGGGTTTTTAGAGCGGCGACCCCTCCGGTGGCAGCAACGATAATATTCATTATTCTAGGCTACTATTAGCAAGAATTTATTCGGTCTCACCAATGACTGCCGCATCGGCTTTACCCCTCGAAACGGTGTAAGCAGCGGGCTCCTGACGCCTTTCGCGCTCGAGCGTTTGCTTGAGTTCGGCGATGCTGGGCAGGTTATTACCCCACTTAATACCTTTTTTTAGCTCGAGCTCTTTCATGGCAATACTGACGGTATTGCGGGTTTTAGGATACTCCTCTGAGGCCAAAATCGACGGGATACCCGCTTTTAGTTGCGCGGCCCGGCGAGCGGTAATCATCGACAAGCGATAACGCGAGTCGGTTAAGGACATGAGTTCGTCAAAACCTTCTTGTGCCATCTTTCCTCCATTGGTGCATACAATAACGCGCCTTTACAACTCTTTTAAAAAATTAGCGACATCCCCGGGCGACAAATGCCGAGTGCGCAACCTTTCAGCATAGATAATACTGCAAAAGTCACGTACTGCCGTTACCAGCATGTCATTGACCACCACATAGTCAAATTCTTTGACCGCTTTAATCTCCTCACGGGCTCGAGCCAGACGTTTTTGAATGCGCTGTTCGGAATCGGTGCCACGACCGCGCAAACGCCTGTCCAGTTCGATTAAGTTCGGCGGGGCGATAAAAAGCATGATCGCTTCGGGCAGCTTGCGCTTTACCTCACGTGCCCCGACCAGCTCGAGCTCTAACAGCACATCCTGACCTCGTTCAAGTGCTTCTTTTACCGGGGCGCTCGGCGTGCCGTAATAATCGCCGACGTATTCGGCGTGCTCGAGCAGACCATCATTATCTATGAGTTCTTGAAAGCTCGCCGGGTCATAAAAGTAATAATGCTTGCCGTGTAACTCACCAGGACGCTTAGTTCGCGTGGTTGCCGAAATCGAGTAAAAAAGATTGTCAATTTCCGGCAGCGCCGCCTGACGAATGGTGTCTTTACCTACGCCGGATGCGCCGGTCATTACAAAAAGGATGCCGCGACGACTCATAACGGGCGCGATCTTTTGAGGGTGTCCCAAATTGTGTTTATTGAAACTGTCAAACGGTATCTGTTACGCAGTTCATAAACTGCAATACACAATTTGTGGTACACCGACAATCTTTTTGGGAAATAGTGACCAACCATTGCCGGAATCTAACACAGAAGCCTGCCCAGAGAAAACCCCGTGCAAGCGCTTAAGGGGAATGAGGAGTGAAAAATGGGAATTGAGTCTATAGTTTTGAAAGTTTTATCTAAACTTCAAGTCCTAAATCTCCGCTGTCTAAGCCCCAAAATTTCCAGGCTTCCAATCCCTATTGTTTACGAACAAGTACTCAAAAAATCATCTTTTCATTTAGAAAGTGCTACGATTGACTCCCGGAGAAGGTGGGTGCATGGAAAGAAAGTACATCTTCGTTACGGGTGGGGTCGTTAGCAGCCTGGGCAAAGGCATTTCGACCTCAAGCATCGGGGCGCTGCTGCGCGCCCGTGGCTATCAGGTAACCGCAGTTAAAATAGATCCTTATATCAATGTCGATGCCGGTACCATGCGGCCTTATGAGCATGGCGAGGTCTTTGTTACCGGCGACGGCGCCGAAACTGATTTGGATATTGGTACTTACGAGCGTTTTTTAGACATCAATTTAGGCCGTGGCAACAATATAACCACCGGACAGGTCTATCAGACGGTCATCGAAAAAGAGCGACGCGGCAAATACTTATCAGAGACCGTGCAGGTCATCCCGCACGTCACCGATGAGATCAAACGCCGTATTCGCAAGGCTGGACAAGAAGCCAATGCCGAACTAATCTTAGTCGAGGTCGGCGGCACCGTCGGCGACATTGAATCACTGCCCTTTTTAGAAGCCATCCGCCAGATGCGTTTTGAGGAAGGTGGCGACAACACCTTATATCTTCATGTCACCTTGCTGCCTTATCTGGGCACCAGCGAAGAGTTCAAGACCAAACCCACCCAGCACTCGGTTGCCACTTTGCGCGGGGTAGGTATTCAACCCGACGGCATCATCTTAAGGTCCAAAAGCCCCGTACCCGAAGACGCTAAACGCAAGATTTCACTGTTTACCAACGTCGAGGCGCGCAACGTTTTCAATTCCTATGATGCCGATTTTGTCTATGCCGTGCCGGAAATCTTAGAGCAACAAGGCATGGGTCGTTTTATCGAACGCAGGCTCGAGCTCGAAAGAGTCACACCGGAGCTGCGCGCCTGGCAAGAGGCCGTGCGGGTGCTCAGACAACCCGACCAGGAAGCCATCATTGGCATCGTCGGTAAATACGTAGCCATGCCCGATGCCTACCTAAGCCTCATGGAGGCGCTTAAACATGCTGGCATTGCCAACCACGCCGAAGTCAAGCTGGAATGGATCGATGCCGAGAACCTCGCCGAAGGGCATGTATCAGGGCTTAATGAACTTGACGGCATTCTGGTTCCCGGTGGTTTTGGCATTCGCGGCATAGAAGGCAAGGTCATCGCGGCGAGGCACGCCCGCGAACAGAAGATTCCTTATCTGGGCATCTGTTTAGGTATGCAGGTAGCAGTGATCGAGTATGCCCGGAACATAGCAGGCCTAGACGGAGCCAACTCAACCGAGTTTGACCCCTATACGCCCTTCCCGGTCATAGACTTAATGCCTGAACAGCTAGAAGTTGAGGATCTGGGTGGAACCATGCGCTTAGGCAACTGGCCCATGCAGATAAGTCCCGGCAGTTTGCTTAAGCGACTCTATCAATCCGCTCCGAAAAACGGCAACATGGTGCAGGAACGCCACCGTCACCGTTATGAGGTAAACCCGGATTATGTTGACGCTTTAAAAACCGCCGGACTGGTTATTTCCGGCATCACCCCGGGAATGAAAGGACGCGGTGCGGGTCTGGTTGAGGCCATCGAACTCCCGGATCATCCCTTTTATCTTGGCTTGCAATCTCACCCCGAATTCAGCTCGCGCCTCATGCGTCCCAGCGCCCCGTTTAGAGGTTTTATTCAGGCGGCGCTCTTACGCAAACAGCGTCAAGCTGAACGGGGTCAAACGGTTGCAGACGACCTCGATGTACCGGCCCCAGGTCAAGGTAAGTTTTAGCCAAATAGGAGAGTAATGACGGAAGCAATTAAACCGTTGATCATTGGGCTGGCCGGAGGCACGGGCTCAGGCAAAAGCACCGTGGCTAAAGCTATTGTCACTGCCGCCGGAGTCAATCAGGTGATCATCCTGCCGCAAGACGCCTACTATCGAGCGCAACAAGATTTGCCCTTTGAAGTCCGGGCGCTGACCAATTACGACGAACCCAGCGCCTTTGACAACGATTTGCTGGTCGAACATATCGATGAGCTGATAAAAGGTAGAAATATCGAACGTCCGGTTTATGATTTTTCTCAACATGACCGTGCTAAAGAAACTCAAACACTCAAACCGCGCCCAGTGTTGGTCATAGAGGGCATTCTCGTCTTACATGAGGCCACTTTACGTGAGCGCATGGATTTAGCCATATTTGTAGACGCCCCACCCGACGAACGTTTTATCCGCAGGCTCGAGCGCGATGTCAAAGAGCGGGGCCGCAGCGCCGAAAGCGTCATCAGCCAGTACCGCCGTACCGTCAAACCCATGCATGATCTTTTTGTCGAACCCACCAAACAACATGCCAATCTGATCATTCCCGAAGGCGGCAAGAACAAGATTGCCCTAAACGTTTTGAGTGCCTTTGTTAGCGATTTTATTAACAGGCGGCAGCTTCCCGACATGCAAGCGCAACTCTAGCTCATGAACAATACCAACCGTCGCGACTTCAAAGCCATTAAACGCATTCTCTGGGCAGTCGTACTGCTCAGTTTGATTCCGGCCCTGTTCCTGGCCGCAAAACGTATCGGGGTCGAGGGCAGCAGCCGCACGGTAACGCTGCTGCTGGATGAACCCGCTTTAGCCGAACAGGCCAATTATCTGGGGCAAAGTAGTTTTGAACTGGCCAAACGCTATCAGGCCCTCGGCCTAAACGGCATTGCGCTTTACGAAGAAACCTTAGAAAGCTTGGAAACCAAGGGGAAAATAGCCATGCTAACCGGCCAGGAAGCGCGTTCGCTGGCACTCTCACGCGGCGAGGATCAAAACGTCATTCCCGCTAATAGCACACTGGTCTCCGAGCTTGTGCCCGGCGCCCTTAGTGATTTTCTGGCTAAGAACAGTCCGCAACCCCAAGAGCTTTCTTTTCTTGAGCAAAACTGGTATCTCTACCCCGGTCTTGGCAATATCCGTCCGGCAGGGCCAAACCGCGAGTTTATAAAAAACTGGGCCGACGCCGGCTATGACATCGCCTACCGACCCCGGAACTTCCCCAATCTCGTCAATGTCGGCCAGGATTTTCCCGCCGAGGCCAGCTATCTTATTTACGCCGGTACCGAAGTCAGTGGCCAACCCAACAATCTGGAGTCTACCGCCGCGGCCTCGCAGCCTTATATCACCGGCTTAATCGAAGGTACCGAGCAAGACGGCATGCTTGAGATCGTCCGGCAAATCCCTTCAGCACGGGTCTTTGGCATCAATCAGGATTGGCTCAACACGCTTAAGCCGGAGGTTGTCGTCGACAAATTCCTATTGGCGGCCAACGAGCGCGGCGCCAGACTGCTTTACGTGCGGCCCTATACCAAAGAAAAAGTGGGCGACATGGTAAGCAATACCGAGGCCCTCATAAGCGGTCTTAGGCGCTCACTGGAGGCAGACGGCTTTAGTATTGGCCCGGTAAGGCAACTAGAGTATGAAACTAATACACTGCTGCGTTTCTTAAGCGTTGCGGGTATCTTGGCCGGTCTGGGGCTGTTGGCGCTTATGTATCCGGGAGCCTGGGGCCCAATAGTGGCGCTAGCGGTGCTGGGTCTGGGCATCGTGGCCGGTGGAGGGCTTAACTGGGATGCCCTGGCTCTAGCAGCCGCGCTTAGCTTCCCAGTGATTGGCTATGGCCTGCTACCTGAAAAGCTGCACAGCCTGGGTCTGGCCACCCTGATCAGCCTGGCCGGGGCCGTGCTGCTGGCGGCGGTGGGCAGTGACCGCGAAGCCATGTTAGCCGCAACACCCTTTGCCGGTGTGGCCGCAACACTTATCGTACCGCCACTGCTCTACCTCTTTCATTACGCTTTGCGCTTTCGTCGCCCGGTACAGTGGGTGGTCGATTTTTGGAACTATCCCGTGCGTATCGGCGACGTGGCATTGGTCTTTATCGGCATCCTGGCTTTAGCCGTAGTTTTCTTGCGGCGAGGCAACTTTCCGGTCATCGGGGTAAGCGGCACCGAAATCGCCCTGCGTGACTGGCTCTCCGGCATATTTGTGCGCCCGCGTTTTAAAGAGCTCTTAGGGCATCCACTGGCGGTACTGGCGCTGACCAATGGTCGCTGGCCCGACTGGCTCAGAGGACTGCTGCTCACCGGCGGTGTGATTGCCCAAGCAAGCATTCTCAACAGCTTTAGTCACTACCACAGCCCCCTACTCATCTCCTTACAGCGCAGCCTGATTGCGCTGCTGCTTGGTTTTCTTATCGGTCTGGTTCTCAGTCCCATCGCTCGGTTGCTCACCCGTCTTATAGCGCGCTGGCTGGCCAGTGCCCAGACTTTTAAGACCTCATGAGACTGCACATGCCCCTATAATGAAAGTCTTAATCAGCGGCTACTATGGCTTTGGCAATCTGGGCGATGAAGCGCTGCTTAGCGGGCTGCTTAGCGGGCTGCGACAGCAGGGACATCGGGTCACGGTATTGTCGCAAGACCCGGCTCAAACCCGGCGTCTGCACGGTGTTCAGGCCGTCTCCCGGTTTTATGGGCTCTTACCGGCGCTGCTGCGCCACGACGCCCTCATTTCGGGTGGTGGAGGGCTATTGCAGGACAAAACCAGCCAGCGTAGCTTGCAGTACTACTTAGGAGTACTGGCTTTGGCCAAACGACTAGGCAAACGCACCGTTATCTATGGCCAATCCATTGGGCCGCTGACGGTTGCAGGCAAGCAAGCAGTGGCGCGTACATTGCATAATTTGCCTGTAGCGGTAAGGGACAAGGCCTCCCACGAGCTCTTAGCTTCTCTAGACATTCAGGCCGAACTGGTGGCGGACACGGCCTTGCTTCTTAACAAACCTGCAATGCCGCTAACAGACCACAGAGATAACTTTCCGGTACTGCTCATTCCCCGTGGGGGTTATCCGGCTATTACAACAGCGCTGATAAGCCTGGCTAAAACCCTGCTGAGCAGGGGCATTTCGGTAGCCGGTATGGCCCTGCAAACCCAGGAGGACAATAGCGAACTGGCAGCCTTAAAAGCCGCCGCGCCGAACTTGGAGCTATGGCAAGCTGACAGCCCCAGCGCAATGTTAGCTCTGTTAAGCAAGACCCGTTATGTCGTCTCGGCCAGGCTGCACGGCCTCATCTTGGCTGCGGTAGCCGAAAAAGGTTTCAGTGGCATAATCTATGACCCCAAGGTAGCGGCTTTTCTTGACGAAGCAGGCGCTCCTGCCTTTGATTTGCCATTTGATGTTGATGAACTGGCCAGCACGGTGCTAACCCCGCTGCCACCCTGTCCGGAAAAACTGGCCGCACTAACTAACAGGGCCAGTCAGGGCCTTAACTGGCTGGGTCAAGTTCTAAGTCAATAAGAGACTGGCTCCTATTTTTGTCTCATGATATCAGCCTAATATTCAAATAAGGGCAACGCCCCTAAATCAAAGCATAGGGAAGTATATGTTCGGCAAGCGAACTACTATTTATAATCAAAAATCACTTTTTGCGCGCAATATAGTCCGTTTCATTCTGGTTGACAGTAGACTGACCGTCTTTATTTCTACTCGCGCTGCTCGGATGGTATTGACAGTTGTCAATACCACCAAAACGCTCTTTAAAGGTAGTTACAGGCAAGGGTTTTTTGGGTATAACGCCTTGGCAAAGGGGCTGCTGTTGTTGCTGCTATCGGCTCTTGCGCTAGCTTATGGACAAGCACCTTCATTAACCGAGATGCAGCGCTATCTCGACGAGGGCTACTACGCGGTGGCCGCTCAAGTGGAAGGCCCCAAGATCGTTCAGGAATACCCTGATAGCGCCGAAGCTCATTATCTTTACAGCTATGCGCTGTATTTGACCGGCAATATTGCCCAGGCAAAACAGCAGCTAAGTGAAGCTTTCAGGCTTCTTGGCGCGCAAACCCGCCCCAGCTTCGATGGTCTTAATGGTTTGCTGCGTGCTGCCGAAGGGGATTTGGTTGGGGCGGAGCGGCTTTTACAAAACGCTTTTTTGCGCAGCCGTTCTTATGAGATTGCCATGGATTGGGGGCGGGTAGCCTGGCAACAGGGCAATTACAACGATGCTCTGCGTGCCTTTAGCGCCGCTGCAGAAACCACCGAAGGCCAGCGTGAACCCTGGCCACATCTAAACCAGGCAAGACTGCTGAGCTATCAGGGTCGTTATCAGGAGGCCATAGCAGCCCTAAACAGCGCGCTAGATGTATTGGAAGCCACCGACACCGGCGGCGGCGATAGCCTGCCGTCTCCGGCCTATGTAGAAGCCTATTACCGCCTAGGGGAAGTCTATGAGGCAATAGGAGATTTCAGTCAGGCGGAATCCTCTTATGAAGCTGCCCGATCCATAGACCCAAATTACGCCCCGGCTATAAACGCTCTCGACCGCTTAAAACGACGTCTTATCCCCTAAATGTTAAGCAAAGCCCAAGCAAATTGTGAGACAAGTCACCGTAATTAAAGTAAAAATAACAGACTATTTAGTCTGTAGGGTTAAATCATAGTATTTAACTCTGGATTAGAAGAAGGAGGCCTCATGTTGAGCGTACCCGAAATTGCGACCAAACAAAGCTATGACTCCCTGGATATCGTGCCTAGCACTCTTGCTCATCCCAGCCGCACGCTCGAGCCGGGCAGTATCCTCTATGAAGCAGACCGCGAGGCTAGCTCGCTGTACATTGTCACTAGCGGAATATTAAAAGCAGTGGTTCCCACCTCACTTGGACGTGATCGCATTGCCGATCTTTACGGCCCCGGTGATGTCCTGGGTATCGCCGCAATTGACGGCGGAAAACACGCTGAAACCGTTATTGCCGTTCACGAAGCTATCCTTACCCCGCTTGATCCGCAGCAGGCCATGACCAACCGCAAACTGCGCGACTACATCCTGCAGAGCTTAGCGCGGCAATTGCGCCGTAGCCGTGAAGCCATTGATGACGCCGAGCTTCCGGTTGGTGCCCGTGTCACCCGGGCGTTCTTGCGTCTGTGTGAGCGCTTTGGACAGGCAGCCGATGATCAGGAAGGCATCAAATTACCGCTGGCTCTAACCCACGAAGACTTGGCTTCGCTTACCGGTAGCTCACGCGTCACCATCACACGCATTCTTGGCGAACTGCGCAATGAAGGTGCGCTTTCCGGCACACGCGGCATCTATATAGCCAACCCTGAGGGCTTAGAAGCTGCCACCGACAATTATGTGATGCAAGTCATCTAAAGCTTCTGCTGGCACAACCCAATTGGGCGAGGTTTACTCGCCCTTTTCTTTTTTGTTTAGCGGTGCTTGCAAAAAGCGCAAGGCCGCCTGAGACCAACCTTCTAAACGTGTAAACAGTTCATCTGCCCGAGACCAGGGCACAAGCTGACCAGCCAGCTTTTCGGTCTCGCGAATGGCTATCTCCCCCTTAGGCTTAACACGGTACAAAATGCCGCTGTGAACCCGCTCAACTGCATTCTCCTGGCGGTGAATCAGACCGACGGCCTCGGCAAAAAAGGCGCGAATATGCAACTCTTCACGCAATTCTCTGGCCAAAGCCGCTTCTATAGGGTCGCGGGCATTGGCGTGATCGACCGGGTTGATATGCCCACCCAGCCCGATAGACAGCAGTCGGTGAAGTCGCGCCTCCGAACCCGCTTTTAATCTTTCCACTAACAAAACCTGCTCCCCTTGTTCAATTACCGCATAGGGAATGATCTGTCTCCAGCGCTCGTTGTCTTCAACCTCGCGACGGGGCAAAAAGGAGCCAGTCGTAGCAAGTTGTTTATAAAGCTCTGCGGATAAGGGTAAAACCTGAGGGCCTGGGGCGGGTAGCGTTTCGGCGGCCAGGCAATATACTTGTTCCAGCGACATAACGCTCACGGTAGCATAGCTCCACTGCTAATGATTGTTTTCTACTAGTTTCAGACATCCTTTTTATCAGCGTAGCGCATAGCGCAATGACACGTTTACCTGTACCGACAGTTGCCCCCCGGAGACCGGCACCGCTGCCTGTGCCACCCTTAGACCCAAGCCTTCGTCAAAATTTATAGGAGCACCGCCAAATTCAGAGATTTCCAGCAGTTCACCCAATTCACGCCCCGCTTCACTGGCCAATTGTTCGGCCTTTTGCCGAGCATCGGCCACAGCCAAGGCCCTGGCCTGGCGCTCGAGCCCTTTGGGGTCGGATAAATCAAAGCTAATGCCCCCAATGTTGTTAGCACCAGCGGCGCTAGCCGCGCTTAGCATTGCGCCAAGTGCGTCAAGGTCACGCACCGTAACGCGTACCAGATTGCGAACACGATAGACGGTTTCGCTCACTTCACCACTAGGTAAACGGCGTTCCTCCCGTCGAAAATCAAGCGTGGTGGTAGCAATATCTTTATCGGCCACACCGGCCTCGCGGACGGCTGAAAGCACAGCCGTCATCGCGCGATTGGCTATGGCAAGAGCCTCCTGCGGATCAGCATCGGTCATATCCACGCCCAAGACTACCCTAGCCAGATCAGGCTCGCCAAAAACCACTCCGCTACCAGAAACACTAACTCCAGTTGGTTCCTGTGCCCAAACCGAAAACGGCAGCAACGCAGCCAGCAAACCCAAAAACATTATTTTTAAGCGCATCATCAGCCTCCTTTTTACATTTATTCTCCACGCGAAGACTTAAGAAAGCAATTTTGGGAAACAGAAGGAGGGACGGGGATTAGGAAGTGATACCCCTCACACCTCACACACAAGCTTTTTACAACTGCTTTAATTAACCATCTTGGTGCGCCGCGCCTGAAAATCCATCAGTACATAGCGGCCAATGGTATGCGGCGTGGTGAAATAGGCCTTACCCTTGGTCATGGCACTGACCCGCTGCACAAAGGCAATTAGTTCCGGGTCGCGTGCCAGCATAAAGGTATTGACCTGAATGCCGTGGCGGCGACAGCTACCTACCTCACGCAGGGTCTCGCCCAGTACCACCGGGTCTAAGCCATAGGCGTTTTTATACACCCGGCCATTGGGCAAAGTGATGGCCGAAGGCTTACCGTCAGTAATCATGACAATTTGCTTCATGTCTTTGTTCTGCCGCTTTAGGAGCTTTTGCGCCAGACGCAGCCCTTCCGCCGTATTGGTGTGATAGGGGCCTACCTGTGCTTGTGCCAGCTTAGCCAAGGGGATTTCTTCGGCGGAATTGTGAAAGAGCACAAATTTAATGCTGTCGCCCCGGTATTGAGTCCGTATCAAATGTGCTAATGCCAGAGCCACCTGTTTAGCAGGGGTAAAGCGGTCTTCGCCATAAAGGATCATCGAATGGCTACAATCAAGCATCACCACTGTGGCCGCCGAGGAGTTGTATTCGGACTGCACTACTTCCAGGTCGCCATAATCGAGCTCGAGCTTACCCTCGCTCAACCCTCGCCGGGCCGCGTTCTGAAACGACCGGCTGATGTCTAAGTTCATGGTGTCGCCAAACTCATAAGGGCGCGACTCTGCCGAGGTTTCTACCCCGGTAGTCTGAAACTTGGTGTCGTGAGCGCCGACACTGGATTTGCCGGCTCCGCCCAAAACGTCTTTTAGGGTGCGATAGCCCAGGAAATCAATGGCTTTGTCGGTGAGTTCAAATCTGGCTCGGCCCGGGTCACGATCAGGGCCCGTAGAGCCCTCGTCACCTTCCGGATTTTCTGGGTTTCCAGGATCCTGCCCGCCCCGTGGACGCAAGTAACCTTCGCGCTCGAGCCTTTGCGCCAACTCCTTGACCAGTTCGCCTAACTTCGAGTCCAGCCAGTCTTCTGCGTCCATGGCCTGCTCAATGATGTCTTCGGAAACCAGTTCGTTACTTATCAGCGCCTCGGCAATCGCCTCATAGAGGTCCTGCATGGTCTGCTGATAATCCGGGTCCGGGTCCCAGGGATTGCGCTGAAACCCCGACTCCAGCAAGCGATCCTGTAGCATCTTCATCAGATCGGCCATGTCCAGGTCATCAAGTGTGGCTTCGTATTTTGAGTAGCGGGTAGTGGGCATTATTATCCCCCTTAGTTGCAGGCTTAGACTAGTTCCAGCGCTGGCGCGTGGCCGTGCTCATATCGGGTTCGGCGGCGCTATAACCGCGCTCTTCGCTGCGGGCAATCTGCTTGCGGGCATAAAGCCCTTCGAGCACGAATTCGGCAGCGGCGGCAAGATCATTCTGAGCGTTACTTTCGGCCAACTGGCGCGCGACATCCAAAAGCCCGGGCACGCTAGACATCAACTGTGGCAACTCTTCGGTCTTGATATTGTCCGGTAATCTAAGGTTGTTATCGGCCTCAAAATAATCCGCGATAACATTGGTCGTCAGATTAACCGCTCTGCGGCCAAAAACCTGACCAATGGCCCGGCGCACCACATCACGAGCTACCGCTTCACCACCTTTGAGTTCACCTTCATATTCGAGCTCGAGCTTACCGGTTACTGCCGAGAGCGCCGCATAGAGATCAGTCACCCGGGCAATCGGCATAGCTTCGTGGAGGCTATAGGCACGACGTTCGGCATTGCTGACCACATTTTCCATAAGACTGATGGGCAAGCGCTGCGAAACCCCTGAATGCTTGTCCACCCGTGAGTCGTCCCGGGCCTGAAAGGCCACTTCTTCGATAATTTCAGCCACAAAGCCGGGGAGCTTGACATCCGTATCTCGCTGCAACCAGGCTTCCTGACCGGTGATCGCCATGCCCTGGGCTAAGCTCGAGGGGTAATGGGTGCGCACCTCGGAGCCAACACGGTCTTTGAGCGGGGTAATGATCTTACCACGCGCCGTATAGTCTTCGGGGTTGGCACTAAAGACCAGCATCACATCGAGCTGCAAACGAATGGGATAGCCTTTGATCTGCACATCCCCTTCCTGCATGACATTAAACAGAGCCACCTGAACTTTTCCGGATAGGTCGGGTAATTCGTTCATGGCAAAAATACCCCGGTTGGCCCGAGGCAAGAGGCCGTAATGCACCGAGCGCTCATCGCCGAGTTTGGTGCCGAGCTTGGCCGCTTTAATCGGGTCGATGTCGCCGATAATATCTGCCACGGTCACATCCGGCGTAGCCAGTTTTTCGATATAGCGCGCCTCTTTGGATAGCCAGGCTATGGGGGTGGCATCACCCTCTTCTGCTACAATGCGCTTGCCCTCGGCGCTTACCGGCAAAAAGGGATCATCGTTTAACTCACTGTCGGCAATTACGGGAATCTCGTCGTCCAAAAGCTCCGTGAGTTGGCGTAAAATCCGCGTTTTAGCCTGCCCTCTTAAGCCCAGCAAAATAAAATTGTGGCGGCTTAAAATTGCGTTGACAATTTGCGGGGTTACGCTTTGTTCATAACCGACAATACCCGGAAAAATCTTCCGATCTTCCTTTAAACGACAAATCAGATTTTCGCGCAACTCCTGCTTAACTGAACGGCCCGCTTTGGCCACCCAGGAACTAATGCGTAAATCACCCAAGGTGCTTGCCTTCATATTGATCCTTTCAGTTTGAAAGCCTGAAAAAACAACTTGCACACATGACCAGCTGACCGCATATTAGCACTCAGTGACTAGTCTTTTATGTGTTGGGGTACTGCATTTCTCATGCAAAATCCGTATGAGGGAGGCGACGACCCCGTGTGGGGGGCACGGGGTCGTCAGAGAGGAGATGGTGGAGGGGATAGCGTTTCCCTCGCAGTTTAGCTCTTAGACTAAACTGACTAAAGCCTAATGCCGCGGCACTTACAAAATTCTTACTTGCTGTTTTGTGATCCAAAAGCCGTTTTCATCTAAATACAGTTACGTTTCTTTCTTGTTGACAGTAAACTGCCCGCCTTTATTTTTTCTCTATTTTTTTCTTTAGGTCTAGCCCCGACTAAGTCAGCAGCTCTCGGATGTTATTGATATTAAAAGTCAATAACACCGAAACGCTCTTTACATCCGGCTTGTTATGCTGATAACAGCTACGTTGCTAAATCTACGCAATAGGGCAATTATCGAGAATTAAAAAAGAGGGAGAAAAACAAGGGCAAGGCTAAAAACTAATTTTCATTCCTCGTTTCCCTTTCCTATACCATAAAAGGATGGTCGACTATGATTGCAGAACTCTTAAGCGTAGGAACCGAGCTTCTGTTGGGCGAAATTGTTGACAGCAACAGCGCCTATCTGGCCCAAGAGCTGGCCCAGCGCGGTGTGGACGTGTACTGGTCACAGCGTGTGGGTGACAACTTAGGGCGACTTAGTCACAGCATCGAACAAGCCTTATCAAGAAGCGACCTGCTCGTTATGTGCGGTGGGCTGGGGCCTACCGACGATGATCTTAGCCGCGAGGCGATTGCTAAAGTGTTGGCGCAAACTCCACAAGTGGATGAAGGGCTCGAGCGCGAACTAAGAGCCCGCTTTGCCAGCTTTAACAGGCGTATGCCGGAAAAAAACCTCAAACAAGCCTGGTTGATACCCTCAGCCACAGCCTTAGCCAACCCGCTTGGCACCGCTCCTGGCTGGCTGGTTAAAACCCAATATCGACAGCAGGAAAAAATTATTTTGGCTTTGCCCGGCCCGCCACGAGAACTAAAAAGGATGTGGCAACAAGAAGTCCTTCCCCGCCTTGACTTTCCACAGGCCGCATTTTACAGCAAAACGTTTAAAACCCACGGTATCGGCGAGTCAGAGCTGGCCGAACGCCTAACGACACTCACCTTAGGAGCTAACCCCAGCGTGGCCACCTATGCCAAACGTGACGGTGTTCATGTGCGGGTTGCCGCCAAAGCAGCCACACAAACAGAGGCCGAGCGCTTAAGCGCCCCGGTGCTGGCGCAGGTTAGAGAAGCCCTCGGGAGCTATATCTGGGGTAGTGATGGCGACGACTTGCCCGAACTAGTCATCCGCCGCTTAACAGAGCAAAAAAAGACCGTGGCCACCATGGAATCTCTGACCGGGGGCATGGTGAGTCAGAGCCTCACTTCGGTTGCCGGCGCATCAGCTATTTACCCCGGTGGCGTGGTAGCATACAACACGCAGGTGAAGGCGGCTTTTGGCGTGCCTGGAGAGCTTCTTAAAGCGCATGGCAGCGTTTCTAGAGAGGCTGCTCTGGCCATGGCGGAGGCTGCTGCGCGGCTGTTTTCTGCTGATTATGGTTTGGCGATCACCGGGGTCGCAGGCCCTAGCCAGACTGAGGGGAAGCCCGTCGGAGAAGTTCACTTGGCGGTCTATGGCGCAGGCGGGAGGGCTGTAAAAAGCATGCAGTTGCCTCCTTTAGGGCGCGCCTGGATTCGTGAACGCAGCACTTTTTCGGCGTTACATTTTCTGCTCTTACAGCTAACAACCTGATGTGGGTGTGCTAAGCACCTGACAAGCGAAACCGTTAGCGCACCAGCTAGAGCCGGTGCAATCAGACAATTAACTGGAGGCTTAACTAAAACATATGGACGAAAAACGCGAAAAAATACTTGACAATACCCTCTTACAAATCGAAAAACAATTTGGCAAAGGCGCCATCATGCGCTTGGGCAGCGAAGGCAATCTGCTCGAGCAAGGCGTTATTTCAACGGGTTCTATGTCGGTGGATTTGGCTCTGGGTGTCGGCGGCGTGCCCCGTGGGCGAGTGGTCGAAATCTATGGCCCCGAATCCGGCGGCAAGACCACGCTGTCGTTACACATCGTGGCCGAGGCGCAAAAGGCTGGCGGCGTCGCTGCCTTTATCGATGCCGAACATGCGCTTGACCCCAGTTATGCCAAGGCTCTGGGTGTCGATGTCGATAATCTGCTGGTTTCTCAACCTGATACCGGCGAACAAGCACTGGAAATCGTAGAACTGCTGGTGCGCTCCGGGGCCGTGGATGTCGTGGTCGTGGACTCGGTGGCGGCCTTAGTGCCTCGCGCCGAAATCGAAGGCGACATGGGTGACAGCCACGTGGGTTTGCAAGCAAGGCTGATGAGCCAGGCGCTGCGCAAGCTCACCGGTGTGCTTTCCAAAAGCAAGACCACCGCCATCTTTATCAACCAGATACGCGAAAAAATCGGGGTTATCTACGGCAATCCCGAGACCACTCCTGGTGGCCGCGCCCTTAAATTTTACGCTTCGGTGCGTATGGAAGTGCGGCGCAAGGGCGATGTCAAATCCGGCGCAGACAAGGTGGGCAACCGCACCCGCGTCAAGATCACCAAGAACAAGGTCGCTCCGCCCTTTAAAGAAGCCGAAGTCGAAATCATGTTTGGCAAAGGTATCGACAAACTCGGCGATCTGATCAACATTGCCAGCGACTTAGACATCATCCAGAAGTCCGGCTCCTGGTTTAATTATGGTGAAATGCGCTTAGGTCAGGGTAAAGAAAAAGCCAGCACCTTCCTAAGCGAAAATCCTGAGCTAATCGAAGAATTGCAACAAGGGGTAATTACCGCTATTAAGGGCAGCCCCGAGTCCTATGCTACACCTGCAAATCAGCCCAGTGAGGTGGGTAGCGAACAATAATGAACTGGACGCTCTTGATTCTGGATCTGCTCATAGGCGTGGCAGTGGGAGCTTTGCTGGTTCTGATCTTCCGCCAGCGCCGCGACCAGGAAATTATCCGCAGAGCCGAAGCCCAGGCTGATGAAATTCGTCGCCGGGCCGAAACCGAAGTAAAAAGTAGAATCCAGGCTGTCGAGGCCGAAGGCCGCGAACGTCTTAACAGCGAAAGGCTCAGGCTCGAGCAAGAAGCGCAGCGGGTTCGTGAAGCGCTCGAGCAAGAAACCAATCGCAGTCGTCAGAACTTAGAGCGGGAACTAAGTCGCGCCCGTGAGGATTTAGAGCGCGAACGCCAGGACTTGCGCGAATCTCGCGACGAGCTAAAACGCGAACGCGACAAGATTGAATCCACCGAAGAGCGCTTGAACCGCCGGGGCGAGCAACAGGATGCTCGCGCTCTCAAACTCGACGATATCGAACAACGCCTCAATGATCGCTCTGAGCTGCTCAAAACCCGCGCCGCCGAACTTGAGGAAAGGTCGCTTAACCTAGATAAACAACTGCATGAAATTGCACAACTAAGCCGCGAACAGGCCACCGAAATAATCTTAAGCAGGCTCGATCATGAGCTCGAGCGCGAGAAGGCTGTGCGTATCCGCGCCGAACTGGAAAAAGCCGATGCCGAGGCCAAACGCAAGTCCTTCAATATCGTTGCCCAGGCCATTCAGCGCAGTGCCAGCGAAGTGTCGGCGGCCATCAGCGTTTCGGTGGTGCCCATACCCAGCGACAATATGAAAGGACGCATCATCGGGCGTGAAGGGCGCAATATCCGCGCCTTTGAGTCCTTAACCGGCGTGGACTTAATCATCGACGACACCCCCGAGGCGGTCTTGTTGTCCAGCTTTAATCCGATTCGCCGCGAGGTTGCCAAAATCGCTTTAGAAGAACTAGTCACCGACGGACGCATCCATCCGGCCCGCATTGAAGAGGTCGTGCAAAAAGCCCAGCAAGAAATGCAAGGCTATATCCGCGAAAAGGGTGAGGAAGCTGCCTTAGAAGCCAATATCGTGGGCTTAAAACCAGGCATGCTGCAACTGCTCGGACGCATGCACTTTCGCACCAGCTACGGCCAAAACGTTCTTAAACACTCGGTTCAGGTGGCCCATTTAACCGGGTTAATCGCCACCGAACTTGAACTTGACCCCACTTTGGCGCGCCGCGCCGGTTTACTGCACGATATCGGCAAATCCATCGACCGGGAAATCGAAGGTACCCATACCGAGATCGGTGCTAATTTGGGCCGCCGCTTTGGCGAACCCAAAGAAGTCATCGACGCCATTGCCCATCACCACGACCTTGACTTGGCCGAGACCCTTTTCCCTATCGTCGTACAGGCTGCCGATGCCATCAGCGCGGCCAGACCCGGCGCCCGCCGCGAGAGCTTAGAGAGCTATCTCAAGAGACTGGAAGGCCTGGAAACTATTGCCACCAGCTTCCCCGGGGTCGAAAAATCCTACGCTATTCAGGCCGGGCGCGAGATTCGCATCATCGTCGAACCGCATAAGGTCGATGACGCCTCGGCGGTGCTTTTAGCCAGAGACATCGCTAACCGCATTGAACAGGACATGGAGTATCCCGGTCAGGTTCAGGTAACCGTGGTCAGAGAAGCGCGCGCTGTGGAATATGCCAGATAGCAACAACTGTCAGAACTGTGGTAAGGGGAAAGTAAAAAGTGGAAAGAGGAAAAGAGGGCGTGGTACAACACGCCTCTCTTTTGCATCTTTCCTAAGCTAACGTGTATACTCTGCGTTGGCATTTTTTAGGCTGCTTAAAGCCAGAAGCCTTGGAGTGAGGTTAACCTTGTTAAAAGCTTGCCCCCTAAATCATCAGCCAGGTACAGCACAGTGATCGGCGAAGAGCTAAAGATTTTTAGCGGCACATCCACTCCCGCGCTCGCCAAAGCCGTCGCCAAACATTTTGGCCAGGAGCTTTCCAGCTCCAAGGTATCGCAATTCCCGGATGGTGAAACCCGGATACAGATTCAAGAATCGGTTCGCGGAGCCGATTGCTATATCATTCAGTCAAGTTGTAATCCGGTCAACCATAATCTTATGGAACTGCTGGTCTTTGCCGACGCGCTGCGGCGCGCTTCGGCCTGGCGTATCAATGCGGTGATACCTTATTTTGGCTATGCCCGCCAGGACAAAAAGGTACAACCACGCGAGCCTATCACCGGCAAGCTGGTGGCTAATCTGATTCAGATCGCCGGTGTTGATAGGGTTATAGCCATTGACCTGCATGCCGGTCAGATTCAGGGCTTTTTTGATGTGCCGGTAGATCACCTAACCGCACTCGGTATTTTGGGTGGGCATCTTAAAGAAACCGACCTAAGCAACACCGTGGTGGTATCGCCAGATGTAGGGCGCGCCACCGAGGCCCGGCGACTTGCCAACTATCTTAATTTGCCGCTGGCCATGCTCTATAAACGCCGCAACAGTCCCACCGAAACTGAAGTTACCCACGTCATTGGTGATGTAAAAGGGATGCGTCCAATTCTTATCGATGATATGATCTCCACCGCAGGCACCATGGTAAGAGGCATAGATGCCCTCTTGCAACTTGGCGCCTTGCCCGATGTGCGCGTTGTTGCCACCCATCCTGTTTTTACGCCCCCGGCATTAGAACGTCTCAGCCACTCGGCGATCAAACAGATTTATGTCACCGACACCATTCCCTTTGCTGGAGGGCACGACCGTGTCAAGGTCTTATCTGTCGCCTCGCTGTTGGCCGCAGCAATTCGCAACGTCCATGAAAACGGTTCGGTTAGCTCGCTTTTCTTGGATTGATTAGTATTTTAAGCCAAAATAGCCTTAGAGCCCTGTAGGGCAAAACAGGCCCAGGAGGAAGTATGAAGTTATTAGCAGAAAAACGCGCAAACGGCAAATCAAGCCACCTGCGCCGGGAAGGCCGCTTGCCGGCTGTCGTCTATAACAAGGGAGTCAATATTCCTATCAGCGTTGAAAAACGTGCCTTTGACAAGGTCTTTCGTAGGCAGGGAACCGCCAGCATTATCGATCTGGACATTGGTGGTGACAGCCATGATGTGCTGGTCAAAGCCGTGCAGATGGACAAGCGCCGTCGTGAGCCCCTCCACGTCGATTTCTACGCGGTAACTGCGGGCCAGGCCGTTGATGTTTTTGTCCCCCTTGAGCTTGTCGGCACAGCAGCCGGCACCCGTGAAGGCGGTCAGCTTGACATCAAACGCCGCGAAATCCACATCAGCATCATTCCCCGCCTGATTCCTTCCGCTGTAAGCGTGGATATCAGTGCTCTTGATATCGGCGATTCGTTGCACATCAATGACCTCAAAGAGCTCTTTCCCGCCGAGGCCGAGATTCTCGATGATGGTGAACTGACCATCATCACGGTAGTACCACCACGTGTCGCTGTAGAAGTTGAGGAAGAAGAACTCGAAGAAGCTGAACCCGAAGTCATTGCCAAGGGCAAAGAAGAGGAAGAAGAAGGCCAGGATTGACGACACCAGTCAAGCTCATCATCGGCCTGGGCAACCCTGGGCTACGTTACCGAGGGACCCGGCACAATGCCGGGTTTCTTGTCTTAGACGAGTTAGCACGCCGCAAGGGCTTGAATTTTCGCAAGCGCCCTCAGGCCCAGGAAAGTCAATTTCAGCAAGTAAAGCTCATCAAACCACTGACCTTTATGAACCTTTCGGGTCAAGTTGTACAGGCCTACGCCAGCAAAAACAAAACCCGTACCGAAGAGATTCTAATCATCCACGATGATCTGGACATGCCGCTGGGACGTCTGCGTTTTAAGAGTGGTGGCGGAGCCGGTGGGCAAAAGGGGGTGGCGGACACTATGGCCAGGATCGGTCCTGACTTTCTGCGGCTAAAAATCGGCATCGGCAGACCGCCCGAGGGCTGGTTGGTCGAACGCTGGGTGCTAAGCAGGTTTAAGGTGGATGAAGCAGAGTTGCTAAAGCGCGTGATCAGCACTGCCGCCGACTCCGTGGAGCTGCTACTTAGTAACGGGCTCGAGCCCGCCATGAACTTTTATAACGGTTTGGATTTGCGTTACCCAAGCGAAGAAGCTCAAGAATCCGGTAATTGATTCAGCGACTTTCCTTGCGCTAAGGCTGCCAGCAACTCTTTGGACATAATCGCTATCTCATCACGCACCCGACGCCAAGCTTCAAGCGGTTTGCCGCTGGGGTCGGTAAAGGCCCTATGCAAACGTTGGGTTTTAAGCGGGTAATTGGGGCAGGCTTCGTTGGCCTGGTCGCAGACGGTGAGAACAAGATCAAAATTCCAGGGCTCAGGCAGCTCATATAAGGTCTTTGACCAGTGCGTGCTGAGGTCGATACCGACCTCCCGCATCACTTGCGCGGCCTCGGGCTTGAGCTTTGTTTTTTCGGTGCCAGCCGACCAAATCTCTAGCTCAAGACCTTGCTCCTGGGCATAGTGACGCAGCCAGGCTTCAGCCAGTTGGCTACGAGCGGAGTTGTGAGTGCAAAGAACTAAAACACGCATTAGAAATATTTAACAAAGACCCGGGCACTGGCCGGACAAGCTCCCTGTAATTCTTTTGAGGCATAGAGTTGTTCGGGCAAATCTTGCCGCGATATTTCCTTAAAACCCAAACGCAGCAACCAGTCCGGGATGGTGGTGCTGAGTCCGTAGGCAGCCTTAAAGCCTTGATTCTTGGCCTCAGCCAACACAAAATCTAAGAGCAAGCGTCCCTTACCTTGCCCACGCCAGGATGATGCCAATACCAGCGAACGCAGCAGTGCATAGGGCAGATAGGCTTCATAGGCCACCAGGCCGACGACCTCGGCTTCTTCCAGCACAAACAACCGCACAGACTCGGCATCTATACCGTCTACAGGCAAGCTCGAGCCCTGCAACAAGGCTCGAGCCCTGACCATATCGGCCATGTCATCAGCTTTTATAGGGCGGATCATCAAGGTTTTGCAGCGTGAATCAAAGCGCTATAGGTATCCCCTGCCATAACTTCCGGTGCGGCTGGGTCTATGCTAATCGCAGCAAAACCCGCTGTCTGCAAATGTTGCTTATAAGTCTCGGCTGGCTCTGCGCCGTCTTCACAAGCACACCAGGCGGCTTCCTGAATAACAGTAAGCCCCGGGCCATTGCGCAAGATATCGCTAACGATCAGGTGCCCTCCTGGTTTTAATATCCGGTGGATTTCGCTAAAGACCTTAGGTTTTTCGGTTGATAAGTTAATCACACAGTTGGAGATAACCACGTCAATGCTGGCCGCGGCAACGGGTAAGTCCTCGATAAAGCCCTCACGGAACTCTACATTGTGCAAAGAAAGTTTTTGTGCGCCTTGCTTGGCCCGCTTTAGCATTTCCGGCGTCATGTCAACGCCAATGACATAACCCTTATTACCAACCGCTTTAGCGGCACGAAAGCAATCCAAGCCCGCACCACTACCCAGATCAAGCACACGTTCACCAGGTTTTAATTCCGCAAATTTTGTCGGCTCACCACAGCCAAAACTGGGAGCCAAAGCAGCGGGGGAAGGATCACAACATCCTTCCCCCTTGCTGATACGCTCACCGTAGTAGCGTTTTACGCTTTCGCGCAGATTCATTTAGGCGCCTGCCGGACAACAGTTGGCCTGGGGACCTTTGGCGCGCATGTTTCGCTGGAATAACTTAAATGGACTCCAGCGCTCAGCAGCTCGACGTGCCTTAAAAGCCTCCGCAACACGGTGGTGGGTCTGGGCTTCCTGTTCACGCTGCTCTACATGGATTCTGGCCATATCGATCATAGTGTCACCGTACATCATCATTTACCTCCTGATTTAGCGGGCTGCCAATGCTGCCTGCTGGAAATGTGTCAAATATTGACTGATCTGTGCAAATGTCGCTGTTTCTATTTCGTAGTAGACCCAGCGTCCTCGCTTCTCGGAGCGCACCAAACCGGCTTGCACCAAAAGCTTCATGTGGTGGCTTACCGTTGGCTGCGATAGACCCAAGAGAGTCTCAAAATCGCAAGCGCAGACACCATCGCTCTGAGAGCAACAGCTCTCAATGGGCTGGCGTAAGAACTCGAGGATATTCAGCCTTACTGGATCGGCGAGTGCTTTTAGTTTGGTGGCTAAGTCCTCGTAGTTCATAGCTATAGTTTAATAGATATATCGAAATATGTCAATATATCCATCTATACTCTTCATAATTTTTTAAACACCCTCTTGCACCCAGCCCTTTTAGCGCTTTTTATGGGGGCGTTTGCCTCTTGCTAAACGCGATAAAGCAGGTAATGTTTAAGTATCGTTAGGTGTTTAAGAACGCCATGATCAAGCACTAAGCCTCCACCATGCAGGTTTTCTTTTTAAACTCGAGCACCTTGAGCCTAAGGCCACCGTGGCAAGCCCTGATCCCACCTGAATGGGCATGCTTTACGGCTTCGCTTCGAGCGTGTCCGATCCCTCATTGATGCTGCGGTGGCCAACGGCAGAGCTGTCGATGAAGCCGATCTTTGGCAGCGCCTCGATGAGCAGTGTGCCTATCTCCAGTCTCGTCCTGAGCTCATTCAGGCTCACACCTTCATTGGTGGCCTGCAACCTTAGCATAGGATTGGTGATTGGCAGGAAATTATATTAAATGTGAATGGCGCGCCCCTCCACCGCCAGCGCCGCCTCCTTGAGGGCCTCCGCCAAGGTGGGGTGCGCGTGGATGGTCCGGGCGATATCTTCCGCCGAGGCGGCGAACGCCATTGCCGCCACCGCTTCAGCAATCAGATCGCCCGCGTGCACGCCGACGATGTGGACGCCCAAGACGCGGTCGGTCTTGACGTCGGCTAACACCTTGACCTTGCCCTCGGTGTGGCCTAAGGCCCTCGCGCGGCCGTTGGCCTGGTAGGGAAAGACCCCCTTGTGGTAGTCGATCCCCGCTTCTTTTAGCTGCTCCTCGGTCTTGCCGACGGCGGCGATTTCAGGCTCGGTGTAGACGATCCCCGGAACGACGCTGTAGTCGACGTGTCCGACCCCGGTAGCGATCATCTCCACGCAGGCGACACCGTCCTCCTCGGCCTTGTGCGCCAGCATCGGGCCGGGGATGACGTCGCCGATGGCGTAGATGCCGGCAACGTTCGTCTGGAAGTGCGTATCCACCTTAACGCGGCCACGCTCGTCGAGCGCTACGCCGAGCCGTTCCAGACCGAGTCCCTCGGTATTAGGCTGCCGTCCGGTCGCCAGCAGCACGCGGTCGCCGACCAGCGGCTCCATCCCCTCGACCTCGACCGTGACCTCACCCCCCGCGACGTTAGCGCCCGTCACCTTGCTCGCCAGATGAAAGGTGAGCCCCTGCTTCTTGAAGACTTTCAGCGCCTCTCTGGCGATCTCGGCGTCCATCCCTGGCAGGATGCGGTCCAGGTACTCTAAGACCGTCACCTCGGCCCCCAGGCGTGCCCACACCGAACCGAGCTCGAGCCCGATGTAGCCTGCACCAATCACGATCAGCCGCCGAGGGACCTCGGGGTAGCTGAGCGCTTCGGTGCTACTCCCTATCCGCTCACCGTCTAACTCGACTCCGGCCAGGGGGGCGACACGGCTTCCGGTGGCGATGATGATGCGCTCGGCAGCGAGCTCCTCGTCGCCGTCGTCGCCGTGAACGACCACCCGCCCGCTGCCGGTGATCTCCCCCGTCCCTCGGTAGCGGGTGATCTTGTTCTTTTTAAAGAGGTACGCCACCCCATCGGTATTGCTCTTCACCACCTGGTCTTTGCGCGCCATCATCTTTTTTAAGTCGAGCTTGACGCCGGAAACGTCTATGCCGTGCGCTTTTAGGTCGTGCTGCACCTCGGCGTAGCGCGCACTCGATTCGAGCAGCGCCTTGCTAGGGATACAGCCGATGCGCCCGCAGGTGCCGCCTAGCGCCTCCTCTTTCTCGACGACGCCGGCATCGAAACCTAGCTGCGCCGCCCGGATCGCGGCAACGTAGCCGCCGGGTCCCGCCCCGATAATGATCAGATCGTGCTCGGTCACCTCTCACTCCTTTGCTGAACTTAGCTCGCTTTTCGCACTGCCCCTAACTGCGACGCACGGTCAAACCTGATATCACGCTCTTGCGCAACACCAGACGTGAAGCCCCCTCAGACCACCCCGACCAACAACCAGCCTTAAATCTCCAGCAGCATGCGCGCCGGTGCTTCGATCGCCTCTTTGATGCGCTTTAAAAATGTCACCGCCTCACGCCCATCGACGATGCGGTGGTCGTAAGTCAGGGCTACGTACATCATCGGACGGATCTCGACTTGGTTGTCGATGGCGACGGGGCGCTGCTGAATCGCGTGCATCCCCAGCACGCCGCTCTGCGGCGGGTTGACGATCGGCGTGCTCATCAAGCTGCCGAACACCCCGCCGTTGCTAATGGTAAAAGTCCCCCCCTGCAGCTCTTCGGGGCTGAGTTTATTGTTTTGCGCGCGCTCACCGAAGTCGGCGATGGTGCTTTCGACCTCGGCGAAGCTGAGGCGTTCGGCGTCGCGGATCACCGGCGTCACCAACCCTTTTTTGGACGATACGGCGATGGCGATATCGTAGTAATTCTTATAGACGATGTCGTCGTCGCGAATTTCGGCGTTGATGGCCGGAAACTGCTTGAGAGCGTCGATCGCCGCCTTGACAAAAAACGACATGAAACCCAGGCGGATGCCGTAGCGCTGTTCGAACATCCCCTTGTACTCGCTGCGCAAAGCCATGGTATTCGTCATATCGATCTCGTTAAAGGTCGTGAGCAAAGCGGCGGTCTGCTGCGCCTCGACCAAGCGGCGGGCGATGGTGCGCCGCAGGGGGCTCATCGGCACGACCTCCTCTTCGCGTTCCCCCTCGACCCGGCCGGCAGGCGCTGTGCGCTCCTTTGGCGCCGGGGCCTCCTTGGTTCCCTCGCTCACCGCTTGCACTTTTTCCAAATGGCGTTCGACATCCTCTTTCAGGATGCGCCCGCCGGGACCGCTCCCACGCAGGTCGCCAGGGGAGAGCCCGTACTCGTCCAGGAGCCGCTGGGCCGCCGGCATGATGCGGGGTTCGGCCTCAGCGTCGTCCTCGGCAGCTTCTTCAACTGGTTCTTGTTGAGCCGGTTTTTTCTTATCCTCTGCCGCTTTGTCTTCTTTGGGTTGCGCTTCCGCCCCTTCTTCGGCGTTAACGTCTTCCTCAGGCGCGCCTTCTGCTTCGGAAGCGCCTGAGAAAGCTTCAGCCTCATCTTCACCCGTAGCCGCATCCGCTTCGGTGATATGCGCGATCACCTCGCCGACCTCGGCGCTCTCCCCCTGCTTTTTGAGCACCTTGCTGAGGGTTCCCGACACGCTGGCCGGCACCTCCAGCGTCGCCTTGTCGGTCTCGATTTCGACCAGCGGCTCATCCTTTTCAACCCGTTCGCCCTCTTGTTTAAGCCACTCGCCGATAAAAACTTCGGTGATCGACTCCCCCACGCTGGGGACCTTTAACTCAACAGCCATGCCTACCTCGCTTCGTCACAATGTCGTTTATCGGGTGTCGTGCGGGTGATGTCGTGTATCTGTTGGCCATGCCTCAGCCGTCGCGGCCTCACGCCTCGTCGCCGCCGGCGAACGCCGCCTTGATCAGCTCCGCTTGCTCGAGCTTGTGGCTGCTGCTCGAGCCAGTCGCGGGGCTCGCAGATGCCGGGCGGTAGATACCGTGAAAGGGCAGACGGTCGAAGAGCTTATCTCCCCACCGCACCTTCAAGAAGCGCCACGCCCCCATGTTTTCAGGCTCCTCTTGCACCCAATAGCTGGGGATACCGTCCTGGTAGGGCGCCAGCACCTCGTGCAGCGTCTCGTTCGAGAGTGGGTAGAGCTGCTCGAGCCGCACTATGGCGACATCTTTACGTCCCAGCGTCTGGCGCTCCTGCTCGAGCTCATAGTAGATTTTGCCGCTGCAAAGTAGCAGGCGCTTAACCTCTTCGGGATCGGTCGCCG
Source organism: Trueperaceae bacterium (assembly GCA_030147925.1). GTDB lineage: Bacteria > Deinococcota > Deinococci > Deinococcales > Trueperaceae > JASBUK01. Next base: position 28,791 of record JASBUK010000015.1, read on the forward strand.
TGTCCCCCAGCACGCGCCGAAAACGCCCCGCGGTGAAGTGCTCGAGCTCCGAAACTACCCGGGGGTGCCGCAGTAGACTCTTAGGGGACATGACCACCAGGGGCTTGCGCCAGCGGCGCAGCACCTGACGGCGCAACAGGTGGAAGTACTGGGCCGGCGTCGTGGGGTTGACGATCTGCATATTGTCCTGGGCGGCGAGCATTAAAAAGCGCTCCAGGCGCGCCGAGGAGTGCTCGGGACCGCTCCCTTCAAAGCCGTGCGGCAAGAGCATCACGAGGCCGCTGAGGCGGCGCCATTTATCTTCGGCTGACGCGATGAACTGATCGACGATGACCTGAGCAGCATTGTAAAAATCGCCGTACTGCGCCTCCCAGATCACCAAACCGTCGGGGCAGTCCAAACTGTAGCCATACTCGAAACCGAGCACACCGGCCTCCGAGAGAGGGCTGTTATAGATCTCGACCGGTGCTTGATCGTCCGCCACGTGTCTGAGCGGCATGAACTCATGGCCGTCCTCGGCGTCGTGCAGCACCGCGTGCCGGTGGCTGAACGTGCCCCGCTCGCTGTCTTGACCACTCATGCGGATCCGCACTCCCTCGGTCAGCAAGCTGGCAAACGCCAGCGACTCGGCGGCGGCCCAGTCGAGGGGCCGCTCGCCAGCGGCCATCTTGCTGCGTGCCGTCATCCCGCGCTTTATCTTAGGATGAATATGAAAGTCAGCAGGTAACTCGGTCTGCGCTGCCAGCAACCGCCTGGCGCGCTCGATATCGATCCCAGTGTCGACCTCTTTGACCTCACCATCTTTGTCCCCCACATATCCCTTCCAAATATCCTCTATGGCCGAGTAGTGTGGGGTAAATTCGTCGCTGCGAGCAACCGACAGCTCCCGCTCGAGGTGCTGCCGCCGCAGCTCGACGATCTGTTCGGCTTCGTCGCGGGTGATCTCGCCCAAGCTCAAGAGGCGCTCTAAGTAAGCTTCGCGCACGGTGGGGCGCTGCCTAATGGCGGCGTACATCTGCGGCTGCGTGAACGACGGTTCGTCACCTTCGTTGTGGCCATGCCGCCGGTAGCAGTACATGTCGATCACCACATCTCGTTGAAACTGTTTGCGAAAGTCCATGGCCAAATTGATGACCTGAGCGACCGCCTCGGGATCCTCGCCGTTCACATGAAAGATGGGACTCTGCAGCATTTTGGCGACATCGCTGGCGTAGGTGGTTGAGCGGCCATCCTCCGCGGAGGTAGTAAAACCCAGTTGGTTGTTGACGATGACGTGCAGCGTCCCCCCCACCCGGTACCCCTCGAGCTCGCTGAGATTCAGCGTCTCTTGCACCACTCCTTCGCCGATAAACGATGCGTCACCGTGAATCAAAAGTGTCAGCCCTCGCTCCCGTGCCAGGTCGCCGCTGCGATCTTGCTTGGCGCGCAGCCTGCCGAGCGCGACCGGATTGACAAACTCCAGATGGGAGGGGTTAAAACACAGCGACAGGTGAACCTTACGTCCGCTGGACGTTTGCCAATCGTTGCTGTAACCCAGGTGATACTTGACGTCCCCTCGCCCCCGGTGCAGATTGGGGTCTTTATCCTCGAACTCCCGAAAGATGGCGCGCGGGTTCTTGCCCATGATGTTCGCCAGCACATTCAGCCGCCCCCGGTGCGCCATGCCCAGCACCACCTCCTGAATCCCCTGCGCCCCGGCCTTGTCAATAGCCAGATCGAGCAGCGGGATCAGGCTCTCCCCCCCCTCCAGCGAAAAGCTCTTAGCGCCGATGTACTTCTTCTGGATGAACTCTTCGAAGATAACAGCGTCGGTCAGTTTGGTGAGGATCCTGACCTGCGTATCCCGCGACAGCTCGAGCCGATTCTGGCTGTGCTCCATGCGCTCTTGCAACCACTTGCGTACCGACAGGTCATCGATATGCATAAACTGCACCCCGATACTACGGCAATAGGTGTTCTTCAAACCGGACACCACGTCACCGAGCGTCTCGGCGTTCGCAAAGTTGCTCGTCAAGACCCGCCGACTCATATCCGCATCGCTAAAGTCGTAGTAAGCGGGATCGAGCTCGGGGATCTTTATCTTGCTGCGCCCGAGCGGGTTCAAGTCGGCTACGCGGTGCCCCCGCACCCGGTAGTTGCGCACCAGCTTATCGACGCGGTACTGCAGCGACACGGCATCGCTACTCGCACCCGTTAACTCCCCCGCTGCGCGCTCGGCAGGGTGAAAGAGGCTGCGGGTCTTAAACGACGGCCCCAACGTGCTGCGGCTCGCCAGGCCATTTCTGGGCAGTTTGGCGAAATAAGCGCGCCACGTCTCCGGAACCGAGGTAGGGTCATCCAGATACGCGAAGTACAACGCCTCAGCGAACGCTAAGCTCGAGCTGTTGATCGTCTCTTGTTCACTCATACCTTGCCTGCGACTCTCTCTAGAGGTCGTCCTTTCACCCTGCGCGTACCATCTGCCAGGGTCTTTTTATACCAAATTCAAATTCTCTAACGATTATGACAAGCCACACTACACACAGTATCTCTTTGCACTCGCATTAAAAAGCCTTATAGGATTCGGCTCTTTAACGGAATCGGTAACCTATCTTAGCAAATGTACTGAAGCAGTACAGGCAATCTCGTGATCTTATGAAAAGTCGGTTGAGAAGAAGGATGGGGTAAAAATGATTTTAGGGATAGTGATAAGTAATAGGTAGTGGGTGGTTAGAAAAATCTTTACTTTCCAACTCCCACTTTCTACTTACCCCTTATCAACCACTTTTAACCTCAATTCGGAAAAGGACGATAAAAAAGATGAATCTCTTTGAACGAGCAAGTTGAAAAGCGAGGAGGGTCGTGTAGACGTGAAGGGTGAAGCCTACTGTCGAGCGGTAAGGTCTATCCGAAAGTCCTAGTCTGTCAAG
>JASBUK010000020.1 GCA_030147925.1 Trueperaceae bacterium
CAAACTGCCTGCCGCAATCTTTACACCTATAGCGCTGCTTACCATTATGAATATGACCATTCTTGACAACTGCTTTACTTTCACATGCTGGACACTTTAGCATCTGAATAGTCTATAACATTACCTCTGGAGGACTACCAATACGCGCTCATATGCGCGAAGCGCTCGAGCGGATCAAGTTGGGTGATGAAATCGAGATCACGCAAAACGCCAAACACTCGAAGGTGTCCCAAATTGTGTGTACTGAAACTGTCAGCTAGCGTTCCCGACATAATTTACAAACCAAAATACACAATTTGTGGTACACCGCCAACACTCGGGCGGCAGAAGCTCTGCTTGACGAGCTGGCAGCTTTAAGAAAAAACAAACCAGCATTGCCGGCTAAGGGCATCAGCGAAGCACGTGCCAAGGAGTTAATTCGGCAAATTCGTGAAGACCGGGACAGCGACCGCTAAAGGTCATGTCCATTACCAAAACGACCTGGAAGATTAACCTGCAAACGTCTTAATTGGTGGTGACTCGTTCGTGCTCGAGCACCACCTCAAAGCTAATCTCAGCCTTTAGGCTCGAGGCCACCGAGCAGTACTTGTTCATACCCAAGTCCACAAAGCGCTCGGCTACGCGCTTTTCTAAGCCGGGCACATCAAAATAATGCCTGGCATGAATGTGCGTATATGGCGCAGGGACACCGTCCGGGCGTTCACCCTCAAGTTCGATGCGGTAGGCTTTAATCCCTAACTTTCTTTTCTTCAGCATCTCGACGATGTCATAAGCAGCGCAAGCACCCACAGCGTTTAAGAGCAATTCCATAGGGCGCATGCCTGTTTGGGCCTGAGCTTCGCCGTCAATCATGACGCGCTGGCCTTCGGGCGTAATGCCGACAAAACGCTTATCGATCAGATGGTGCACGGTGGTGGTTTTGGTGTTTGCCATGGCTAACAGTATGCCTTATGTCGGGGTGGTGACGGCCACAAGAGAAAACAATGCCTTTGCTAAACTAAAGCGTGCCCCTAGATATAGCCCCCAAGATGCCCCAGGCGACGGACTCGAAAGCAAGCTGGCGGCGCTGGGCCAAGGCGGTCCGAGCCACACTTGATGTTCCGGCCTTAAGCCAGCAGTTAGTTAAGCATTTGTTGGACTGGCCGGATTTTGCCAAAGCCGAGCATGTGCTGACCTATCTGGCCTTTAATGCGGAATTTGATCTCTCGGAGTTAATAAGTACGGATAAGCAGTTTTATGTGACCCGTACCTGGCCACATGACCGGGGTTTGACGGTTCACCCGCTCAGCGAAGAGCTCGAGCCCCATCCCCTTGGCTATTTACAACCCAGGGAGAGTGCAGTGCTCACCCAGCCTAAAATACTGGACCTGGTCTTGACCCCGGGGCTTTGTTTTGATGTCGCGGGTACGCGCTTGGGCTATGGCAAGGGTTATTTTGACCGGCTGTTGCCGCTTATGCGCCCGGGCATTCCACTCATCGGTGTGACCAGTGATGCACTGATTGTGCCGGCACTGCCACACGAGGCTTTTGATATTGCCATGACAGAACTCTTAAGCGAATCGGGGCTTAGGAGTTGCCGGTCTTAACCGCTTGATACGGGGCTTAACAGGCGGTCGCGCAACTCGTCGGGTATCCGCGTGGGTTTTTGTGTTTGATAATCAAAGAGCACTATCACCGAGGCAATCTCGGCGGCCAGTTTGCCCTTGGCAATAACCTGCTGTTTTAGACTAATGCTGCTGTTGCCTAATTTCTCGACTTCGGTAAGCACATAAACTTCCTCGCCAAAAACCACCTGGCGGCGAAAGTCTAAGGAGATATGTGCCAGAATCAGGCCGTCAACCGAGCTGCCAATAGCGCCAAAAAACTCTATCCGGGCCAATTCGGCATAAAGAAAAAAACTGCTGTTATTCAGATGTCCCAAAGCGTCGGTGTCGTTAAAACGCAACTGGATGTCACTGCGGTAAGGCTGTTTGGAGTCTGGCATCGGCATTATCTTTTCACCTCTTTATGAGCTTTTTGACAGCGGGGACAGTAGTGTGTACTGCGCCCGGCAATAACAATTCTTTCAATTACGTCACCACAGTTAGGGCAAGGTTCGTTTTCATGACCGTAGACCTTTAATCTATTGCGAAAACTGCCCAAGTCTCCGTTTACTGTGCGGTAATCATTTAGGGTGGTGCCCTGAGCCGCAATGCTTTCGGTAAGCACCTCTTTGATGGCGTTAAGCAGCAAGGGGATTTGGCGCTTTGCCACTTGCTTAGCCGGGCTAAGTGGGTGGATACGGCTGCGCCACAAGGCTTCATCGGCATAGATATTGCCGACACCGGCCACGGGTTTTTGGCTAAGCAGATAGGTTTTTATCGCCGTAGCAGAAGCCTGCAAAGCCTTCTGAAACTGTCCGGGGTTAAAGTCTTTACTTAAGGGTTCCGGCCCCATAGCGGCAAGTGTCGGCAAGCTCTGATATTGTCCTGCCGGAACCAGCAAGAAACGTCCAAAGCGCCGAGTGTCCTGAAAGTAAAGCGTGGAGTTTTCTCCCGGGTTGAGCTCGAGCTTGACCCTAAGATGCTTTTTTGGCGCCGTGGGGCTGATAATGCCGGTCATGCCCAGGTGAACAATCAGTTCATCACCCTTATCCAGGGGCAGCAGCAAAAACTTGCCGCGCCGCTTTACCGTCATGATCCGCTGAGAAACCGCCCGCTCCAGATTGGCGTACTTGGGTCCTGGGGAAGCGTCCACTAAGTTAGCGGAAAGAATTATGCGGCCCGTTAACCAGGGGCTTAGCTCCCGACGGATAGTTTCAACTTCAGGCAGTTCGGGGATAGCTGATCTTCCCTTCGTAAAGCGCCCGCCCCACAATGGCCCCTTCTAGACCAAGCCGCTCATAAAGCTCTAAGTCTTTATCACTGGCCACACCCCCGCCAGCAATAAGGGTATGAGCAAAGGCTTGCCGCATTTGTTTAACAGGTTCCGGGTCAACACCTTTTAGAGTGCCGTCACGCGAGACATCGGTATAAATCACCTGCCGCACACCCTGCGCGGCCACTCTTTTAGCTAAATCAACTGCGCTGACCGTGCTGGTTTCCTGCCAGCCCTTAACAGCGACCAAGCCGTCTTTGGCATCGATAGAAACCACGATACGCGCGGGATCATAAGCGGATAAGAGCGCTTCGATCATCTCTGACTTGCTTATAGCCGCCGTACCGATAACAATCCTATCGACCAGCTTTAGCCAATCCTGGGCCGCTTCAAGATCGCGAATGCCGCCGCCTAACTCAATATTGCAAGGCAGCTCCCGGGCGATCTGCGCAATGATCTCGCGGTTGTTGCCGCGCCCTGTAGCGGCGTCCAAATCCACCAGATGCAGCCAGCGGCAGCCACCTGCCGCCCAGCGCTTAGCCGCCTCTAAAGGGCTCTCAAAATAGACGGTTTCCTTTTCGGGGTCGCCCTCAAACAGCCGAACCGCACGGCCCTTTTGGATATCGACACAGGGGATGACATCAAACATTGGCAAAGTATAGCTTGGCCCCCCTCAACAGGCTGTTAGTAAAACCGCAACGAGCTATTTAAGGCGCCACCGCCGTCATTGACTTGGCCAGTTCTTCGTCATAATTTGCCGCAGGGCGCACCATCATCACCGGTATGCGCAAATTCCTTAAAACCTTTTTGGCCACGCTGCCCATGACCATGCGCGGCAGGCCGCTGCGGCCATGTGTGGCCATGGCCACCAGGTCAACGGCCTCCTGTTCGGCGTAGTTGACAATTTCTTTAGCGGCGTCGCCAAAACGAACTTCCACCGTCACCGCAAAACCTGCGTCTTCCAAAAAAGCTCGAGCCCTTGCCAGGCTATCGGCAAGTTCAGCCTTTAGGCTGTCAAAAGCCTGACTGGCATAAACCGGATGTCGAGTCAATTCCACGTCGGCCTCCGAGCCATAACCCATCAGACGTGACCCATCGATAGTCAGTGGTCTGGGTGGTTTGCCCACCGCGCCCTCGGGCATGATTCCAACGCGTAAAAGGGTTAGCTGATAATGTTCCGGGTTAAACAAATGAATGATATTGGGCAATACCGAGCGGCTAAACTCAGACCCGTCCAGCGGAATGAGCACGCTTAAACTTGACATAAACTTCTTCCCTTCTCCTGCACTAGCAATATAGCATTCACCCAAATCATCCAGCCGCTGTTAGCTCTAGAAAAGCCATCTTAGTTGGGGTCAAGTCAATTTGTTGATAAGCAAATAATAGCTGCTAGTCAGGCCAGATGACGCAATGGAGGGGAAAGTAAAAAGTAAAAAGGAGAAAGTAGGGGTTTCCCAGTGGTGGCATTCAGGCAACGGGAATTTGTCAGTTAAGCGCTGACGCCCAAAAAGAACTCCGTTGGCAAGACCTTCTAAAAAGGTTTTTTCCACCTACTCTTTACTCAGACTCCTCCGGGCAACGAATAACCAGATGCGGCTTTGAGGACTTGCGCAGCAAACCTTCGGTCACCGAGCCCAGCACCCAGCGGTCAAAACCGCGCCGCCCGTGTGTACCGATGATGATCAGGTCAAAGTCTTCTTCGGCGCTTAAGATGGTTTGGGTAGGGTTGCTGCCTTCTTGCAAGAGCGTCTTAGCAGGCACGTCCGCTTCGCTTGCCTGGGAGTCAGCTTTTTCAAGTGCCGCATGGCCGGTCTTTTTTAGATCCTCGTAGAGCTCGAGCGCATAAGGCACACCCTCCGGAGCGGCATAAATATGGCTGATAGGGTTTTCCAGCACATACAAAAAGGTCACGTCGGCTCCAAACAGCTTAGCCAGCGCCAATCCCTGTGCAGTGACATGCTCGCTGCAGCTACTTCCATCAATGGGCATAAGAATGTGTTTGTACACGGCTCCCTCCTTCTTGTAATTCAAGCAGTAATCACGGCCCTTTTTTCGTCAAATTGATCTTCATAGCGGATATTGCGCTCATTCTCAAAACTAAAGGCCTGTACTTTACCGGGCTTGGCCAGCAGTTCAACTTCATCACCCATCTTAACTGCCACTTCAGCCTCTACACGTGCTACGAGGTCCTCGCCATTGACAGCGGCAATGATGATCGTTTCGGCGCCAATCGGCTCGACCAGCTTGACTTTAGCTCTAATCAAATTGTCCGCTTCGGGAATGTCCGTCGCACCCTTAAGCCCTAAATTTTCGGGGCGGATACCCAGATAAACCTTTTTACCGTTGTATTTGCGAAGTTTCTCAAGCAGTTCGACGTCCGGCTTAACATCGAAACCGCCGCCCCTGATACGCCCTTCCTGCACTGTGCCGGCCAGAAAATTCATGGCCGGTGAGCCCATAAAACCACCCACAAACTTGCTGACGGGTTTGTTGTAGAGGTTGATCGGCGTATCGACTTGCTGAATGAGGCCATCTTTCATCACCACGATGCGATGGCCCATGGTCAGGGCCTCTACCTGATCGTGAGTGACATAAATAGTGGTGACTCCCAAACGCTGATGTAGCTGAGACAGTTGGGCGCGCATCTCTACCCGCAACTTGGCGTCCAAATTGGAAAGTGGTTCGTCCATTAAGAATACCTTGGGCTTGCGCACAATAGCCCGACCCAACGCCACCCGCTGACGCTGACCACCCGAGAGTTCCCGAGGGCGACGCTCCAACAGATGATCAATTTGCAAGACTTCCGCCGCTTCATGAACGCGCTGAGTAAGCTCAGCCTTGGCAATATGATGCAAGCGCAGGCCAAAAGACAGATTTTGCTGCACGCTCATGTGCGGATAGAGCGCATAGTTCTGAAAAACCATGCGGTGACCTCCTCTAGGCCTGCAATCATGCGCAGCACGGTCGTCTTGCCACAGCCCGAAGGCCCGACAATGACAATAAATTCGTTGTCTTTTATCTCCAGGTTAAAGTCTTTGACCGCCGTGACCGTCCCAAAGCGTTTTGTGACCTGCTCGAGCCTTACCTTAGCCACCGAAAGTCCTCCTTTCGGCTTTCCATGGGGCCTATAGTCCACCCACAACTTTTACTTCTCTCGCTTTTAGGATAAGCTTTTTAATCTTTAGAAATTAGAGACGAACGTCCCACTTTTTTATTTTGCCTTTGCTGGCATTTGCCCCTCTCAAAACGGGACATTGGTCTCTGGCGGCTTTTTATAGCGCGTGCTGGCGTAATTTTGTAAGGGTTTGCACCCTATATTAAGTATTTCTCACTTCCTTACATCATCTTCCAAGCTTCCCAAACCGGGATTGGGGCATCCCCTTGCCAGGAGTCTCGTAACGACAAGCCTAAACCCAAAACTGGCTGGTAAAACAGCCAGTTTTGAGTTGCTGCGCTAAAACCGCCAAGCAGTTTCGGGCAGGCATTTCCTTGTTTTGATCTTTTTCTTTAGCCTCCAAACCTCACAAAGGCCTTAGGGTGTGGTTTGCACAAAACCTTCTGCCGGTTGCGCCCGGCCAATACCCAGTTCCGCTGGCAAGCCATAGGCCTCGGGATGCAGATAGAAGCCTCGGTCGGCCTCGGCTTTCCACTGTTCGACCTGAATAGGATTAGCCACGGCGTAGGGGTCTTGGCGGATGCCGGTCACTTGCCAGGAAACCTTCATCTCGGCTGTGCCCCCGGCAATCATGAAGCGCCCCTTCTCTATCTCCTGCGCCACATAAACCGGCGCAAAGCCACCAATGGTGGTGAGTTGATAGCGGAAGTCATGGTTTAGCGCCTCGAACCATTCGGGCAGTTCTATCCAGGCTTCGCCGTTTTCGTCAAGGGTGATGTTGCCATTGTAAATGTTCATCATGTCCGGCGATTCGACAAAGGAGTGCGAGAGATATTGGTTCTCGGGGTCTAAGGGGTGATCGATCATAAAGGAGCCACTGGCTTTAGTAAGGTTACCGGTAATGCTGACATCACCAAAGAACTGTCCTGCGTTGCCGCTGCCGTTTGCTTGCCCAATGACACCGTGGCTGGCACCATTGCCCACGCCATAAACGCCTGAACCAGGTATACCAAGGATGCCATGGTTACCGGTAGGCACATTGATGCCGTAAACGCCATAGCCGGTACTGTTTTCACCTCGACCGTAAACACCGGATTTGTTGGCACTGGTACTGTCACCACGAATGCCGTCGCCACCGCCTAAGTTGCGTCCATAAACACCGTAGCTACCACTGGTTTGTCCATACACGCCATAACCAGAGCCGTTGTTCTGCCCACGCAAGGCGGGAATATTGCCAGCTGTAGCGTAGCTAAGGAAAAGCCCAGAAGTACCCCCGTTGTTATGAGTAACCCAGAAAGCATTGGTACTGCTTGATGTGGAGGTGCTACCCGCATAAGGCAAGCTCAAACCTGCAACGTCTCGCCAGACCAGGCTGCTGCCGTTCCAGCCAAGCACTTCCCCCGGATCCGCTCCCGCAGCAGCGATATTGTCTTTGCGCACTGCGCCATTAGCTAAGTCCTGCGGTCCCACAGCGCCGTCGATAATCTTGGCGCTGCCCACGGAGTCATCCGCCAACATAGCCGTAGTTATGCCAGCGCCAGCCACGGAAAGCATAACGTCGCCACTTGTGCCGCCACCGCTTAAACCGGCACCCGCAGCAACTGCCGTAATGTCGCCACCGCCGCCGCCAGCGCCTACGTCATCGGTGCCGCAAACCCAGGCGGAACCGTTCCATTCGGTGATCTCGCCGCTGCTACAGCTCTGTGGTAATTGATAAGACGCACTGATGGACAAGCTAACGTCTCCGCTTTGGCCGCCGCCAGCAAGCCCGGTACCGGCGGTAACGGCGGTGATATCACCGCTGCCACCAGTGCCACCGGCTGCGCTGATCACGATCTGCCCCGGCGTGCTGTCATCAATGGCAACGTTGCTACCAGCTTGCAGAACGATTGCCCCGGTCATGGCGTTTAGCGAGTCAACACCCGAAGCACCAGGGGTGCCAAGATCATCTACTTCGCAGTCCACACTGCCGTCTTCTTTAATGAGGCGAATGGACGAGCCGGCAGGACAGCTGTCTATCACGCGCTCTTGTTTGCCGACATTTAGCGCTTCAAAGTTGGCATTGACTTCGGCTGAGCGAATGGTCTCGCCAGCTTGAAAGATGTTTGGCAAGTCGATTGCCACAGCCCAGATGCCGAATGTCAAAAGTGCAAGCACTAAGAATAAGTACATTTTGTGATTGCGTTTCATATACAACCAACTTTCAATGCCCGTAATTTAATTACTGCCAACTGGCTTGGTCCCAGACCGCGCTGTCCCAAACGGCAGCAGGTGATCCACTACCGTTATCGGGCGCAGGACAGCCGACGAGAGCTAGAACCAGCATGACGGCTAAAACTGCAGCCCATGCCTTGCGCATAGTCACCTCCTCTCAATTACGGCTAAAGCGGAAAATAAATTAGCTACCGGGCAATTTTTTCTTTAAATGACTTCGCGCCTGCACATAGGAGCCGGCAAGCAGCGCTATCACCAAAATCAGCGCCCTGGTCAAGCTTTGCATGAGCCACCTCTTCCCCAAACCACAATCGGGTTTTATGACAAGCTTTTCTCACGCTCCGATACGGGGCGAGCGACATAATACTGCCGACATTCGGCTTCACGGCCTCGCACAATCCGCTTGCCCTTTAGCGATCCCCAAGCCGCTGTGATTACGGTGTAGACCCGCTCGCCACTACCCTGATCGCAATAGAGCACCACCCAGTCGCGGGTTTTTTCCAGTTCGTGAGCCCGGGCGGTATTCGAAAACAATGCGGTGTATTCATGCGTCCCGCGGTAGGTATGCAAAATCGGCAGCCAGGCTTCACCGCCAGGGTTAAAGCGCCGGGGTGCGATGGTGCGCAGTTTATGGGCTCGAGCTTTTTGCCGGTACTCACGATCCACCTCTAAGAGGTCTGCCACCGGAGGCTCCTCGGCAATCCCTATCCCGCGCGGTTGCCGCACGCGGCCCAAGCGCGTTGCCAAACTGTCGCGAACACCCTCCAGCTTTTTCTCACCGATACCCGCAAGGTCGTGCAGGCGGCCATCGTGCGCGGCCATCTCCAACTCTTCAAGAGATTCAATACCCAACTCGTCGTGTAAACGCTCGGCGGTTTTCTGCCCGATGCCCGGAACCGACATGAGCAGTTCTTCCGGGTTACTCTCACCTCGCAGACGCTCGAGCATCGGCAGCCTGCCGGTGATAACAAGGGCGCGAATCGAGCGGGCGATGCTCTCACCAATACCCGGCAGCGCCATGAGCCCTTCTAAGCCTGCACTGTAGAGAATTTCGGTTACGGGCTGTTGCAAACGACGCAAGGTCATAGCAGCGCGGCGGTAAGCGTTCACCCGAAAAGGATTGGCGTGCTGCTCTTCTAAGAGCAAGGCAACTTCATCCAAACGGTTTGCCACCAGCACATTATGAATTTCAGGCATAATCATCACCTCTGTGGGCATGATCTGCTTAAAAGCTTATCAGGACGCGACTTGCGACTTCTCGCAGATCATCTTCAGATTTGTCAGCGAGTGCTCGAGCGCCCTTTCTTGCAAGCGCTCAACCACCAAAGGATCGGCGGCTTTGCCCACAGTCGTCCTTGGCACGGTATAAGAAAGCTCGGCACTCACCTTGGTACCACCACGCTTGGGAAAATATTTCCAACTGTATTCTCCGGCAAAGGGGCCTTCTATCTTGGTGCGCCAATATGCCCCCCTGGTGGTAACGCAATCTTCCAAGACCGTATATATAACCGGAAAGGGCTTGCCCATCAGCAGATAGTCGTGCGCGCTCACGGTACCAACTTCGCCCTCGCCGACTAAACTCTTGGGCTCGCTAAGACCGACAAGCCACAGTGCCCAGCGCTTGGGGTCGCGAGCCAACTCATAGACTTCGTGTAGTGGAGCCCAAATAAGTAGCTGTTTCTGAATCTGCACCATGGCTCAGCTCCTTTCTCAAGAACTGAGGGTATTTTTGCTCGAGCACCTCTATCGAGCCTTAAATTCACAGTTTTTACCAGTCTTATTCTGCTACCCACATCCGGGCGTCGCTAGAGCCAAACGTCCCCCGGAGGAACGGAAATTGGGGAGCGAATTTTGAGTCCTAAGTTTTTATCCTCAATCTTAATTGGTCTTACGGCTTTAGTGGGGCGGGGACTGTAAGAATTTTGTAACAACACAGACGTTAAGCTCAACCAGGCTATTTATAGCCGGGGAGGGCAAATGGGAGCGGGCTCTAAGAAGCCGACCACAGACAGGGCCGTCCAAATCCATTTCCTTTCAACGTAGGGCGGCCTTGTCAATTTTTTTGAAGGTGTCCCAAATTGGGCATTTCAGGAAAAAGTGAAAAGTAAAAAGCGGTTAGTGGAAAGTAGTTGGTAGAAGGTAGAAACTAGAGATTTTCCAGAGGTGGCATTCAGGCAACGGGAATTTGTCAGTTAAGCGCTGACGCCCAAAAAGAACTCGGTGAGGGACTTTATAGAAATGTTTTTCCCACTTACCACAAACCACCAACTACTAACTACAAACCACCCACCACCAACTGTTTTTGGTACACCGCCATTTTTTAACTTACCGCTTACAGCATTAGGACAGTTGCAGTTACCGCCCTCGGTTGCGCGGCAGCCACTCTCTGGGGTCATTCCAATCGGCGGCCTTCCAGCGCATATTTTGCGGTCTGACCAGCAGCATGATGTCTTTGAAAAATGCCAAGCGTTCCTCATCGGTCATAGGGGTGAAGTTCTCGGCGATGCTTAAGTTTTGCTCTAGCTGCGCCATCGTCTCCATGCCCACAATCACCGTGCTGAGCGGCAAACTAAAAGCGTAGCGTAGCGATCTTTCTACCTCATGGGTAAGGCTGCCAAGACCCAGCACCTTCATGCCGATAGTAGCCACCCCTTTAGCGTTGGCCAGCGGCAAAAACTCCTCGGCGAAGCTCAAGATGAAGTGATCTAAAGCCGAAACGGCTATTAACGCGCTGTCAAAGGGAAAGCGCTTTAGCGCCTCTAATAAGATTTGCGGATCGGTGTGACAGCTGATGCTGATATAGCGGATCAGCCCTTCTTCACGGGCTTTTATAGCCGCCTCCAGCGCTCCACCCTTGCTGGTAAACTCGTCTAAGCGGGCGTAATCCCAGATATTGTGCAAACGCCATTCGTCTATGTGATCGGTCTGCAAACGGCCTAAGCTCTGCTCGAGCTGGCGACGAGCGCCGTCATGACTGCCGTCGTAGGTTTTGGTGGCCAGCCACATCTCTGATCGGCGGTGTTTGACCACTTTACCCAGCCGGGTCTCCGCCTGGCCATCGGAGTAAACCCAGGCGGTGTCAAAATAGCGAATGCCCCGGTCTATGGCGGTATTGACGATTTTTATGGCCTCGTCTTCTGTACAATTATGCGCGTCTACAATGCGCTGACCGCCAAAACTGAGAATGGGAAACGATTCGCCGGTCTTGCCAAAAGGTCTGCTTTGCATTTGTGCCTCCCTGTACCAAAGTACTGAATCCCTAGTTACCTCGTTTGCTACCTGTCGAAAACAGCGTGCTAGACGTACATAAAACAGCAGGTTTGGGACTCTTGAAAGGATTGATGCGTCAGGCACGGCGTTTACGGATTCGAGTGGCAAACGACGTTAGTTATAAACGCAAAAACTGCACCGTTAGCAGCAACAAGGCAACAACGACCAGCACGGCACAGGTGGGTACGGTAAGCGGTACCGCCCAGCGGGGCAGCAACAAGTCGGCAATCAGGTCGTCCCCGGTTTCGTCACCTAGGCTTTTGGCCAACTTGGTCAAGGGACAGCGCCCACCGTTTAGCAGCAATACGACCAGCTCGAGCAAAATCGCTGCGGCGGCCACGGCCAGCTTCCAGTCGTAGCTTTGCGTTATGCCCGCGTAGTACAAGTAAAAAATGCACAGCGACATAAAGATGTAAAACAGCGAGTGTAAAACCTTGATAAGCAGGATCATGGCGACTTTACGTTCTCTTTTCTAGCTTAAATGTGGGATAGCTTGCAGGTTCCTGTCCCTGGCTGCATCTCCAAGCGGCGTAACTTCCAAAGCATTACCCCAAGGGCAAGGGCTAAGATAAGCGTACAAGGAAACCCCGAACCAAACCCTAGCGGTGTGATGGCCAGCAAAAAAACTATGCCGCCGAACACACCCACGGTCAATAGCGGCCCGCCAAAAGCAAGAAAGACCGCTATACCAAGCTGGCCTAAGGCAATGAGCAAGACCAGAGGAATCGTATACTCGCTGAAAAAGCCGTAGATAAAGTTCTGGTAGATGTTCAGCACGGCGAATTCCCCATAAACTTCAACTTATGCGTTTGGGTCTGTCAAGGCGATTATGGTGTTGACGATGCTGGCCGCAAAAAAGACCACTGCGAACAGATAACGCACCACACGCGGTCACCACCAGGCGACTAAGAGAAGCAAGACGGCTATGACGTTTGATATTAAGTAAGGCCAGAAATATTCGCTCCCGATCATAACATCACCTCATTTTTTTACTTAGAGCCAAATGCCGTTCTCCCAATTGGCCTTTAATTGCTTATTTAGCCGTTAGCACCGGGGACTATGATAAGGGTAGCTTGGAACTTAGCATAAAAGGCTAAGTAAAGCTTTACCAGAGGCAGATGTCCTGTTTTTATGAACTTTCCAGTCGTTACAATGGCCTTGAGCTGCTACCACTGTAACTATCTTTCACAATTATTATGCTTATCTACCTTGATCAAAACTACGCTTCGCGCATAGCTAAATTCCTGTTGGGGCAAGCGGGCAATGAACATTTTGGACTGCTTTATGAAGCCCTTAAAAACAGTGATGCGCTGATTCCGCCGAGTCCTTTTCACGTGCTCGAGCTCAGAGGCGGCTATTTGCTGCCTATCTTTAAGACTTTGTTTACACAGTTCTCTAAAGGCTACTGGGTACGACCCTGGCTAGAGGTGTTCAAAAGGCAGCTGGCCAGCAAGAGCATTAGCAGCGACGATCTATTGTGGCGCGGCGGCAACTGGGAGCAAAGCGCTGAGTTGACCCCTTTGCAAAGTATTGTCGAGCTAGAACTCTACGGCAGTTTTTTGGAGCGCTCCTGGCAGGCCAGAAAAACCCTTTACAAGCTGCTGAATTATGAGTCCCAAGCACCTCAACCACCTTTTATCCAATTGCTAGCCCGGCTGCTCGCCTTTCGCTCGCTCGAGCCCGAACGTTATGCCCGGCCCTCAGACTTAGCCGATTTGCTGATGGCCGCCACCATAGCACCCTATGTAGACGTGCTGGCCACCGACCGTTATATGCGGGAAATGCTAAAACGCATTGGTCATCGGGGGCTTGTTTATTCGGGACGGCGGCACGAGGTTCTTGGCCTGGCGGCACTGCTTAAGGGCAAATAATGCGCAAGCTCGCCGTATATATTAAGCGCCAAATGCCCGCCTTAGCCACCAACCCACCACAAAGGCCAAGGTGGCGGCGGCTCCACCGACTAATAAGGTTTCTATACCTGCTCTTAACACCGAGCGTCCTATAACAAGCCCTTTGACAGCGCCAACGCCAAAAAAGGCCAGCGCCGTCATGGCAGCACTTAGGGCAAAGGTTTGTCCCTGGTTTAGGGCAAAAATAAAAAACGGTATCAGCGGGATGGCGCCTACTAGCAGAAATGCCGCAAAGGTGGCTAAAGCAGCGCGTAGCGGTTTGGGGCCGTCAATTTGTAGGCCCAGTTCTTCGGTCAGCATGGTGTCTACCCAAAGCTGCCGATCCTGAGTTATCACCTTGACCACCCTTTCCAGGGTCTCCCCAGCAAAGCCCTTGGCCGCAAAAATCTGCCGGATTTCTTCGCGTTCCCCTTCTGGAATGTGTTCAATGTGCTGCTCTTCTTCGCGCCGGGCTTCTTCTACAATTTCGCGCTGGCTTTTGGTGCCCTGATAGTTGCCCACCGCCATACTAAAGCCATCGGCTATCAGGTTGGCAACCCCCAGAACGATCACTACAATGTCCGGGAAACCGGCCCCCACAGAGCCAGCAACCACGGCAAAGGTGGTAACGCAACCATCGATACTACCCAATACAGCATCGCCCAAATAACTGTGGCCGCGCAGTTCGGCCAAACGCGCCCGGATAACCTCCGGTCGGTGTTCATGCTCGAGCTCACGTGTTGAAGCTTTGGACATCCCTTATCAGCTCGCGACGGCTTTGCCCAGTAGATAGGCCACACAGCCGTTTAAGCTCAAGATCTTGGGGTAATCGCGCTCGGGAATCTCTATGCCAGTTTTTTTATAAAGCCCCAGCACAAAGTTAGAAAAGTCAATAGAATCAACGTCCAGCTCGTCTTGCAGCAACTCATCCGGGTCTATTTCGCTTAAATCCGCTTCGGGGGCAATGGTTGCCAGCACGGCTAAGATGGTCTCTTTTAATTCTTTCTCGCTCATAATTCCTCCGGTTTTTGCAGTAGCCGCTCAATGGCAGCGAGAAAAAGCCCGCCACGATGACCGTCGCTGGCGCGGTGGTCGGCAGCTAAAGTAAGATGCACAACGGGCCGAGCACCGACCATGCCCGCTTCCGCCCAGGGCCGCTCGGTGATTTTGCCAAAACCCAGCAGCGCCACCTGCGGCGGGTAGATTACGCCATAAACGGTTTCTATGCCCTGGTCACCCATATTGGTCACGGTGATAGTGGCATCGGTCATTTCCGAGCTGCGCAAACCGCCGCTGCGGGAGCGCGCCACCAGATCGCGCAGGTCCGTCATTAAGCTGCCTAAGTCCTTTTTATCGGCGTTATGGATGGCCGGGGCAATCAGGCCGCCGCCGCGCAGAGAAATACCTACACCCAGATGAATATCATCGCTGGGCTTAAAGCCGTCATCCAGCCAAAAGCCGTTCATCTCGGGTACTTTGCGAATAGCCAGGGCGCTGGCTTTTAAAAGTAGCACCGCAGGCAATAACCTATCCGGCAGAGGGCGCTGTAAGTTTTCCTCTTCTAAAAAAGCCAGGGCCTTGCTCATGTCAATGTGAGTGCTTAAATAGTAATGCGGGATTTCACGCTTGGACTTAGCCATTGCCGCGGCAATCGCCCGGCGCATGGCCGCCTGCTTGTCGGCTGTGGCCGTTTTGGGTATTGCGGGTTTTTTGGCTGTCGGCGGAGCTTTGACCGCTTTTTCCGGGACT
Organism: Trueperaceae bacterium; assembly: GCA_030147925.1. Lineage (GTDB taxonomy): Bacteria > Deinococcota > Deinococci > Deinococcales > Trueperaceae > JASBUK01. The sequence goes on from JASBUK010000020.1 coordinate 15,094, forward strand.
GCCGCCGCCCTTTCGATGTCGGCCCGGGTAATGGCGCCATCAGGGCCGCTACCCTGCACAGCAGCAAGCTCAATTCCTAGCTCCTTGGCTAAGCGCCGCGCCAGCGGCGACGCCTTGATTTGCGGTTCTTTTTCTTTTACGGCTACAGATACAGACGCGGCTGCGTGTTCGACATCCTCTTTGGTGATGACGCCATGTTTACCCGTTCCTTGGATATCGCTGAGCTCGAGCCCAAGCTCGAGCTCATGTTTGCGGGCTGCCGGTGTGGCTCGAGGACGCTCCACCACAGCCTTGGGAGCCACCTCTAAGATAGGTTCTTCTTTGGTTGGCTTAAGTTCTGCGGGCGCTTGTTTTTCTCCCGGTGGGCTAATAAGCGCCAGCGGCGTGCCAACCGGCACCTTTTCGCCTTCGGGTATTAGCAGCTTTTCAATCTTACCGGCCTCGAAAACTTCTATTTCGATGGCGGCCTTATCGGTATCGACCAAGGCCACGATATCGCCACGCTTGACGCTGTCACCTGGTTTTATGCGCCATTCGAGCAAGGTACCTGCGTCCATATCGGCACCGAGTGAGGGCATTAAGAATTCAGACATGAGTCCCTAGCACCTCCCGAGCAGCAGCTACAATACCCGGCAGCTGCGGTATGGCGGCTTCTTCTAAGTGTTTGGCATAGGGCATGGGCACCTCGGCGCTACACACTCGCGCTACCGGCGCATCGAGTTCATAAAAGGCCCCTTCGGTGATACGGGCGGAAACTTCGGCGGCCAGACTACCGCTGCGCCAACCCTCGTCAATGATGACCGCGCGGTGGGTGCGGCGCACCGAATCTAAGATAGTGCCGTTATCCAAAGGGCGCAGGCTGCGCAAATCAATCACTTCGGCTTCTATGCCGTCTTTTGCTAGCTCGGCAGCGGCCTGCATGGTCTTATAGAAGGTGCCGCCATAAGTGATCAGGCTGACGTCCGAACCCGCCCGGCGGATTACGGCCTTGTCGATGTCAACGGCGGCGACATCCTCGGCCAGCTCACCCTCTTGGCCATAGAGCATAGCGTGTTCAAAAATCAGCACCGGGTCAGGGTCTTCTATAGCCGCCCAGAGCATGCCGCGAGCGTCTTCTAAAGTTGCCGGAGCCAGGACTTTGATACCGGGGATGTGGGCATACCAGCCTTCAAGACTGTGGGAGTGCTGCGCGGCTAGTTGCCGTCCGGCGCCGGTGGCCATGCGGATAACCAGCGGCACATTGAACTGCCCGCCGGACATGTGCAAAATCGTGGCCGCCGTATTGACAATCTGGTCAAGCGCTAAGAGGCTGAAGTTAACCGTCATGACCTCGACGATGGGGCGCATGCCACCTAAAGCCGCGCCGATACCAGCCCCGACAAAGGCGGCTTCGGAGAGTGGCGTGTCACGAATGCGCTCAGGGCCAAATTCTTCTAGCAGCCCTAAGCTCACGGCATAGCAGCCACCGTACTTGCCCACATCTTCGCCCATCAAGAACACCCGATCATCGCGTCTCATGGCGTCCCGGATGGCCTCCCGCACTGCTTCACGATAGGTCGTCTTTAGCATTGTTGCGCTCTTGACGCTCATACGCTGAGTCCCTCCTACAAAACCGCCTCATGGGCTGCTAGACGAGGCTCCACCACCTGCTTGATAAAGTCGGTGGCAAAGCGTTTTAGTTCTTCCCAATCGGTGTATTCCTGATCTCCTAAGCTGTCTGCCTCGCGACCCAAACGCTTGTTGATATAACGCCTAAGCAAGCGCTTTAAAAAGTCGTGTTTGGTATAGAGCAAGGCCCCGGCGACGCTGAGGCTCCGCTGGGGTTGCCAGGCGGTTTCTAGTAAAAAGTCGCTGATGTATTGCCGCGCCTCGGTCTGCGCTTCTTCATCCGGCTCTGCCGCTATAAGGCTGACGGAGAGAAACGCCGTCGGCAATTGCGCTAAAGCTCTTTGGTTGTCCTTGACAAAATGCGTCACCGACGCCTGATGCTTGTCCTGATGAACCGAAGCGCCAATGATGACGGCATCGACTTTGCTTTTGTCCAAGGGGGTTTTATACAAGCTGCTGTCGGCAATATCGACGCTGTGGCCTTCGCGGCGCACTACGTTGGCGATATACTCGGCTACCTTGCGCGTGTGGCCTTCGGTGGTTCCGTAAATGATCAGAATCCTTGCCATGATCATGCCTTTCTCAGTCGCTATAAACAAAGCGGCTTAGCTCCTCTAGCGGTTCTAAAGACCCCGCTTCGGCAAAGTCAACCGCTCTGGCCACTTCTTCTGCAGCAAACTGCTCGAGCCGGACCAAATCCTCGTCACTTAACAAACCCCGACCACGCAAGTTCTCGCTAAAAAGTTCGATGGGGTCGCGCTCTTTCCAGCTGGCGACCTCTTCTTTCGAGCGGTACAACTCGGGGTCGAACATGCTGTGCGCTCTAAAGCGATAAGTGCGGAATTCAAGAAAGTAGGGGCCGCCACCGGCGCGAATGGCAGCTACCGCCCTGGCGGCGGCTTCTTCAACCGCCAGCACATCCATGCCGTCAACCGACCAGGCGGGCATCTCATAGCTGGCGGCTTTTATGGTCAGATTGGTTTCCGATTCGGAGCGCGCCAAGGCCGTACCCATGGCGTAGAGAGTGTTCTCACAGCAAAACAGCACCGGTAAATTCCACAGCGCGGCTAAGTTCATCGATTCATGAAACTCGCCTTCGGCCACAGCACCCTCGCCAAAGAAGCAGGCAGTCACGCGCTTTAAGCCGCGCAATTTGTCAGCCAGGGCCAGACCGACCGCTAAAGGCAAACCGCCGCCAACGATGGCATTGCCGCCATAAAAACGGCTGGCCTTGTCAAAGAGGTGCATAGAGCCGCCCCGACCCCGGCTGCAACCTTCTTGTTTGCCATACATTTCCGCCATGATCGCCTCGGCGGATACGCCGCGCAACAAAGCGTGGCCGTGCTCACGATAGGTCGCTACCACTGCGTCATCGGGCTGCAAAGCCTCCATGACCCCGGTTGCCACTGCCTCCTCACCAATATAGAGGTGCAAAAAACCGCGAATCTTGGTGGCCTGATAGAGTTCCGCGCACTTTTCCTCGAAACGGCGAATGCGCAGCATCTGTTGCAGCAGGTGCAAAGCATGTTCCTGTGCGTTAAGGGTCTTTTCGGCGGTGGTCATTACTGATCCTCCAGTGTAGAAATATCTCCTTCGGGCAGACCCAGCTCGCGCGCTTTTAGCAAGCGGCGCATGATCTTGCCGCTGCGAGTTTTGGGCAGCTTGTCCTTAAAGTCGATTTCTTTGGGCGCCACCACCGCCCCCAAGCGTTTACGGGCAAAGCCGATGAGCTCGAGCCTTAGTTCATCGCTGGGCTCATAGCCCTGGTGTAGTGAAACAAAGGCCTTGACCAGTTCACCCACTACCGGGTCGGGTTTGCCGATCACGCCCGCTTCGGCCACCGCCGGATGCTCGATCAGCGCACTTTCGACTTCAAAGGGGCCAATTAGATGCCCGGCAGACTTGATGACGTCATCCGCCCGGCCCACAAACCAGAAGTAACCGTCTTCGTCACGCTTGGCTAAGTCTCCGCTTATGTACCAGCCATCCGCAAAGCATTTTTGGTAACGTTTTTCCTCGTGCAAATAGCTGCGGAACATCGACGGCCAGCCCGGTTTGAGCGCCAGATCGCCTTCGACGTTTGGCTCTTCGATTACCTCGGCCTCGCCGCTGCCCTGACGCCGCACAATGGCCGCCTCAATCCCCGGCAAAGGCTTGCCCATCGACCCTGGTTTGATGTCCATAGCGGCATAGTTGGCTATCATGATGCCGCCGGTTTCGGTCTGCCACCAGTTGTCATGAATCGGCAGGCCAAAGGCCTCCTGCCCCCAGACCACAGCCTCTGGATTAAGCGGTTCGCCAACGCTGGCGATAAAGCGCAAGCTGCTTAGGTCATAGTCCTTGACGATATCGGCTCCAACCTTGGTCATCATGCGCACGGCGGTAGGAGCGGTGTACCAGATGCTGACCTTTTGCTCCTGGATAATGCCATACCAGCGCTCGGCGTCAAAATCGCCCTCGTCGATGATATTGGTTAGGCCGTGACTAAGCGGCGAAATGATGCCATAGGAAGTGCCTGTGACCCACCCCGGATCGGCGGTACACCAGAAGATATCCTCGGGGTGAAAATCAAGAGCGTATTTACCGGTGACATAGTGCGCCAGCACCGCCTGATGGACGTGCACCGCCCCCTTGGGCGTACCCGTGGTGCCGCTGGTAAAGTGCAGCAAGGCCATGTCCTCGGGGTAAGTGGGCGGAATTTCAAAGTGCTTATCTGCCGCCGCCATCAAGCTGTTAAAGTCTTGCGTGCCCTCCACGCTGGTGACTTCACCGTCTTTGCCTACCAGCAGAACATGCTCAAGATGCGGTAAATTCGTAAGGATGGGCAAAACTTTCTTGCGGTAAAAGACCGGTGTGGTAACCAGCACCTTGCCTTCGCCGATGTTCATGCGTTTTTGGATTGGCTCGGGGCCAAAAGCGGAAAAGAGCGGGCTCAGCACGCTGCCGTTTTTTAGCGTGCCAAGCAGACTGATATAAAGCTCGGGGATGCGACCCAAGAGTAAAAATACCCGGTCACCCTTACCGATGCCAAGCTGGCGCAAAACGTTGGCAAAGCGATTGGTCTCGTCGCAGAGTTCTGCATAGCTAAAATCCCGCCGTTCACCCTTTTTGCCCAGCCAATGCAGAGCCAGATGGTCGCGGCGCAGCCCGGCAACATGGCGGTCTACGGCTTCGTAGGCGATATTTAAGCCCTTGCCACCAGGGAGGCCGCCAAGATCGCCCTGGGCGGTGATCCAGGAAAAACCTGCTCTTTCTCTGTCGTA
>JASBUK010000028.1 GCA_030147925.1 Trueperaceae bacterium
CACGAATCTTCCTCATAGACACCCGTTTTCTTGACATCGTTAGCCTCCGATCTAACGATGTCACTCAAGATTTCTCGGGTCGCTAAATTTGCTTCTCGGATAACGCTAAATTCGATTCTTGAATTTGGGGTAAATATGCAACCAGGCGGCCCAGCGACCCAAAAGGCAAGGCGTAGTGCACGTGGTCGGTCATCAACACCCCTTCATCCCGCTCTTCAAAATCATGCCGGTGGTGCCAAAACTTATAAGGCCCAAAGCGCTGCTCGTCTACAAAAAACTGCCGTGGTGAGACGTGGCTTATCTCTGTAACCCAAGTTTGCCGGTAAAAGGGCAAAATAAGGATGCTATAGCTGATGATTTGCCCCGCAAACATTTCCCGGGGTAATTCCGACAAAATCCTAAAGTCCAGCCCGGGCGGTGTAATGGCGTTTAAATTTCTGGGCGTGCTAAAAAAATCCCAGACTTCTGCTAAAGGCTTATTTAATATTTGCTTGCGTTTAAGTTCATATATTTTCACTAATTAAGGCCTACACTGCTTAGCAGGGCAAAACGATGACCGAGCCTACAGATTGACGGGATAGATGAAATCAGACAATAAAAAAGGCGCCCAAGGCGCTTATAAATTTAAGTTTACCCTGCTATGCGCTATTCGTCAAGAGGATGCACAGAACTTGCCCGAAATAACCCTTAAAGCAAGTCAACGAGCTACAAAACATAATTTTAACTCTCTTTTACCGACTAATTATGGCGTTTTTAGGAAGTATTCTTTCAAAGTGAGGTGAAAGGAAAGTAAGAGGGCAGTAAAAAGTGAAAAGCAAAAAGAGGAAAGTGTAATTACGTCGTTTGCTACTCGAATCCGTAAACACCGTGCCTGACGCATCAATCCTTTCAAGAGTCCCAAACCCGCTGTTTTTATGTACGTCTAGCACGCTGTTTTTGACAGGTAGCAAACGGGGTAATTGTCTATGACAAGAATTAGATATATAGAAATTTGCCATACTGTTAAGCACTAGTCGAAGTTAATTCGGCTTTTTGATGCGTGGGTCCAAGCATAGCGAGAACGATAGGCTTAAGAGAATCTAACTGAGTGCCTTTTACAACACTCAATTAATCAGATTCAGTATAAGAAGGCCTTTCTTACCTACCACCAACTACAAACTTCTTTTAGGCTTTTTAACGGAATCGATACAAGATGCTCGCAACTCCCTTATTCATCGTGACTATATTTGATGCAAAGGCTAAAAGGATTGCTTAGTTGTCTATTTTTAAGGTTTATACACCCTGACTTTCGATTGTCGGCCTTTTAAAAGGCGCGTTTAAACGGATAGACCTCAAAAGACTGCCAAACATTTTCTTTGCTGTAAATATCACTCTGTAGATAGCCGTCAACTGCCTCACGGGATTCGGCCTCGATAATCAGCGCCGAACCGACCATGCCACCATTATCATTTAAAAGGGCGCCAGCAACTTGCAAAAGACCCTTTGCTCGAGCTTCTTTACTACCTAGCAAATGCTGCTCACGCACCGCCTGGCGGCGTTGCGGGGCTGCGGGGTCCTGACCGTCTTTGGCAATTACCAGAAAAAGCATATTGTCTCCTTAAAATATCGGCACTGAGCGGTGTGGCATAAGCAGTGGGTAGTTTGGGGTAAGTGGTTGATAGTGGGCGGTTAGTAGGCTGTGGTGAGTGGTGGGAAAGCCTCATGACTGCTCTTCTAACCAGCTTAGCGCCTTGGGATATTTTCGCCAAGCCGCACCAATCTCAAGATTGCAAACAATGGCCTCACTTTCGTCGCCGGGCTGGTAAAAGGGCGGCAGTTTCTTGGGCATGGGCCGCCAGCCAGCTAAGTAAGCTTCGGCATGTCGATTGTTCTCGCGGGCCTTGCCCAGCGCAGGCTTAGCAGCCTCAGGGCCTTGCTCTAAGAAGTCTAACAGCACCCGTCCCCAGTGCCAAACAGCACTGTATTCATCTTCGTATTGCCGATAAAGCTTGCGTGCGGTGCTCAGTTTTTCTGTTTCCAAAAGGAGTCCGAGCAGGGTGTAGCGCACGCCCTGGTTATCGTTTGGATTGAGCTCGAGCATAGCCTGATAGTGCTTTGTCGCCCCTGCAAGGTTGCCCGCTTCGCTTAAGAGCTGTGCCAACCTATGTCTGGCACGCATGTAAGGCCGCGTTTCCAGCATCCCCCAAAAATAGCCCTTAGCCTCCTTAAAGACTTCCTTGCCTAAATCCCGCTCACCGGCCCTAACAATCTGCTCATAGATAAGAGCTAAGTTTTCAGGATTTTCTTCTACAAATTCAGCCAGATAAGAAAGTGGATCGGGGGCATTGGGATTCATCTGCACCGCTTTGATGCATCTTTTGATGACGGCATCTCGCCGCTGTAACTCCATGGCGCCAAAAAACAAATCTTGCGCCTCAAAATGGGCTTCTGTGGGCACAGGCCAGGCCTCCAAAGCCAGTGCAGCCTGCAAAACCCGCTCTGCTTGCTCTCGTAGCTTGGCAAAACGATCCGTCTTGGTTTGCTTTGTTTTAGCCATGAGCTTATTCTAGTCGCCAGTTGGCCGACATGACAATGCCTCCCCGACCAACCAAAGGTTAAAATAGCTAGAACATCAAACTTGATATAACCAGACTCATATCTCTTGACATAGTCATATGGCGTTGCTATACTTTCTCTTGCTTGAGAGCCTTGCGCCCAGTCATGTCAACTTTTATGCAAGGCTAATCTGGACAATACCGACTCATAGTTAAGGAGTGATCATGGCAAAAGCAGTAGGCATTGATTTGGGAACCACCAATAGCGTCATTGCCATTATGGAGGGCGGCGAACCGACGGTACTGGTAAACAGTGAGGGCAATCGTACTACCCCTTCGGTAGTGGCTTTTAAAGACGGTTCACGTTTGGTTGGACAGGTAGCCAAACGGCAAGCAGTATTAAACGCTCAGGGCACTCTCTTTGAAGTAAAACGCTATATGGGGCGCACCTGGGAAGAAGTTAGAGAAGAGGCCGAACGCTCACCCTATGACGTAGTGCGCGGCGACGATGGCGGTGTGCGTTTTGTCGTGGGTGACGACAAATACACGCCCGAGCAAATTTCGGCGATGGTCTTGCAAAAACTCGTCGAAGACGCCAGTAAAACCCTGGGTGAAAAAATCACCAAGGCCGTCATTACCGTTCCGGCTTATTTCAACAACTCGCAGCGTGAAGCCACGCAAAACGCCGGTAAAATTGCCGGGCTCGAGGTGCTGCGCATCGTCAATGAACCCACCGCAGCCTCCCTGGCTTACGGGCTGGACAAAAAGGGTAACGAAACCGTCCTGGTCTTTGATTTGGGCGGCGGCACTTTTGATGTTTCAATCTTAGAAGTTGGTGATGGTGTCTTTGAAGTGCGCTCTACCTCCGGGGACACGCACTTAGGCGGCTCGGATTTTGACTATGCCGTTGTCAACTGGCTGGCTGAAGACTTCAAAAAAGAATATAACGTTGACCTGCGCAAAGATAAGCAGGCCTTGCAGCGCTTAATAGAAGCGGCAGAAAAAGCCAAAATTGAACTTTCCGGCCTCCCCGAAACCACTATCAGCCTGCCTTTTATCGCTATGGATCCAGCTTCGAATGCACCGCTTTACTTAGAGAAGAAGTTAACCCGCAGCAAGTTTGAGGAACTCATCGGCAAACTCTTAAACCGCATTCGCGGTCCTGTCGAAGCAGCTCTTAGAGACGCCAAGCTGAGCAAATCCGACATCGATGAAGTTATCTTAGTCGGTGGTTCTACCCGCGTTCCGGCTGTTAAGAAGATTGTCACCGAGATGCTTGGTAAAGAACCAAACCAGACGGTTAACCCAGATGAAGTGGTAGCACTGGGTGCAGCCATCCAGGCGGGTGTTCTCACTGGCGATGTAGATGACATAGTGCTCTTAGATGTGACCCCACTCAGCCTGGGTGTGGAAACCAAGGGTGCTGTATTTACCAAGCTGATTGAGCGCAACACCACCGTGCCGGTACGCAAGACCGAGACCTTTACCACCGCCGAGCACAACCAAACCGGTGTCGAAGTGCACGTGCTCCAGGGCGAACGCAGCATGGCCAGCAATAACAAGTCACTAGGGCGCTTTAAGCTTGAGGGCTTCCCGGCTATGCCCGCTGGTGTACCCCAGATTGAGATCACCTACGATATCGACGCCAACGGCATACTGCACGTTACCGCTAAGGAAAAGTCCACCGGCAAAGAGGCTTCCATCACCATCCAAAACACCACCACCCTCTCTGATGATGAAGTCGAACGTATGGTAAAGGATGCCCAGAGCCACGCCGAAGAAGACCGCAAGGCCCGCGAATACGCCGAGGCCAAGAACAACTTAGACAGCATGCGTTTGCAGGCCAAAAATATCGTTGATGAAGCTTCTGGCGCCACCGACGAACAAAAACAACCCCTGCTCAAGGTAATCGATGAAGCAGAGAGCGCCATTAACAGCAATGCGCCTAAAGAGCGGCTTGAGGAAATCGGCAAGGAATTGGGCGAGAAATTAAGCGCCTTCCAGCAGGCGACTGCGGCAGCCGCTAGCGCAGAAGCAGCCGAAGCCGAGCAAACCGAGGCTGCGGTTAGTGAGGATGAAGAGGTAATCGACGCCGACTTTAAACCCGCGAGTTAAACTTGAGTCCGTGTACCGGGGCGAAACAAAAGGCTTGTTTCGTCCCGGTAATGCTGGTAAAAGATATTTCAAAAGATGAAGGCTTTAAACAATGGCTGATGACACCAAAACCGATCAAAAGACCACCGAGGGTCTCCTGGATGCCTCGCAGGAGGCTAATGTGGATGCTGTAACAGAACCAGGCGCTCCCGAAACAGCAGGAGAGCAAATTGAGCTTGACTTGTTGCGCAGTGAGCTGAGCAAGATGCAAACGGCGCTAGCTCAGGCCAAAACGGAAGCCGGCGAAATGAAAGACAAATATCTGCGGACCCGAGCCGAACTGGAAAACTACCGCCGCCGGGTAACGCAGGACTTAGAGCGGGCCCGCGAAGCAGGCTTAGAAAGTGCGGTCTTGCCGGTACTAACGGTCTATGACGATCTGGAGCGGGCGCTCTCGGTCTCGGTGGACGACCCCAACAAGATAATTCCCGGCATAGAATCTGTGCGCGACGGCTTAAAACGCAACCTAGAGTCGCTGGGCATTAAGGAGGTGGGGTCAAAGGGCGAACGTTTTGACCCTGACTTTCACGAAGCGCTTTCCAGCCTTCCCTGCCCCGATGAAGCGCTCTCTGGCACGATTGCTGAGGTTTTTCAGGTCGGTTTTGTCAAGAATGAAAAACTGGTAAGACCCGCCCGCGTGGTGGTCTACCAAAACTGATAAGACCGCCCCAAGGACGAATACATGGCTGCTTATAAAGACTATTATCAACTCTTAGGCGTCCCCAAAACGGCGACGCAAGCAGAGATTAAGTCGGCGTTTCGCAAACTGGCAGCCAAATATCATCCCGATAAGAATCCGGATAATCCCGCCGCCGAAGAAAAATTTAAGGAGATTAACGAGGCCTACATCGTTCTCGCCGACGAAGAAAAGCGCAAGTTTTACGATCAATTCGGCACTGCCGAGGGCCGTCCACCCTTTAGTCCTGGCACGGGTGGCTTTAGCACCCAGGACTTTGGCGACAGGGGTGACTTTAGCGATTTCTTCCAGAGCCTCTTTGGCGGCGGCTTTAGCAGCCGTAGCGGCGACCCGTTTGCCGGCTTCCAGACGCGTGCTATCCGCCAGGATGCCGAGGCGAGTTTGGCTGTTGGGCTCGAGCAGGCCTATCACGGTGGCAGCACCACCATCACGGTAGCCGGAAAACGCATTGAAGTCAGCTTGCCGCAAGGCAGCAAAGACGGCATGAGGCTGCGCCTGCGTGGCCAAGCGCCACAAGGCGGCGACCTCTATCTGAGTCTCAATTTAAAGAAACATCCAACTTTTAAGCTGGAAGGCGATAACGTGCGCGTTGTTGTCGAAGTGCCTGACTATCAGGCGGCTTTAGGCGGTGTGGTGCGCGTGCCCACCTTGGATGGTGACGTGGAAATGACGCTGCCCCAGGGCGTCCAGGCCGGGCGGGTGCTGCGTCTGCGGGGCAAAGGCTGGCCCAAACGCGACGGTTCACGCGGTGACGAATTAGCCGAAATTCGCATAATCATTCCCAGTAAACTTTCTGCAGAGCAGCTAGAGCTTTATCAACAATTACAAAACATCAGCCAGGGCGAGACCGTCACTGCGGCAGACTGAACAAAGCTGATTTTTTAAGTTCAGGTTTAACTCCTGACACCGCTTTAGTAAAACATCCTGAACTTGCAATTCTTTTCAAAACCCAACAATACCCTTAGCCAAAAGTTTTTTATCTTCGCAAAGCACTTTGTTGCCTTTTTTAGCATTTTCACCAATCTCTGCAACAGGCTGAGTCATCGGTTTCTTCTCGTATCCACTCGCACTTGAGCTTGCTACAGCAAGCTCAAGAGGAAACGTTATTTATCTGGGCATCTGCTCAAAGAAATGTTTAATGGAAGACGTAGTGGAGAGGCATCAACAATCTGAGTGATAAGCGCTTTTTTCAGCCAAGACAACTCTGAGACGCGACAAAACGAGGTAATCTCAAGGTAGCACCCAATGATACTTTGGATTGAGAGGAGTAATGCCGTGCTAAGAACACCTATCCTGCCCCTGATAACGGCCTTTATGCTCATGTTCGCAGCAACTGCATTCGCCGTCGCGGGAGGCTCTGCCCCCTCTAACCAAGCCACCGCTAGAGTGATCCCTGGCTGTAACGTTGTCGTGATCCATGATGGCACCGAGACCACCTACTCGGTAGACGGTCAGGCAGGAAAGATACTCGACGTCGACGCCGCTGGGCGTTACGTCCTCTTCTACGCTGTTGCCGTAGGATCGTACTGCCTGGGCGACCAGGCCGATACACTTTCGGGCGAGACCTACGCTCCCCCCATCTATCTTCTGAATACCGAAACAGGAATCTATCAACCTGCGCTCGACTCCACCGCTTGCCCCGCAGCGGAGCGTTGCCTGATCTTATCGGGCGTCTTATCAAGCGATGGTCAGTGGATGCTCCTCGGAACCAGGTGGTCGGACGATCCGTACGACCCGGATATTCGCGTCTACTTTGCTGCCACGATTGACCGGAGCGTCTACGCGATCTACACCAAGGAAGACGCACCGGTTTACGGACTGAATCGGCTTGCCTTTTCAGAGGACGAGACCGCCGCTACCTGGGTTGGTGAGACCCCCAACGTCTCGCACATCGTCCGCTGTTCGCTGCCCACTTCTGCCAAAGTGGTGCCGCCCTGCACCACCGATCCGTAAACGGACACCAAGAGTAGTAATCCCTCATCCTTCAGAGGCGATAACTCAGGGCGACAACCGCTCAATTATCCAAGTCTTAGCAAGCCGGCGATAGCAAAAACGATCGTGTAATCTGCCCAGGCGACCCTGCCAGAACTCGAGCACTTGCGGAGCCACCACATAGCCGCCCCAAAATTCTGGCCGGGGCACCGCCTCGGGGTATTTTTTTTCTAAAGCGACGTAACGCTCACTTAACAGCTCCCGGCTGGCAATCACCCGACTCTGCTGCGAGACCCAGGCACCAAGCTGGCTTTCGCGGGGTCGGCTCTTAAAATAAGCTTCGGATTCGGCTGCCGGAATCTTGCTGGCCACGCCTTCTATACGCACCTGGCGCTCGAGCTCATACCAGTAAAAGACCAGCGCCACCTGCGGGTTGTCAGCCATATCCTGCGCCTTGCGGCTCTGGTAATTGCTAAAAAAGACAAAGCCCCGCTCGTCAATGTCCTTTAACAAGACCATGCGGGCGGAGGGTCTGCCCTGCTTGTCCACTGTAGCCAGGGTCATGGCGTTGGGCTCGAGCAAACCGGCAGCAAGCGCCTCGTCAAACCAAAGCCGGAACTGTTTTATGGGGTCGGCCTGGAGCTTGTCTTTTTCCAGTTCAGCTACGGTGTAGCTTTTGCGTATCTCGGAGATGGACATAGTATTATTGTAGTACCGCCGTGTCGAAGCCCTCCCAAGTTGGCAATTAAGAATCAAGAGGAAAGTGGAAAGTAAAAAGAGAAAAGTAGGTGCGTAAGAATTTTGTCAGATTAAGCCGGTTAAATTGGCAGTTGCGCTGGACTGTGCTACGTTTTGCATGCCGTTTTCTTACGATGTCTGCCAGCGCAATTTTTTTTGGTGCCACGGCTTACTCTCGGGCTTAAGCCCCTGGGCTAGGCTAAGTCATGACAAGCCCCAGCAAGCGCTTAAGCGCAGAAACAAGCCCTTATCTTCTGCAGCACGCCCAAAACCCCGTAGACTGGTATCCCTGGGGTGACGAGGCTTTTGCCCGGGCAAAACAGGATGATAAACCCATCTTGCTCTCAGTCGGTTACTCCGCCTGTCACTGGTGTCATGTGATGGCCCACGAGTCCTTTGAAGATCAGGCTACCGCCGAGTTAATGAACCGCCACTTTGTAAACATCAAGGTTGACCGTGAGGAAAGGCCCGATGTAGATGCTGTCTATATGGCCGCAGTACAGGCCCTAACCGGCGCGGGCGGCTGGCCCATGACTGTGGTGATGACGCCCGAGGGCAAACCTTTTTTTGGCGGCACCTACTTCCCGCCCGAGGACCGCCAGGGGCAACCCAGTTTTAAGCGGGTGTTGCAAGCACTGGCCCAGGCCTGGCAGCAGCAGCGTGAGGAAGTGCTTAGTTCGGCGGAGAATTTAACCCAGCATTTAGATGCCCAAAGCCAGCTCCCGGTAGCGTCAGGTCAGCTTACTAAGGACCTGCTTGATAAGACGCTGGCACGGCTCTCGCAAAACTTTGATCCACAGCACGGCGGCTTTGGCGGCGCACCAAAATTCCCACCACACAGCATCCTGAAATTTTTGCTAAAGCGCCCCGAAAAGAGTGCTCGAGCCATGGTGGAACTGACGCTACAAAAGCTGGCCGCCGGAGGCATCTTTGACCAGCTAGGCGGTGGTTTTGCTCGCTACAGCGTCGATGAGCGTTGGCTGGTGCCGCATTTTGAAAAGATGCTTTATGACAATGCCCAGTTAACCCGGCGCTATCTTGAAGCCTATCAACTGACCGGTCAAGAACCTTACAAACGAGTGGCCGAAGACACGCTTGAGTGGCTTAAGCGCGAAATGCTGGACGCTTCCGGTGGCTTTTACAGCTCGCTGGACGCCGACTCTACCGGAGAAGAAGGCAAGTTTTATCTCTGGCAGGAAGCGGAGTTTGACACACTGTTAGCTAAAGATGCCCCGCTGGCCAAAACCTTTTACGGCATCAGCGCCGCGGGCAACTTTGAGGGCAGTAATATCCTCTATGTTCCGCAGGCTCCATTAGCGGTGGCCGAGAATTTTGCTTTGAGTTTAGAAGAGCTGGAAACTAAGCTCGGCAAGATTCGCCAGATACTTTTTAGCGCCAGAGAAAAACGTAGCAAACCCGACCTTGACGATAAAATACTCTGCTCTTGGAATGGTCTGGCGTTAGCTGCTTTTGCCGATGCCGGGCGCATATTGCAGCGCCGGGATTATCTGGAAATTGCCCTTAAAAACGCTCAGTTTATCCGCCGCGAACTTTACCAAAATGGCCGACTCCAGCACAGCTATAAGGCGGGTAAGGCCAAGATTGACGGTCTGCTGGAAGACTATGCCTACTATGGCTTAGGGCTGCTGGCGCTTTATCGTGCCAGCTTTGACAGCCAGTGGCTGATGCTGGCCCTGAGTCTGGCCCAGCGCATCGTCACAGATTTTGCCGACCCTGGCGGCAGTGGGTTTTTCAGCACCGCCAAAGACGCCGAAGCACTGGTCATTCGACCCAAGGATTATTTTGATGCGGCGCTACCCAGCGGCAACGGCGCCGCCGCCGAACTGCTGCTGTGGCTGGCGCGTTATACCGGCAAACAGGCCTGGGATGACTTAGCTGCCGAGGCCATAAAACCGCTGCAAGACTCCCTGAGTCAACACCCTAACGGCTTTGGTACAGTTTTAAGTGGGCTCGAGCTCCATTTATCAGCCCCCAGAGAAATTGCTGTCTTTGGCGACCCCGATAAAGAAGATACTCAGGCCCTCATTCAGGAGCTTAATAGCCAGGTCCTGCCACATACCGTCGTTGCCCTTGCCCAAAACGCCGACGACCCCTTAGTGGCACATCTCCCCTTTTTACAAAATCGCGATCTGATAAACGGCCAGGCTACCGCCTACGTCTGCGAGGGCAATAGCTGCCAACTTCCCGTCACGACTGCCTGGGAGTTAAGGGCGCAACTTGAGCAATACGGTTGAGATTGTTTGCCGCCCTGCGTTATTCGGGCGCAAACTATCCTAGACTTTGGCTATGGATAAAAAGCAAGCCACCTTTGGCGCTGGTTGTTTCTGGTGTATTGAGGCAGTCTTCCAGGAGCTAACAGGCGTAAAAAAAGTCATCAGTGGTTATAGCGGCGGAACTCTCAAAAACCCCAGTTATGAGCAAGTTTGCAGCGGAAGCACCGGCCACGCCGAAGTCGCACAGATCAGCTTCGACCCCGACGAGATTTCTTATGAAGACTTGCTCTACGTGTTCTGGCGCACCCATGACCCCACCACCTTAAACCGCCAGGGCAACGACGTAGGCACGCAGTACCGCAGCGTCATCTTTTATCATGACGAAACACAAAAACGCCTGGCCGAAGAGTCCAAAACTAAGACCGAAGCCGCCAAGCTGTGGCCCCAAGCCATCGTCACCGAAATAGCGCCACTGGGCGACTTCTACCCCGCCGAGGCCTATCATCAGAACTTCTACCGCCTCAACCCCGAACAAGCCTATTGCCGGGTGATAATTGACCCGAAAATGCAAAAGTTCAGAAAGTCTTTTAAAGAAAGGCTCAAAAACAACTCAGTATAAAAGGTTGTGGTTTCTTTGCAGCCACCTCAAACGGGGTGTTGAGTGGAAAGTAAAAAGTAAAAAGAGGAAAGGAGTTTGTGGAAAGTAGTTAGTAGGAGGTAGAAACTAGGGATTTTCTGGCGCTGGCAAAATCAGGCAACGGGAATTTGTCAATTAACCGCAAACGTCTAAAATGAACTCGATGAGGGACTTGCTAGAAATGCTTTTCCCACTTACCATCTACTCCAGGAGATTCTCCGCTTTTATGGACGCAAAATCGTGACTTCCCCTCTTAAGCTCCTAGTCGGCCCACCCGCTGCGGGCAAAACCACCCGCCTGCTGCAAATCGCCAAAGACGCAACGCAAGCAGGCAAACGCGTCTGGTGGGTTGGTCTGCCCAGTCAGCGTAGTTATATCTACCGCCGCGCCACCGAGTCCGGGGCGCTGTTAGGGCTGGAGTTTTTAAGCTCGCAGCAGGTTTATTACCGCCTGCTGGCCCATGCACTAAAACTCAAGCCACTGATAAAACAAACCGGGCGCATTGCCTATGTCGGCGAAGCGCTCTTAAACATCCGGCGGGAACTACCCGCCCCGGGTGAAGCCCGGCTTTTTACCTATGCTATTGCCGAGGCCAAACGTTACGGGCTTAGCCACCGCGATATTGACAGTAAAATTGCTGGTGAAGACGAAGAAACGCGGCGTTTTAGAGAGGTCTTTCGTGTTTATGAGGCCATCAAGGGCGAGCAGTGGGATTATGACGACTTTCGCAGCGAGGCGTTAAAACTGGCCCAAAAGCTGCCTAGCCCGCTCGAGCCCGATCTGATTATCGTTGATGGTTTTAGAGAAATCGGCCCGCTGGAATTACGTCTTTACCAGGCGCTGGCCCAGCATGCCGAACTGTGGCTGGCTTTGCCCACCATACCCCCGGGAGAAACAGCCAGCGAAGTGCTTAAACCCCGCGCCAGCAGTCAAGTTAGCAGCTATCGCGCCGCCAACCCGGTGGCCGAGGCTCGCTGGGTCTTGCGCTCACTAAAACGCGATCTGGCCCAGGGCTTAGACCCGCTTAAGCTGGCCGTGATTTTACCCGAGCAAGAAAACAAGGCGTTTTTGTCCTTGGCCGATGAATACGGCCTGCCGATGATGGACGAAGCACCCCGCGCCTTAGCCGACAGTCTGGCCGGGCGTATGCTTCTGGATTTGCTCGAGCTACCCGACTACCCCACCGCTTCAAAGCTCCTGGCCATCCCGGAGCTCTCACCCCTGGCCAAGGCCGCCCTCAACGAGGGAGTGGCCGGATTAGAGGCCATCACGGTGCTGGCCAAATCATTGGGTTTGAGCGAGGTCTGGCAAAAATGGCTGGCGCTGCTTGAGGTGCCTGCCGATGAAGTCGCCTGGGCCAAGAGTCTGGTCGAAGCCATTCTGCCCGAGTTAAGGCAAGACCTAAGCGACGCTTTAAGCTGGGAAAAATTTCAGGATTATGCCGGTGAACGCGCCCAGGAAGCCAGCCGCGTGGCCAAGGGCGCCCAGTTCCGCAAGTGGTGGGCAGCGCTGCTACAAGAGACTTCGCTACCGCAACGACCCGCAGGAGGCATTGCCCTGCTCAGCGCCAAACTGGCTTCCGGACGACGTTTTCAAAAAGCCTATCTCATGCACGCCGTCGAGGGTGCTTACACCATAGGTGAAGGCGAGGACTATTTCATCCCCGAAGAGCAGCGCCAACCCTTGGCCAATGTGTTTGACAAGCTGGCTTTGCCCAAACGCTTTTTAGGACGGGACAGCGCCCTCTTTGCCGAATTGCTGGGCCGCGCTGATGAGCTAATAGTCAGCTATCCCGAGGCCGATCAGGGCGGACCTCTTATTGCCGAACCCGAATTGGTGGGCTGGCAGACGCCACCAAGACTGCCCGAGCTGCCCGCCGGTAGCCGGCTCGAGCTCAGCAGCGAGCAAGGTTATAAGGCAAAACGCGAAGCGCTAGATTTCGGCACTATCAACCTGCAAAAGCTCATGCGTTATGACGATTGCGCCTTTCGCTACTGGGCCGAGGAAAAAATTCCTGCCGAAGAAGAAAGCCCCTGGTGGCTTAAGCTGCTAAACGACCTGCGCAACTACCGCAAACTCAACAGCGCCCGCCTTGAGGTTTTAAAAGAAAACTATCCCCAGGCCGCCGTTTGGCTTAATCTTCATGCCGACAAGCTAATGCAACTCAACTACGGCATTCCCCTGCCCGAAGACGGTGACGGGCCTAAGGCTTATATCGACGCTGCCGGGCGCAGCGGTAGTGAAGTGACGCTCTATCGCTTTAGCGAACCGGGGCGCATCGGCAACGCTACTGCCGCCGCCGAATATATCAACAAACGCTGGAATGAGCTCTGGGCCGCCGGATATATGCTGGAGAGCTATGCCGGGCGCATCCAGCGGGTGAACATCACCGTTTGGCCTGTCCTGGGCGAGCCAATAGATACCTTTGAGGGAGGTATCGGCTATCTGTGGCGGCGCATTACCAACCGCCAGGAAAAGGCACAGCAGGCCTATGGCCGCTTTGCCGCCGGTGACGCCAGCCCCAAACCGGGCTTTAGATGCCGCGACTGCCGGGTCTTTGATCTGTGCCGGGAGGGCCAAAGGTGAGGTTTAAGTCATGAAAGTTCGCGTTGCTTCCGCCGGCACCGGCAAAACCACCAGCCTGGTGCTGCGCTATCTCGAACTGATTGAGAGCGGCACGCCCCTGCGCCGTATTGCCGGGGTGACCTTTACCCGCAAGGCCGCCGACGAGCTAAGACAACGCGTTGGCAGCAGCATCCGCGAGTTGTTGACTCAGGGACAATATCTCGATTACCGCCTGACTAAGCGCCCACCCTTTGAGGAGGCGCTGCGTGAGCTTGACGGCGCCACTTTAAGCACCATTCACGGCTTTATGATCGAGTCTTTGCGCTTGGTTGCGCCGCTCATGGGCCTCGACCCGAATTTTAGCGTGTTGGGCGAGTGGGAAGCCGAAGCCATCTTTGAAGAAGAATTAAAAACGGTGCTCTATCTGGCCGCCGAGCCCGGCCACGGCCTGCACGCCGCCGGGCGACAATTAGGCCAAGAGGCCGAGCCACTGCTCTTACAGCTTTTTCGCCAGCGTTCGCTGACCGAGCGTTTTCAGGCAGATAAGCAGCCGATCCATCTTGCCTTGCAAGCGCTCTTTGATGCCGCTTACAAACGGTTTGAAGTCCGGCTAGGGGCTGGTTTGCTGCCCCCGAGCGAAGTGGAACGACGGGCGCTAAAATTGCTGCGCAACCCCCAGGCACTCAAGCGCTTAGCCGAGCGCTTTTTCGTCGTACTGGTCGATGAATTTCAGGATGTCAACCCTTTGCAAGGCACATATTTTGAAAGGCTCGAGCAAGGCGGTGTAACCGTCGAAGTCGTCGGCGATCCCAAACAAAGCATTTACGGCTTTAGAAACGCCGATGTCGAGGTCTTTCGCCGGGCGCTAAAACAGGGCGAGGTCTTAGACCCGCTCACCCAAACCCGGCGACATGCCAAAGTCATCAGCCGCTTTCTCAACCGTTTAACCGATACTCTGGCCAATAAAAACATGGGCTTTGGCCCTACCGAGGCCCCCCTAGTCAGCGTGGCCGGTACCCAAGCAGAAACCCAGGGTCGCATCGAATTGCACTGGGTCAGCGGCGAAGCGCCTATTGCCCAACTGCGGCGCCAAGAAGCTCGGGTTCTGGCCGCACGCCTCAAGGCCCAGGGTGAACACTACAGCTACAGCCACATGGCGGTGCTGGCCCGCGCCTACAACGGTCTGGCCGTCATGGAAGAAGCCTTGCGCGAAGCAGAGTTACCCTATGTCTTAGTGCAAGGACGTGGCTATTTTGAACGCATTGAAGTGCGTGACCTTTACCACGCCCTCCGCGCAGGCATCGACCCCAGCGGCCTGAGCTTGGCCGCCTGGCTCAGAAGCCCCTTTGCGCAGCTTAAGCTCGCAGAAGTCGATGGCATTATCTCGGCGGATAACCCTTTAGAAAGCTTAAAAAGCAGCCAAGCCGAGGTGTTTCAGCGTTATGAGCTGATCCGCCAACAGGTGCACGGCACGCCTGTAAGCGCCCTGAAGTTTCTCATCCGCGAGCCTTTTATCGCCGGTAAACGCTATGTCGATTTTCTGGACAGCCGCGCCCGCGAAAACGTTGACGCATTGCTTTTTACCGTCGCTGAGCAGCCTCCTGGCGATATTGAGCTTTTGTTAGAAAGGCTCGAGCTTCTAAGTCGCCAGACCGACGCCGGTGACGTGCCCCAAAGCGGTGAAGGCATCCAGCTATTAACCGTCCACCGCGCCAAAGGCCTAGAGTGGCCGGTGGTGGGCGTCTTTGACTTGGGCCGCATGAATTATCATCAGCCGCAAAGTCTTTATGTCAAGCGTGCTGACGGCAGCCTCCACCATCAGGACAGCCCCGACTTTGCAGAAGTTCGCAAGACCATCAAAGCGCAGGAGGAGCAGGAAAGTTACCGCCTGTTTTATGTGGCCGCCAGCCGCCCACGTGATGTGCTGCTCTTAAGCGGCAGCCTCAAAAACGGCAAGGCCGACGGTTGGGCACAGGTCTTGCAAGCCATGCAGCTCGGCCCCGAAACTAAGGCTTATGACCGGCCCGACTTTATGCTGCAAACCCACAACTTTGAGCCAGTCAGCTTAAAGGCAAGAGGTGACGCCTTTAAAGAAAGCCTGCCGGCCTCACCCTGGATTGACCGCAGCTTCCCGCTGCAACCTTTTCCACCCGTACATTCACCTTCACGCTTCAAACAAGAGCAAGAACTGCCGGAGCCACTACCCTTTAGCGACCCCGACGAGGGTGAAGTCCTGCCCGGACGCGCCACCACCGTGGGCACTCTGGTGCACTACGCCATCAGCCAGAACTGGCAGGCCGACAACCCCAGGCACATAGACAACCTCCGTGCCCAGGAGGTGATGTTTCCCTTTAGCCCGGACGAACAAGACGACATCTTAGAGGAAGTAAAGATGCTGCTGCACAACTACGAGCGCTTGTTGGGCCAGGACTTACCGGCGCTGTCCCAACGCAGCGAGGACTACCCGGAACTGCCCATGGCTTTGCCGCAGGGCAGCACCGTCTGGCAAGGCATCATCGACCGACTTTATAAAGTGGGCAACGACTGGTATTTAGAAGACTACAAGACCGACCAGGAGGTGCATCCGGAGCGTTATCACTTCCAGTTGGCGGTTTATTTGCAGGCCATTAGAGAAGTTCGTGGCATCACGCCGCAAGTCAGGCTTGTTTACCTGCGGGACGCCAAGGTTGTTACCATCGAGGCAGAGCAACTCACGGCCAGCTTAGAGCTTATAGCACAGGATGGCTCGAGCTAGCCGCGCACCTCCAGCGGGACAAGACTACGCTCACTTTCGCCGGTGTATACCTGCCGTGGCCGGGCAATTTTTTGCTCCGGGTCTTTGAGCATTTCCTGCCACTGCGCCAGCCAACCCACCGTGCGCGGCAAGGCAAACAAGACCGGGAACATATCGGTGGGAAAACCCATGGCCTGATAGATGATACCGGAGTAAAAATCCACATTGGGATAAAGCTTGCGCTCGACAAAGTAGTCGTCTTCTAAAGCAATGCGCTCGAGCTCTAAGGCAATATCCAAAAGCGGGTTCTTGCCGGTGACTTCAAAGACTTGCTGGGCCAGCTCTTTAAGAATCCTGGCACGCGGGTCGTAATTTTTATAAACGCGATGCCCAAAACCCATCAAGCGGTACTCGCCGCTTTTAGCCTGCTTGACATAATCGGCTACCTGGTCTTTGTGGCCGATTTCTTGCAACATGCGCAAGACCCGCTCGTTGGCCCCGCCGTGTAAAGGCCCGGACAGTGCCGCTGTGGCCGCGGCCACCGCCACAAAGGGATCGCTGTGCGAACTGGCCACGCTGCGCATGGCATTGGCGCTGCAGTTCTGCTCGTGATCGGCATGGAGGATAAAAAGCACATCCAGAACGTGCTCGAGCACCGGGTCAGGCTGGTACTTAAGCTCGGTCATCTTATACATCATGTTAAGAAAATTGCCGGTGTAGCTCAGGTCATTATCGGGATAGGCATAGGGCATGCCGATGCTGTGCCGGTAGGCAAAAGCAGCAATGGTGGGCATCTTTGCCACCAGGCGGTGAATTTGAATCGAGCGCGAACGAACGTCGGTTATGTTTTTAGCGTCCGGATAAAAGGTGGAAAGCGCCGCCACCGTGCCCACCAAAATACCCATGGGATGAGCGTCGTAGCGAAAACCCTCCATAAAGGTCTTGATGTTTTCATGAAGGATGGTGTGGTGGGTGATCTGCCAGCGCCACTCCTCTAACTGCGCAGGCGTGGGCAGCTCACCGTGCAAGATCAGATAGGCCACCTCTAAAAAACTGCTCTTGTGGGCCAGTTCCTCGATGGCATAACCCCGGTAACGCAAAGTCCCCTCGTCCCCCTCAATAAAGGTGACAGCACTCCGGCACGAGGCGGTGTTCATGAAGCTCGGGTCGTAACTCAGGAGGCCAAAGTCGTCATCGGCAACTTTTATCTGCCGCAGGTCAAAGGCCCGCACAAAGGCGCTGCGCTTGGGATATGTCCCATATTCGATAGGAATCTCATACTGCTTGCCGGTGCGATTGTCGGTGATAGTTAAGCTGTCGGCCACGAAAAACCTCCTTTGTAATACCAGGGCTGCACCGCTTTCAAAACTCAACGGGCAAGCCCTAAAAAGCTATTTACTCAACCGTTATTATGTACCCGCACGCTCCGGGGTGACGGTGTGTACCTTTTGAATACAATCAGTGCTTCTCAGCTTAGTCAACCGCAAGCGCTGGCGCAAAGAGGCGGATGTCCTGTAAGTTAACTCCGAATTATTTTAGTTTTTACTCGAAATCTGTTAAACTTGCCCGCAGGGAATCATTGCGGGGGTGGAACCGCTTAATTACTCCAACTTATAAAATCCCCATGATGTTTCACCGTCGTCATATTTATGGAGTCTGATATTTGTCTCACTGCTGAGTGATTGGTTTTCTGACCAAGCCGCTCAACAAAGCTGAATTTGCGAAATGCACAGACCTACTCAGGAGCGTTAAACGTGGAAGACCGCCTGGATCAAGATATTGAATTATCCCTTAGTGACCTTTTTGAACTCATTAAGCAAGGTCTCATTTTTGCTCTGGCTGTAGCGAGCTTAGCTGCTTTGGCAACTTATTTTCTAAGCCGCAGTATAGAGCCGCGTTATCAGGCCAGAGCCACGGTTTTAGCAGCTCAAACCAATCCGGAGTTGCGTTCTTTTGGAGTGTCCTTAGCAACGGTTCCCTCGCTTGACGTAAGCGCCTATCGCACGGCAGCCCAAAGTGCTCCGGTTATCATGAACGCTCTGGCCAGCTTAGGAGTAACTGAAGCCAATACTAAGACCATTTACAACTTTCGTGACAATATCAACGTCCGCACCGAGGACGCCCGCACCTCCAGTCTTATTTATATCGACGTAGTGAACACCTCTGCCGCCCTTGCCGCCGACATTGCCAATGCCATAGCCAAGGCTTTAGTAGATTGGGATACGGGCCGGGCCAGCAAAAACATCATGGAGGTCGTCACGACTCTTGAGCAACAAATCACTGCCCTTGATGAGCAAATTGCTACTTTGCAGGGCATGGGGGACTCGGTTACCCAAGACCAACTAGACGGCCGTATAAGCTTGCGTGCCCAGCAGCAAGAGCAACTTTACTATGCTCGAGCCTTGAGCAATTCGGCTAAAGGTCTGTTAGACATCATCGAACCGGCAATGGTGCCGCTTAACCCCGTCTCGCCCAAACCCAAACTCAATGCGGCATTGGCATTTGTCCTGGGTTTGTTCTTAAGCTATCTGGTGGTCTTTTTGCGCAGTGCGCTTGATACACGTTTAAGAGGCAGCGATGACTTAGCCAAGGTAACGGGTTTACCAGTCCTAGCGGAATTTCAAAAACAGTCTACAGGTATGCGCCGCTTACCGCGAGAAGCATCCAGCTATCTGCGCACCAATCTGCTCTTTGCCACCGCCGACGCTCATCCTAAAGTGATTGTAGTAAGCAGTGCGAGCGCTACCGAAGGCAAGTCCAGCGTTGCTATGAGTTTAGCCGAGAGCTTTGCCCGCAGTGAATATCGCACCCTGCTGGTTGATGCTGACTTGCGCAAGCCGGTTATCGGTAAAGAATACAACTTTAATGCCCTGTTAGAAGCCGACTTAAGGTCGTATCTGGAACATCCACACGAGTCTTTCACGCCTATAACGATTCCCGTGGGTGCCAGGCAAACCCTTGACGTCATCCCCAGCTTTCACTCCGCTCCTTCACCCACCGAGTTGCTGACCCACGGCTTTCGGGATCGCCTGGACGAGTGGCGTGCTGAGTATGACGCCATCATCATTGACTCCGCACCACTGCTGCCCGTGGCAGATACCTTAACTATTGCGCCACTTTGTACAGGCACATTGTTAGTTGCCAGCCTGCAAAATGCCGACCAGCGTAAGGTGCGTGCCGCTGTTGACTTGCTCGAGCGCATTGGTGTGCGCACACTTGGCATTGTAGCCACCAATCTGCCTGTGGTTCGCAAGACCAGGGAACGCTATGGTTATGGCTATGGCTATGGCTATGGAGAAAAGGAGGAACTTGGAAGTCAATCACCCAATCCTTCTTCTCCCGCCAAAGCAAAGACCTAGCTTCTGGCTGATCTTTGTTGAGTTGAGATTTACCCTCTCCGAGAAGTTTAAGTTTAAAGACCTTTTTTAAGTGCAAGACAACCGCAGCAAAGCTCTCACCTGGCTCCAAACTTAGTAGCCCTGAATGTCACAGAAGGGATTATCATAGCACTTGCAAGATTTATAACTACAGACGATACTAGGGAATGAGAGCGTATTCACTAGATTTAAGAGAACGGATTGTAGCAGCAGTCAAGGCAGGGATGTCAAAAGCAGAAGTAG
>JASBUK010000032.1 GCA_030147925.1 Trueperaceae bacterium
GGGGCTATGCCTTTGAAGGCGCCGAGGCCTCTTTCCAGCTGATGAGCAAAAAAGTCCGGGGAGAATATCAGCCTTACTTTATTTTGCACGGTTACCGGGTCAACATCGATAAGCGTGATTCTGATAAAGAGCCTGTTTGCGAAGCCACCATCAAGGTGGAAGTGGGGGGAGTGCTCGAGCATACCGCCGCTAATGGCGACGGCCCGGTCAACGCCCTGGACACAGCCCTGGGTAAAGCGCTGATGCGCTTTTATCCCATGCTCTCAGAACTAACCTTAACTGACTATAAGGTGCGGGTCTTATCCGGCCCCGAAACCGGCACGGCCAGCGTGGTGCGCGTTTTGGTCGAGACCACCGATGGCCGCGATAGCTGGGGCACGGTAGGCGCGGATACCAATATCATCAACGCCTCTTATGAAGCTTTGATTGACGCTATTGAGTATAAATTGCTCAAGGATAATGTAGCACCGAAAGTCGGTACGACCATAACAGCAGTCAAAAGCTAAATTGATGCCGTTTAAAAGCCGAACCCAGAACGGCTTTTTAGGTGAGCGGCACGTAAAGAATCAGACTGATAATTTTTCATTTCTTAAAGAAATTGAAGGCGCTCGTTATAAATCGGCAAACCGTATAGTTATGCACTCGACTTTCGATTCGGAGCCGGAAATGAATAGAGAGGATAATAGGCAAAGACATTTTCATATTTTGACTTAAGTTCTTTTGTGCTTTGCTAGAGGGCATTTTAACTATTTATTAAATTGACAGAGAACCGCTGCAAAAGCTATACTAGGCACTGCGGTCTATGGCTCCCACGACCGTACCTTTATCAACATGCGAAATTCTGTATTCTGTTGCTGTGTTGACCAACTAAAACTGATTCGCTAAACAGTGCAGTAACAAAATTACAGGACGTTTAAAAATTTGCACTGCTGGCTAAGATTTTGAACTTTTTTTCACGCACGACCTTATTCGGGTCGGTTTCTGCAGCGCAGAAACTTAAAGAGAGGACGTTTTTATCTGTATGAGACTATCTGATTTTGAAAGCCTGGCTTGGCCACAAGAACGCGACGCTTGCGGAGTGGGTTTTATCGCTGATACCCAGGGGCGTAAGAGTCACCAAACGCTCGAGCATGCCCTAACGGCGCTGTGCAATCTGAGTCATCGTGGCGCGGTTAGCGCCGACGGGCTTACCGGAGATGGCGCCGGTGTGCTGACGCAGATTCCCCATTTGCTCTTTAAGCGTGAACTGGCCGCGCAGGGTTTCACACTCATGCGAGATGAAGACTTGGCAGTAGGTGTGTTCTTTATTTCAAACGATGCCCCGGCTGCCGGAATGTTTGCTCTTAGCGAAGAAGTCGTGGCCGCCTCGGGGCTTAAGCTCTTGGGTTGGCGCGAAATCCCGACCAACGACGATGCCCTTGGCGAAGAAGCCCGGCGCAGACGTCCAATCATGCGTCAGATGCTGCTCAAACGACCTCAGGGTATCTCCGATGACGCTTTTGAAAGACTGCTTTATCTCAGCCGTAAGCGGATTGAAAATCGCTTGCTTGACGCCGACCTGGGTCGTTTTTACATTCCCTCATTTTCGCACCGTACCATTTCCTACAAAGGCCTTATGGTGGCGCCGCAGTTAAGCAGCTTTTACCTTGACTTGGCCGACCCCGACTACCAGACGGCTATTGCCGTGTTTCACCAGCGCTATAGCACTAATACTTTCCCGCGCTGGTCGCTGGCACAGCCTTTTCGTTTTTTAGCACATAACGGCGAAATAAACACCCTCCAGGGCAATGTCAACTTTATGCGGGCCCGTGAAGCGAGCTTAAGCAGCGAGCTTTGGGGAGAAGAAGTCAAAGACTTAGTGCCTGTCATTAGCCCCGGCGGCAGCGATTCGGCGGCACTCGACAACGCCTTTGAGTTGCTGACGCTTTCAGGACGTGACCCCATCCATACGTTGATGATGCTGGTACCCGAAGCCTACGAGGAAAATCCTGAGGTTGAACCTGAGTTGCGCGCCTTCTACGACTACCATGCCACACTCATGGAACCCTGGGATGGTCCGGCGGCACTGGCTTTTACCGACGGTCGTTATGCGGTGGCGGCGCTTGATCGCAATGGCCTAAGACCACAGCGCTACTGGATAAGCAAGTCCGGCATGGTGGTAGTCGGTTCGGAAGCGGGTATGGTGCCCCTACCTGAAGAAGACATTTTGGAAAAAGGCCGTTTGGGGCCGGGAGCCATCCTGGCAGTGGATACGCTGACGCAGCGTGTGCTACACGACGATGAGATTAAGGCCAGCTATGCCCGGTGCCAAACTTACCGGCAGTGGATGGTTGAAAATATGTCAGCGCCTGAAGGCCTGCCTCCGGCTAGTCAACCGCTTTGGGATAAGGAAGCACTAAGACGCAGTCAAAAGATATACGGCTACAACTCAGAAGACTACGACCGCATTTTTGAACCGATGGTCTTCGCGGCGGCTATACCGGTGGGTTCTATGGGTGATGATACGCCCTTAGCGGTGCTGTCGCGGCAGCCGCAACTACTTTATCGTTACTTTAAACAGCGTTTTGCCCAGGTGACCAATCCGCCTATCGACCCCTTGCGTGAGCGGCTGGTGATGTCGCTTGAGACGGTAGTGGGGCCACGGAGCAGTATCTTAGAAGAGCAAGATCGAGCCGCTCAGGTGATGAAATTTGCTTCGCCTCTTATTGATGAAGCGCAACTTGCCTGGCTTAAGAGTCGCCAACAGCTTAAGCCCTGTACTTTGCAGGCACGTTTCCCGGTAGAGACGGGACCAGAAGGTTTGCAGCCAGCGCTTAAGCAACTTTGTGAGGAAGCGGCTTTAGCCGTTAAGCAGGGCTGCGGCATTCTCATCTTGTCAGACCGGGATGTTGGCGCAGATTGGGCACCTATGCCCATGCTGCTAGCGACTGCGGCAGTTCATCATCATCTGCTTAGGCTGGGCGAGCGGACGCATACCGCGATAGTCGTGGAGACCGGCGAAGCCCGTGAGGATCACCATTTTGCTTGTTTAATCGGCTATGGAGCCGCGCTGATTCATCCCTATCTGGCCTTTGCCACAGCGGCTGCTCTGGCCCAGTCGTCTAAACACGAGGCGGCAATAAGCCCTCAGCAGGCTGTGGCCAACTATCGCAAGGCCATAGAAAAGGGCGTCTTGAAAATCATGTCCAAAATGGGTATCTCAGCGATCTCCAGCTACCGTGGTGCGCAGATTTTTGAGGCAATCGGCCTTGATCGGCAAGTAATCGACAAATATTTTTCCGGAACGCCTGCGCGTATTGGTGGGGCGGGCTTGAGCATCATGGCGGCGGACGCACTTCAGTTTCATGCCGAGGCATTCGGTGAAAACGGGGCGTTAAAAGACCGGGGAATTTATCGCTTTCGTAAAGCCGGTGAGTATCACGCCTTTAACCCGCTGGTTTTTAAGGCCTTGCACAAGGCTGTGCGCACTGCCAGCTTTGAAGCTTTTGAAGAATATGCCCGCTTAGTAGACGAGCGTCCGGCGGCTACGATTCGTGATTTATTGCAATATCAAAAAGCCGCTATGCCGCTGCCTCTTGACGAGGTTGAGTCGGTTGATGATCTTGTCCGGCGTTTTACCACTCAGGCGATGAGTCACGGTTCCGTATCACGTGAGACCCACGAGACGCTCTCGATAGCCATGAATCGACTAAAGGCCAAGAGCAACTCGGGTGAAGGTGGGGAAGACCCCGTCAGATTCCATCCCTACGGCAAGGACATGCCCGAGTTGAGTCATGCACCTTGGCATCCTAAGACCGGCGACTGGGGTAACAGTGCCATCAAACAGGTGGCGTCGGGCCGCTTTGGTGTGACGCCGGAATATTTGATCACGGCGCAGGAGCTGGAAATCAAGATGGCCCAGGGCTCCAAGCCGGGTGAAGGTGGGCAGATTCCCGGACACAAAGTAAACGCTGAGATTGCCCGTATCCGCCGCTCCGTGCCTGGCGTGACGCTGATCTCGCCGCCACCACACCATGATATTTATTCCATTGAGGATTTAGCCCAGCTCATTTATGACCTTAAACGGGTAAACAAAGAGGCTCGAGTCGGTGTGAAGCTGGTCTCGACTACCGGTGTCGGCACTATTGCCGCGGGTGTAGCTAAAGGCTATGCCGATAACATCCAGATTTCCGGCGCGGACGGTGGTACCGGTGCGTCGCCTTTGTCTTCGGTAAAACATGCGGGGATGCCCTGGGAACTGGGTCTGGCCGAGACGCAGCAGGTACTTATGCAAAACAATTTGCGTGAGCGCGTAACTCTGCGGGTTGATGGCGGGATGAAGACCGGGCGCGACGTGGTGATAGCCGCCCTTTTAGGGGCCGAAGAATTTGGTTTTGGCACGGCTGCTCTGGTAGCGGCAGGCTGCGCCATGATCCGGCAGTGTCACTTAAACACCTGTCCGGTGGGGGTGGCTACCCAACGTGAAGACCTGCGCAAGAAATACCCTGGTCAGCCGGAGCACATCATCAACTTTTTTAGCTATATCGCGCAGCAGGTGCGCATGATTTTAGCCGAGATGGGTTACCGGAGTTTAGACGAAATCATTGGTCGTGTCGACTTGCTTAGTCAGCGCGAAGTCGAGCTAACAAAAGGGCTCGAGCTTGATTTGTCGGCTATCTTGCAGAACCCTGACCCCAGTGGGCAAAAACCACGTCGCTCCCAGCAACGTCATAATGACCGTCCCGAAGACGTAATATCACTTGACGAGGCCATTTGGCAGGATGCCCAGGAAGCAATGTTAGCAGGGCAGACCTTTGTAAAAAGCTATGTCATGACCAACCGCGAACGCTCGGTAGGGGCGCGTTTATCTGGTGAGATCGCTCGAGCCCACGGCGCGGACGGTTTAGCCCCGGGCACTATCGAACTTTTCTTTAAAGGCAGTGCCGGTCAGGCATTTGGCATCTTTAACAACCGCGGCATGAGCCTTTATCTTGAAGGCGAAGCCCAGGATTATGTGGGCAAAGGTATGTACGGTGGTGAAATTATCGTACGGCCCCACAAAGAGTCAACACTTTCTCCTCATGAACAGGCCATTATCGGCAATACCGTGATGTACGGTGCTACCGGCGGCAGCCTCTATGCGGCAGGTAAAGCAGGCGAACGGCTTTGCGTGCGCAATTCGGGTGGACGCGTGGTGGTTGAGGGTTGCGGTGATCACGGTTGTGAGTACATGACCGGCGGCGTAGCGGTCATCTTGGGGGAGACCGGGCGCAATTTTGGCGCTGGTATGAGTGGCGGTATTGCCTATGTGCTTGATCTTGACGATAAGTTTAGGCAGCGCTATAACCCCGGCATGGTAGGGCTCGAGCGCGCCTCAAGTGATATTGACGAAGAACTTTTACAGACTATGATTCAGCGGCACTACAAGCTGACCGGGAGCCTGCGGGCCAAGCAAGTTCTCGATAATTGGGAGTCGATGAAAGCTAAGTTCTGGAAAGTTGCCCCACATCCGAGCATGGAAGATGCGACAGCGCAGGAACAAGACACCAAACTGTTGGAGGTAGAAGCCTTAGAAGCCGTTGTGGCGGAAGTGCAGGCACATGACGCGATAGGGCGAGCGGTTTAATACTAAGGCTGTGCGGTTCAGGTTTGACATAAACTGCTGTCAGTTTGATCGCCTAACTGTTTGTGTGAGGCTTTCCGCGCTTAGTTTTCCCCTTTGAAAGCTGCGCGGATAGCCTTGTGGATGTGCCCGTCGTATTGCTCAAGAATCCTCAGGCTTGCTTCGGGGCCAAGCCCGGTTTCTAAACTTACCACCGCCTGGCGGATGTCCCAATTCGCTTCTTTTAGGGCCCGCTCTGCCGCAGACTCGGCCTTAGCTGTGGCGGCGCTGACGATCTGCACCGCTCGTCGATAAAGCTTCTCATTAACGGGGCGCATACCCACCATGAGGTTTTTATAAACCCTGCCAAGCTCCGGCATGGGAGCCGTAGACAGAGCGTTTAACACAATCTTTTGGGCTGTTCCCGCTGCCATTCGCGTCGAGCCGGCGATTACCTCTGGCCCGGTTTCGATTAGCACCGCAATCTCGGCGACTTCGAGCAGCGGTGTGTTTGCATTGTTGGCCACTCCAACGGTAAATGCGCCGCGCTTCTGCGCTTCTCTAAGCCCCGCTACGGTATAAGGTGTCCGACCACTAGCGGCAATGCCGAGAACTGCGTCAAGAGCACTGACCTTTGCTTGGCGGACCGCCTTGATAGCGGCCTCTTCGTCGTCCTCGGCGCCTTCTTGAGCGTGTTTACCGGCGTCATCGCCCCCTGCTAGCAGCACGACGACCTGATCGAACCCAAAGGTGGGCTCGAGCTCTGCGGCATCTTGTAAGGCTAACCGCCCTGAGGTTCCCGCACCAATGTAGACGAGCCTTCCGCCCGCAACGAGACGTTCCCTAATTCCTGCACTGGCCTCTGTTAAAGCAGGTAATGCTCTCTGAACTGCGGTGACCGCCCGCCGATTCGCATCAATGATAACTTTCAGCCGCTCCTCTAAAGGCCAAGTGTCAAACGATGCAAAGTCTGTTTGAATTGCTTCTGTCGTCATGGTGCTTGCTCCCGTATTTATATTGCTTTGCTTTTCTGCTGACAGTAAATTGACTGTCTATATTGCTTCTTAGAGCCAGTCTTGACTGTGTCGAATAGCTGTCAATAACACCGTACCGCTCTTTATTTCACGGCGCCCGCCGTAAGCCCCGCAATAAATTGTTTTGACATGATGACGTAAATGATAATGACGGGTACAGCCGCGAGCGTGAGTCCCGCGAATAGCACGGCCCAATCTGTACTGTACTGCCCCATAAAGACGGTGAGGCCCAGCGGCAACGTTTTGAGGTTCTCACTTTGGATAAAGACCAGCGGAAAAAAGAAATCATTCCAGATGGGTACTAAGTTGTATATCGCGACAATAACCAGGGCGGGACGGATTAGGGGCAACATAATACTCCAAAGAATTCGAAACTCGCTGGCCCCATCGATGCGCGCGGCATCTTCAATTTCAGCCGGTAGTGCCTTTAAAAAACCCGTGAGTATAAAGACCGCAGCGGGAAGTCCTTGTGCGCCGTAGATGAACATTAAGCCTAAATGGCTGTTGGTTAAACCCATATCTCGCAACTGCACAAAAAGAGGGATTACCGCCAGTCTTAAGGGAAGCATCAGACCGGAAAGGAAGAAAAGGTATAAGAACTCGTTGCCTCGAAACTTGTAACGAGCTAAGCCGTAAGCAGCCATTACACCAAGCACAAGAATAATGCTGATTGAGCCGCCAGTGACAAGTACGGAGTTGCGAAAATAAAGCGGGAAGTTGGTTTGGGCCCAAACCTTCGCGAAATTTTCCAGACTCCACGTATTGGGTAAGCCGAAAGGATTGCTGAATATTTCTCGAGTGCTCTTAAAAGCAGACAGGCCCATCATAAACATCGGATAGAGGACTAGCACAGTGTTGACAATAAGGATGATATGAATTAGTGAACGTGACCCCAAGCGGCGCAGATTCATGATAGCTCCACCTCCCTGCTGCGCAAAATACGCGTCCAGAAGGTTGAGACTAAAAGGATGAAGAGGAACATCAGCACCGCTAACGCACTACCCCGCCCGAAGTCCTGAATGCCGCCAGAAACTTCACCAAAGGCGGTGCGGTAAAAATACAGGCCGAGAACGTCCGTAGCTCTCCCAGGGGGGCCATCTACCCCCGCCATCACGTAGGGCAGGTCGAACCAGTTGAACGAGCCAATAAAGGTGAGAATAACGATGATGGTCACAGCGGGCGCAATAAGCGGCCAAGTGACGTGCCGCGCCACATGCCATTCATTGGCACCATCGAGTCGGGCGGCCTCGAAGTACTCATAAGGAATAGAGCGGATGGCCGCTAGAAACACAATGGTGGGAAAGCCGACCCAACGCCAAGCGTTCACAATAATCAGTGCAAACAACGCGGTTGACGCCTGACCTAGCCAGGGTTGTGAGAGCGCCTCTAGTCCAACCACATCGAAAAACCTATTCACTATGCCGATTAAAGGGTTTAAAAAAAGCCGCCACTGGAAGCCGACAAGTACGAGTGCCAGCGTAACGGGGAGAAAAAAGACCACTTGGTAAAACCGTGTGCCCCAAGGGTCGTTTCCCAAGAGAAGTGCGAGGAGCAAAGCAACCCCATTTTGTACGATCATAAGTGTCACAAAAACGATCACATTGTGCCAGAAGGCATTTAAGGTCCAACCTTGAAAAGGTTGGTCAAAGAGGAGTTTGCGGAAGTTCTCCAAACCAGCAAAGCCAACTCTACCGATGCCCTCCCACTCGTAAAGGCTGTAGATTAAGGCCGTCACCATTGGGTAGACAACAAAAGTGAGGAAAAAGAGCAGGGGTGGAACCAGCAGCGTGGCGAGCCACAAGATGCGCCTGCTGCGGTAGGGGAGCGTAAACCTGCTGGACTCCTTGTTTGTTGTCTGTCGTTGGATACCCATATGTCCCCTTAAGATTGCCGCCCTCGGCTTTTTGGTATTTCAGCCGAGGGCAGTCCAACTTGCTCAATTAGGCGATCAGCATCAATATGCTAGATGCCTGATTATTGGAACGGCTCGTAGTAACCGGCTATGCCCTCGGTAGTTTCTTTGGCAACCTGCTCGGGGCTGATATTACCTGCAAACATGCCAGGCAGGCGCTCTTGCAGCAACACCGAGCCGGTGGGTTCCTCATAGCGGAATCCGACCAACATGATGTAGGGGGTAGCGTTCTTGTTGAAATCGGCAACCTTTTTAAGCAGCGGGTCGTTGGGTTCGACACCCGGGACAGGGGAGATGTTTGCCAGCGTGTCGGTTAGTTGTTGGCCGAACTCTTGGGAGGCTAAGAAATTCGCAAACTTAACAGCTACATCCTGATTTTCAGTGTCGGCATTAACCGCGTAACCACCATCTAAAAACCATGACACGAGCCGAGGGGAACCTGCTTCTGCAGCAGGTGGTGCCATAATGTCGAAGTTTAAGTCTGGGTTCTGATCGCGGAAGTTAGCGATTTCCCAGGAGCCGCCAATAAAAATCCCCGCTAACTCGTTTAGGAACAGGTTTTGTGCCGTGGCGTAATCGACGCCTTCGAAATCAGGGGCCAAGTAGGGACGAAGCTCGAGCAGCTTTTTAAGAGCGCCCACAAAACGCTGGTCGGTAAAATCCGTCTCGCCGGTGATCACTTCATTATAGAAGTCGGCGCCGTAAAATGAGGGAGCAAGTGCGCCCACTAAGACTTCATCCATCCAGGCGGTGGCAGTGCCGTTGGCAATGGGGATTAGTCCAGCATCCTTAATCGCTTGTGCTGCAGCCAAAAATTCGTTCCAGGTCTCGGGTGGCGTTAGACCGAGCTCGTCGAAGATGCTCTGGTTGTAATAGACAAGAAGCGTCTGTGAGGCGAAGGGAACGGCGTAGACCTGACCGTCGGAGCGCAAGGTCTGTCCTTGCACAGCAAGTTTGGGGAAGGCCTCAAGTGCTGGCACTTTATCGTTCAAAGGCAAGAGGAAGCCAGGCTCGGCTATCGTCTCGAAGTTGCCGTAGGCTCGAACGTGGATGATATCTGGGCCTTCACCTGCAGTTAAGGCGCTGGTCAGTACGGTGTTGTAGGTACTCGCCTCGAAGGCCTGAAACTCAACGTCGATTCCTGGGTTTTCGGCCTCGAAACGCTGAATGATCTGGTTGTACTCATCGATATCCTCGACGCGCCAACTCCAGAAATCTAGTTTAGTTTGGGCCAGAACAAAGCTGCTGAGCAGCATGATAACCAACGAAGCGAGGATAAACTTGACTTTTGCCTGTTTCATTAAGGTCTCCTTCCAACAAACCCGCATTATTTAGGCGGGGCGCTAGCCTTCACCAATTTGTTGACAGCTTTCCTCCTCCCTGTTAAACGATCAATTATACCTGTATAATACCAATATTTACACAATCTTATACCTTTACCATATCGACTTGTCAACCATCGAACAAAGATTAAGAGAGCGCTTTCAAGGCTGTTCTATCGATAAGGCAGGGCTATGCTCGCAGCTCGAGCAACACTCGGTAACGGTCGCTGCGATAAGCGCTTCGAACATATTCAAAGGGTGCCCGGTTCTCAATAAAGGTCGTGCGCTCTAAGGCTAGAACCGGCACGGCTTCAGAGATTGCCAGCATAGTCTTTTCGTAAGGAGTCGGT
The DNA here is from genome assembly GCA_030147925.1 of Trueperaceae bacterium. Taxonomy (GTDB): domain Bacteria; phylum Deinococcota; class Deinococci; order Deinococcales; family Trueperaceae; genus JASBUK01. The sequence continues at coordinate 10,200 of JASBUK010000032.1, forward strand.
AAGCGAGCGCTTATAACCTGCTCGGCACCGCTTGGAGTAATGCCAAACTGTTCCTTAAGGGTCTGGTAAAGGCTACCCATTGCTTTAAGCTGCTCGATGGAGAGGTCTAAAAAGGCGGGCGCTAGGTGCGAAACCTGCAAAGCGAGCGGCTCGTCATCGGCAGTGCGTAAGCGACTAATCCTTAAAACCTTTTCTCCTTTTTCGAGTTCGAGAGCAGTTGCAACTTCCTCATCAGCGATGACTTTTTGTAAATCTAGAACTACGCTGCCCGGCTTGAAGCCTAAAACTTTTGCTTCGTCTGTGAACCCCTGAACACGGTCGACGGGTTGTTCGAGGCGTCGACCCAAAACGTAGGTCCCGGAGCCACGACGTTGCTCCACATAGCGAGCCTCCGCGAGTTCCTGGATAGCACGACGCACCGTCATGCGTGAAAGGCCCAGATTATCAGCCAGCTCACGTTCTGAAGGCAGAGCGCTGCCCGTAGCAAGTTCGCCTGTCTGGATGGCGTGTTTGATTTGCGCGGTGAGTTGTAGGTAGGCCGGGGTGGGCAGTGACTTATCGACTTCCAGCGTTGCTAAATCCATTGCTAAGTCTCCTTGTAACTCATCTGAACCGTCTTTCTTTTTGTCTTTTCATTCTTTGCTTGCCCCTATCAGACTAGTATTAAACACCGTCAAGATCCTCCATTGCAGTCATTCGCAAATTCTTGACGCGACAAGTCTAACGCCATTTGCGCCGCTGCCTGCATGGGTTCAATCGTGACGGTTTTAAAAGGTATCTTAAGAAGAAGTGATTTCTTCAAAGATGTCGTTAGTACAGGACTAAGTTGCGTTATACCCCCGGCAAAGGCCACCGGAAGCGGTTGACCCAAACGTTTAATGATGGTGTTGGGAAGCCTGGCAAGCTCTTTACCTGCCCGTCTAAGAATGCTAAACGCTGCCTCATCCCCTTGTTGCGCGGCTCGAGCCACCGCCGGGGCAAGGGCCGCGACTCGGCTTCGTCCACCTCCATAAATTATGCCAATGATTTCATCCCAATTGTTGCTTCCAAGCGCTTCGTAAATTGCTAGCGCAAGCGGAACCGTGGCAGGCTGACCGCGTTCATCCAACCAGCGGAAGACCTGTTTTACACCCTCGTGACCAATCCAGTAACCAGCACCAGCATCGTCAATGAGATAGCCGTAGCCACCGGTGCGCAGCACAGAACCGTCCGCCATCACATGGTAGCCAACGCTGCCAGTACCCGCATAGACCAGGATACCTTCACCCGGCGAGAACACGCTGGCGTAAGCAATGGATATATCATTATCAAACTGGACACAAGCGGGCTTTAGTTTGAGAATCCGCGCCACCTCAGCAGCAAATTCCTGGGCAGCTTTACTCCCGCTATGCAGACCGGTAATACCGCCGACAACCGCATGTGGTTTGGCAACGGCGAGCACCGCATAAAGAAGTTCGTTTAGGCGTTCGAGATTCTCCCTTTTATCAGCCTGAGTGAAGATGTGCCCGGTGATAGGACCAGTGCGACCACGCTCTAGCTCGCCCCTTGTATCATCAAGCAAAAGCCAACGGCTGCTCGAGCCCCCTGCGTCAATACCAAGGCCGATCACGATACCTCCTTGGGAACCGCATTTACAAATCGTTTAGTGATCTCACGAGGGTTGCTAATAGCCGTACCGATAACGACGGCGTGAACACCTAGCCTAAAGGCCTTTTTGAGCTGTTCCGGCGTCCAAAAACGCCCTTCGGCAACTACAGGTACAGAAACCGCTTTTACTAGATCACGGATAAGGGCAAAGTCTGGCACATTGGACTTCACTGTGTAGGACGTATAACCTGCCATTGTTGTTGAAACGTAATTCGCTCCTGCTGCAGCGGCAGCGATGCCCTCCTCAAGAGTGGCGATGTCTGCCAAGATAGGCAAATTAAGCACACTCTTAACCTTAGCAAGATATTGGGCCACAGCTCCTTCTGGATGAGGACGCAAGGTCGCATCGAGGGCGATGATATCCGCGCCAGCTTCAGCTACGGCATGGGCGCTGGTCAGAGTAGGCGTGATATAAGGCCCAAATCCCCGTATGTCAATTTTCCAGAGGCCAATAACAGGAATCGTGACGGCATGTTTAATAGCGCCAATATCCTCTGGGCCATTGGCACGGATGGCGACCGCCCCACCCATCTCGGCTGCTTGTGCTATCGCCGTCATAAACAAGGAGCCATGCAGAGGGTTGTCTTCTCTGGCCTGGCATGACACGATAAGACCTCGTTTGAGCTTCATCATCACCACCTGCTTATTAGAGCAAACTAGAGTTGCCGTGAGAATTGAAACCCAATGGAGCGGCTCTTAGGAACCGCCAAGAATCACTTATCCCTTGAAATCGCGAAGCCGCTCATGAACTGCTTCTGCAAAAAGATGAAAACCAACACTGGGGGTATGGTAGCAATTACCGCTCCCATCATCATCGGCCCATAGGTCGTCGAACCTTCGAAGTTTTGCAGTGATCCTAGGCCAACTTGCACAACTTGAATACTTTCATTCTTGATGATAAGCAAGGGCCACAGATACTGGTTCCACATATAGACAAACTGAATGACCGCCAGGGCGCCGATAGCGTTCCAACTAAGAGGGATTAAGATTTGGAACAAGAACTGCAAGGGGGTGGCCCCTTCTAGCTGTGCTGCTTCAGACAATTCCGCTGGTAAGTTGGCAAAATGCTGCCTGAACAAAAAGGCTCCGGTTGCACTGGCTAAAAATGGTACGGAGATAGCCCAGAAAGTATTGCCCAAGCCCAAGTTGGAGACAAAGCGAAAGAGTGCAATTATCAGCATCTCTGTTGGCATCATGAGTGTGAGCAAGATAAAGCCAAAGATCAGCCACTTGCCCGGAAAACGGAAGTAAACAAAGGCCAAGCCTGCCAACAAAGACAAGATAGTTTTGCCGACGGTGACAAAAACAGACAGCATGGTGCTATTCCACATAAAACGTAGCAAACGGCGATCTATCACAACAGCTTCGAGGTTTTGCCGGAACCTTGTTCCCGGTAGGATTTGGAAGGAGAGAGTTTCAGCGTTGGATTGCGTGCTGACGAGTATGGCGTATAGCAGCGGAAAACCCACGATAATTATGGTGAGCCATAACAGTGCATGCACATACCAGCGCTTGGGCAGCCAGTCTGGACGTCTGCGTCTAACTGTGCGCTCGATTTGGGATGCAGAAACTTGTGCCATCTTATGCTCCGTAGGTAACGCGGCGGCTACTGGTTCTAAATTGCAGGAAGGTAACGCCGATAACGAGTAGGAACAGGACGATAGACTCAGCGGCGGCGCGGCCTAAGTCCTTACTACGAATGCCCAGAACGTAAATTTCGTAAATGCTTACCGAAGTAGCTCCTGCCGGACCGCCCCGGGTGAGGTAATCGATAGTCCCAAAGATATTAAAGAATGCGTAGGTGATGTTTGTGACGATGAGAAAAAAGGTGATGGGGGAAAGTGCCGGGATGACAATATTGCGGAAGCGTTGCCAGGCGTTAGCCCCGTCAATGGCGGCAGCCTCGATGAGATTCCTTGGTACGGTTTGCAGGCCGGCGATATAAAACAAGACGTTGTAGCCCAGCGTTTTCCAAATGCTGGTAACTATTACGGCGAAGCGGGCCAGCCAGGGATCTCTGATCCACTCGAGCCCCTGACCACCAAATAGCTCAATGCTGTGATTGATAATACCGGCAACAGGGTCAAACATCACAAAGAAAATAATGCCTGCAATTGCTGGGGAAATAGCATAGGGCCAAATAAGCAAGGTGCGATAAACATTGGCTCCTCTAACGGGCTGATATGCCAGGTAGGCAATAGCCAGACCCAATACTAGGCCGACAAAAACAATAGCAATAGCGATAAAAAAGGTATTAAAAAGGACGCCGGCATAGTCTTGACTAAATAATTCGGTGAAGTTGCTGACACACCGAAAGCGGGTGCGAGGTGCGCCCAGCCTTACTAAGAGCGTGGAAAGACGAAAGGTATCAATAAGAGGATAGTAGAGAAAGAGTGCGAGGATAACAATGGTGGGTGCGAGTAGTAAAGTTGGTGTGAGGAGCGAGGTTTTAAAGGTGCCGATGGTGTTTTCTTTACTTTGCTCTCCAGGGGTATGGCGATCAATAATTATTTGAGACAGCCACCTAGTCAACCAGATAGCAAGCCAGGCGCCCACTGCAAAGAGTGCTAGGCCAAAAATGAAATCGAGAGTTTTGCGACCCTCTTCAAAGGTGCAGAACTTTAGTGGTGCCATAAATAGTAGCGGGCCGGTGGCGCCTGCTATAGCGCCGATGACTGCACCTAAGGCCGGAGGGCGTTTTAAACGACTAAAGGCGTAGGCTAACAAGCCTGTGCCAACTAGCGCCGTGACGACAAAGGATAGAATCAGAAACTCATTTTGCATGCGCATCCTCACTAGAACTCGACATTTGATTTGTCATTCTATACTCTTTGCACTAAATTACGAAGCATTAAATTTGTATAGAGGGAAATGAGTAGCTTCTGCACGATAAAGTCTTAGTTTTGATGAAGTTGGGAAGGGGGTTTAAGTCTTAAACTAAATAAGACTTTAGATTTGGCGCAAATACCTTTTTGCTTGAGACCAGCAACAACCAGCCGAAAATTGAATAGTAGTAGACGTCAATTTAGCAAAAGAAAATAGAAGCTTCGCCAAGTAATAAAGCAAAATAGTGGCACTATACAAAAATGGGACGAGGATATCCTCGTCCCATTTTTGCCTTTAAAACAATCACTAGTTCTCAGGAGCAAACAGTAAGTTGTACTCTTCGAGAATCGCGTTGGCCTCGGCGTTTACTTCGGCCATGGTTTGGGCCACGTCGGCGTCATTGAGCAATATTTCTTCCATTGCCTGGGTAAAGACGTCACGGATTTCCACAAAGCCGCCAAACAAGGCACCGGTAGTCGGTACGAGATCGAGCTGAATGTTGGCTACTGCCGCATTGGGGTTTTCGGCGAACCAGCCCTCTTGCTCGAGCAAGTTAAAGGCGCTGTTGGTGATGGGGATGTAGCCCGTGACCTGGTGCCAGGAAGCCGCATTCTCGGGGTTGCTGAACCAGTTCATAAAAGTTAAAGCGCCATCTTCGACTTCGGCTGACAGGCCATTATTGAGCCACAGGGTGGCACCGCCGATGATGTTGCCGTTATAGCCTGCTGCTTCGTTGTAAGGCATACGGCTGACCACGGTAGTGAAGTTCTCAGCGGTGTTCGCGGGAATAACGGTGGCATCGGAACTGCTAAAGATCAAAAAGGCTACTTGCTGCGATTCAAAAGCGTTTTGCGTCCCGCCCCAATCGCGTTGGCGACCGGTGTAAACGTAGTAGCCTTTGTCGTTCATATCCTTCCACCACTGCACGTAGGCCAGGGCGGCTTCGCTGTCAAAAAAGACTTCGGTAGCACGCGCATCGCGTCCATTGCCGTTGTTGGCCAAATCGGCACCTTGCTGGGCCATTGATTGCTCAAAGAACCAGCCGTGATTAGGCCAGGTGATGCAGTTAGAAGGGCCATTTGGCATTGCCAGGATTTGCTCACAGGCAGCCTCTAGCTCACCCCAGGTTTCCGGTATCTTGTCTACGCCTGCGGCACTTAATATGTCTTGATTGACAAACATTACGGCAGTGGAGGTATTCCAGGGCATAGAGGTAAATACACCGTCTACAGTGTAATAGTCAGCGGCGGCGCTGACAACGTCATCGAGGACTACTGGCACGCCGTTAATTTCTGTGCGATCACCGATAGCTTCAGCCACTGACTTAAACAACGGCTCTCCAGCGGGTGTAACCGCATCGCGGGCATTTTGTGTGGCGGCTTCAAAAAAGTGGGTAATGGCCGGTGGGTTACCCTGTTCGGCGGCTAAGATCGTGGCATCAAACGCTTCGTTATAGCTCTGGAAGCCTTCGACTACTACATTGTATTGCGGGAACAGTTCGTTAAATTCTGCTGCTCTTTCTCTGGTCCAATCCAAACGAAAATCCGTGAATGCTATCCACATACGGATTTCGACTGGTTCGGTTTGGGCAAATGCCGGAACCAGGATGAGCAAAGCGAGCGTGTAGATAAAAGCCAAACGCTTCATAAACCTAACCTCCTTAAATTGTGCTTCGGCAAGAATTTTATCACAATGTTCAGCCGTTTGTATTATGCTGGACTTGTGTCATTGTTTTGTCAGTGGTAAGAGCGTACCGTGCCGTCAATTGCGGCCACTATCAAACTGCCGTTAAGAACCAATGGACTTGTCTGCACAGGACTTAAGGTCGCCCGATCCTTGAACAGTAACTGACCGGAGCGTGCGTCAAAGGCAATTATCTCGCCGGCTTCGGTAGCGACATAGAGAATGCCGCTAGCAATTATGGGTGCAGCCGTGACCTGGGCATCGAGTGCATATTTCCAGATGTCATCACCGCTTTGTAGCGACAAACAGTGCAAAACATTGGCCCAGGACACGGCATAGACATAATTTTGCCAGGCCAGTGGTGAGGCCCAGATTTGCCCCTCTAAGTCATAGGTCCACATCACCTCATGTTTGTGGATATCAAAGGCGTGTAGATCACCGCTTCGTTCGGGCAGCAGTAAAATGTGATTCTTGGCCGCAATTTGGGCAGCCACCGCTCCGAGCTCGAGCTTAAAGCGGCCTTTGCCGGTTTTCACGTCTACACTGTGCAGCCAGCCGCCCCGGGTCACAAAGCAGGCCTGCGAGTCATGCACTGTGGGTGCTGTTACCGCGCTGTTTTCTGTGTCGTAACACCAGCTCAGGTTATTGTCGGTACTGCGCCGCTCGAGCCCTTTACTGGTACTTACTAAGAGACTATTGGCAAAGGGAATAATACCGACGGCCTGCGCCTGACTGTCAGTCCAATTAGGTTCACCACTAGGCCACTTGAGTGAATAAAGCTGACCGCCCCGGCTGACAAAATAAAGCCGCTGATCCTGATAGACCACGGCGCTGTTTACCTCGTCATCAACCCTAAAACGAGACTGGATACTACCGTCTACGGGCCTTAAGACGGCAAGCTCCTCACTGCTAAGACCCAGCAATAAAAAGCCTTCGGCGGCGGTGATGGCTGCGGGCCATTGTGGACCCTGTGGCAATTTGATTTGCCAGGCAGGCTTTAGCAATTTGGGATTGATCGGGCCATGAGCAAAAACCCCAAGCTGACCCGGCCCAGCTAAACGCTGCTGGGTGCTCGAGCGCTCTACTTGCGCCAACAATGCCCTTAGCGCTTCTGTCACCCGGTAACTAGAAGCAGGACGCTGCTGCGGGTCTTTGGCAAGCAGACTTTCTATGAGTCTAGATAATTCAAGCGGCACCGCTGGATTGATGATATGGGGAGGCTCCAAGTCACCATAAACATGCTGGTATAAGACGGCCTGATCATTTTCCGCCTCAAAAGGGGCAATACCTGTAACGGTTCTATAAAGAACGGCTCCAAGGGCATAAAGATCAGTGTGAGCGCCAATGGGGTTGCCGGTAGCCTGTTCCGGAGCCATGTAATGAGGTGTGCCCAGGGTAAAGCCGGTACGAGTTAACTGACGGCTTGTCTCGGCTAGCTGAACCAAGCCAAAATCCATGACCTTTGGTTGACCTTGAGTGGTCATGAGTATATTCCTTGGCGTCAGATCACGGTGGACCATGCCGTGATGATGTACAAAAGCCAGTGCCTCGGTTACCGAGATAGCGGCCTTGAGAAAATTCGTCAGTGGTTCTAAATCGGCTTCTAAAGGCCCCAAATTGGTTATGGGTCCTCCTTCAACTAACTCCAGGGCAAAGTAGACATGCTCACCCCGGCCCAGATCATAAATACTGACAATGCCTGGGTGACTGAGTCTTGCCAACGCTTTTATTTCACGACGGAAACGTTCCTGATCGGCATCGGTAAGATGCGGACGGAGAGCTTTGAGCGCCACTTCACGGTCTAAGTGTTGATCATGTGCGCGGTAGACTTGTGCCATACCGCCGTGGCCGAGGGTGTTGATGATTCGGTAGCGATCATCCACCAGATCGCCGATTTCAAACATAGGCACCCGTTTAGTATACCTTTGACATACTTTGGTAAATGACTCGCAGTCGCAAAACTAGAGGTGCTATTGCCGGGGATGCCTTGTGTTATAAGGCAGACGATTTCCATAGGTGCAGGGAACGCCCGGAGCCTACGGCTGAACGCTATCATTAGCACTATGTCTTTCTTTACCTCCAGCCGGGAACGGCGCCTTTGGCTCTGGATTCTGGCCGTCATGGTGGCGATCTACACAACTTTGGGAACGGCAGGGCTACTGGCTGCAGTTCTGCGAGAACGGAATCTGTTGCGCCTTTCGAATGCCGTCGTTTTGCTACTCGCTGCAGGAATCATCGTTTGGCAGTGGGTGAAGAGGCGTCCTGGTCGCGGTGAGATAGGAGTGACGATTGGTGTAGCAGTTGCCTATTGGTGGTCATGGATCAGGATACAGACTCCAGAGGAGCGCACCCACCTGTTCGAGTATGGCATCTAAACAGGTAAACCTCGAACAGCAGTTATTAAATAGTTTAAGACAAACGGGTTTAAGTTTTTTTGGTATTGCCGAAGCTGATGTGCTGAGCGCAAGTGACGAGGAGCATTTAGCTAAAAACCTAGTCGCTACTTTCTTCTTTTTCTAAGCTACTAAGCACTTTGGGATCAAGCTTACCTTCTTCTACGGCCTTATTAAGCATTTCTATGCCAAGGCGTACTACCTCAGATTTAGAAACCAGACGCTCCTGGCTCGAAAGCTGGTATGCTGTCTTGGTTAGCAGGGAGTCTTGTTCTTCGGTTATCACTACTTGCAACCGCTTACTCTTTTCACGCTTGGGCATTAGTTGCCTCCAGTGCCAACATTTTAACATTTTACTCTTTTCCTTGACAACGCTAATTGGCATGGATAGACTAATGATGAGTCATGTGTGTAAATCACACATATATTGGGATGATCTGATTTGAATCTGCAGTTGCCGTTAAGAACGGGAGACGGGGAAAATATGGAATCTCGCCAAGAAGCGCTTTATATCCGTGGCGGACAGGCTCTAAATGGAGAGATTCACGTCCAAAGGGCAAAAAATTCAGCTCTTTATTTGATTTTAGGGGCGCTCTTAACACGCGAACCTGTAGTGCTGAAAGATGTTCCTAAGCTTAGCGACGTTTTGATTATGCTGCAAATGCTCGAGCACTTCGGGGTTCGAGTGAACTGGCAAGGGAAAGACCTGCATATCGATGCCGCAGAAATTATCATTTGCGATGCACCTTATGGCCTTGTTAGCAAGATGCGCGCCAGTTTTGTAGCCATGGGGCCACTGCTAAGCCGCTGTGGTGAGGCGCGTATTTCCATGCCCGGTGGCTGCGCTTTTGGGCCGCGTCCGGTCGACCGTCATATCAAAGCCTTTAAAGCCCTGGGGGTGGAGATCAGCGAAACCGGTGGTGACTTTTACGCCCGACGCAACGCTCCGCTGAGTGGGCGAGTGGTCTTTGACGCTCCGACTGTAGGTGGCACCCAAAACATTATTTTGGCCACGGCGCTAGGGCAGGGGCGGGTCGTTATAGAAAATGCCGCGCTCGAGCCTGAAATTGCCGATCTGGCCGAGATGCTTAACAGCATGGGTGCTAAGATTTCCGGGGCAGGAAGCAAAACTATAGTAATTGAAGCTGTAAGCGAGCTTTCCGGAATCACCTATCGCCCGCTGCCGGACCGCATCGAGGCCGGTACCATCATGCTGGCAATAGCGGCAACACGCGGACGCGCAACCCTGCGTGACGTCAATCCTGAACACCTGCGGGCGGTGATCGCCAAACTTAGCGAAACCGGAGTAAAAGTGCTGGAACTCGATAGCCACAGCCTGGTGGTTGACGCTACCGCCGAATTAAAGGCCGCAGACGTAACGGCGCTGGAATATCCGGGGATACCGACTGACTTGCAGGCACCTTTCGGTGCTTATCTGGCCACCGTGCCCGGGGTGAGTCTGGTGTCGGATCGTGTCTATCCCGACCGCTTTACCCATGTGGCGGAACTTGTGCGCATGGGGGCGCAGCTCGAGCTTCGTGAGCGCACCTTGATAATCCGTGGTACCGAATTGGAGGGGGCACAGCTCCACGCTGCCGATATCCGAGCGGGTGGTGCTCTGATTGTCGCGGCCTTGGCGGCCTCTGCTGAGTCTGTGATAACCGGCGTTGAATTTATTGAACGTGGTTATGAAGCCATCACCGAAAGAATGCACGCCCTGGGCGCAATAATGCATAAAAGAACGGCGTCTGAATTGGCAACCGGCACCTATGGCGACTGAAAGGTCCCAAACGAATAAGTTTTAATATCGCGTAGGCATCAAAGTCCATAAGCAAGGGATTGACAACTCCTTGTTTGCTTTTGGGTGTACATGATCGTCAAACGGCATCGCTATTATACCGATGCCGTGGACAAGTCGAAAAGAAGTGCTAGTGGTGAGTAGTTGGTAGAAAAAATTTCTACTTTCCACTTACTAACAACTACTTTCTACTTGCCAAAGGCACAAAGGTTAACGCCTCCCCCCTAACACCTCACCCCTCACTTTAATAAATTTGGGACAAAAGCCTGTAGCGCTTAGGTCTATACTTGTCCTACCGTGACCGGGATACTTAAAAAGCGGAAAAGCTAAAAACTATCATCCGACAACCTGTTGCCAAAGCATAAGGAGGCTATTATGCCCACAACACTTGCTTTTGAACAAGTCGGTCCTGTTAACAGGAATGTTCCCTAGTCCAAGAACGCCGTCCATGACGATGCCTTACTGACCGGACCTTGAAAGAGCCCGGTCAGTAAGGTACATCTGCGGTATGTCCAGTACCGCACTAACCAGATTACGAGATGGATACATAGCAGG
>JASBUK010000045.1 GCA_030147925.1 Trueperaceae bacterium
CTATCAACGCTAAATTGTCGGGCTACTTCTGCTTTTGACATCCCTGCCTTGACTGCTGCTACAATCCGTTCTCTTAAATCTAGTGAATACGCTCTCATTCCCTAGTATCGTCTGTAGTTATAAATCTTGCAAGTGCTATTAAAAGCCTATGCCAACGACCTGCCTAACTACCGCGCGGCCTGCGCCCAGTGGCCCGTTAAGCGTGCTGCTGATTTTTGTGGCCTTGCGGCTGAGCGCATTTACGCAATCGCTAAACAGTTCGCTAACACACAGGCAAGTTTTATCAGACTTGGCTACGGTATGACCCGCAACGAGGGCGGTGGCAATGCAGTGAGGACCATCAGTCTCTTGCCAGCACTGACCGGAGCCTGGCTAAAGCACGGTGGCGGAGCCAATATCTCGACTAGCGGCGGCTTTACGCTCAATAAGACGCGCTATTCGGGAGAGCGCCTGCGCAAAGCCGGACTGCGACGTATCAATCAAAACCAGTTGGCCTCGGCTTTAGAAAGCAGTAAAAATCCACTTAAGGCGCTCTTTATCTTCAATTCAAACCCGGCGGCGGTTGCCCCGGATTCCAGCCGTGTCCGGGCGGGTTTGGCTCGTGAAGATCTGTTTACTGTAGTGCTCGAGCACTTCCAGACCGACAGCGCTGACTATGCCGATTATTTGCTGCCAGCCACAACCTTTTTAGAACATCCAGATATTTATACCGCCTACGGCCACTATCATTTGCAGTGGGCCGAAGCAGTGGTGTCACCCTTTGGCGAAGCAAAGCCAAATAGTTGGGTCTTTCGGGAGCTGGCTAAACGCCTGGACTTAAAAGATGAAACACTTTACTGGTCTACCGAGGAATTAGCTAAAGACCTGCTTGACAGTAAGCATCCTTTTTTGGAAGGTATCAGCTTTGACAGGCTCAAAAAAGAACGCAGCACCAAGCTAAACCTGCCCCAGGACTTCCGGCCATATGCTCAGGGTAGTCACTTTCCTGATAAGAAAATCCGCTTTTCACCAGCGCCCAAACAAATCGACTTTATAGAACAGCCAAATAAAGACTACCCACTCAGGCTTATCTCGCCCCCCGGCTCGCATATCCTCAACACCAGCATGGGCAACATAGACAGTCTTGTAAAAGCTGCCGGGGGCGAACCCCAGGTGATGGTTCACCCTGATGATGCCAAGCACTTTGGCATCAGTAATGGCAAACACTACCGGATATTGAGTACGCAAGGCAGCATCCTGCGCAAAATCATTGTCAGCAAAGATGCACCCCAGGGCACGGTGATTGCCCTGGGTCAGTGGTGGCCCAAACTCGCCCCGGACGGCAAAAGCTTAAATGATCTAACTAGTGAACGTCTCACTGATTTAGGTGCAGGCAGCACCTTTGGCAACATAGTGGTGCGCATCGAAGCGGACTAATCCTGGCTAGGTTTTAGTTGAGTACAGGAAAAAGATTCTGTGTTCTGCCACTGTTCCGATAGATAAAAAGTGCACCCCACTCACGTACTACCTCGTCTAGTTCAACAAGTTCCCGAAAGATATCTAAAGAGGGCGAAAGCTTAGGCACACCGCTGCTGCGAAAGTCTACAGGGTAGGGAATGACGCGCCAACCCAGGCTTTGAAAAGTGCCCAGTGCTCGCGGCATGTGCATAGCCGAGGTGACCAGTAACCAGGTTTCGCCCGGTTTAGGTTTGGCAGCTTCTAAACTGAGCAGGGCGTCTTCGTAGGTGCTGCGTGACTGCCCGACAAAAACCAGGCGTCCTGGAACATATTCCGCACCGGTAAAAAACTTGCCCGGGGTCCAGCTCGAGCTAAAATCTCCGGCCAAATCATCACTAAAAACTGCCGTTAGGACAAGCTTAGCAGCGGGATAACGCTTAGCAAGGGCAGCCCCGGCCATCATCCGCTCGGCTGCTTCGCTTAAAGCAAGCTGACCCCTGGCGCTGCTGACTCGTGCATCCAAAGCACCCCCCAAAACTATGATGCCATCAACGCGCCCCGGCAAGGATGTGGCTGCCGGAACGTAATTCTCCAGCGGGCGGGCGATGATTTCGGTAAGGGGCAAAAGTGCAGGAACAGCGGCTAGAAGCAAACTAATGGCCAGCAGCGTTCGGGCAAAGCGATGAGCCCTTAGCCACAGCGACAGCAAGCTCAGCAGCAGTAGTAAAAAAATTACGCTGCTCGGCTTTAACAGCGACCAATACAGCTCGGATAATGGCGACATCCGGTTATTATCGCATAAAGCCACAAGAAAACGCCTCGGCAACAGGAGGTAAACCCGTCACCAGGGCGTCAAAATAGATCGGGGTAAAGAGCCTTTCGGTGTCATTGACAGCTGTCAATGACATCCTCGCAACTGCCGAAGCGGTCAGGGCTAATTCTGAATAGGCAATCAATCAAAATCAACAAGAATGAAGCGAACTATAAATGGGAAAAGCCAAAACTTGGGGATTAAAGCTCAACTAGACTAAAAATTAACGACTGATGATCATCGAATTAAAGCTCAATCTCCACCCCCTATTCCTCAATCCTCTGAGTGACAGTGCTAAAAATAATCCTGGCATTTACTGTAAAATCTCAAACAGTCTTGAGTTTATTTGATCCCCAAAGCCTCCCCAGCACTAAAGACCGCCAGGGTCACCACAATCATGCCTACAACAATGTTATTCCACAAAGCCAAAGCCGTAGGGGGATAGCTTAAAATCAGCGGCGAAACCAGCAACCACAAACCCAATAAAATGTTGATCCAGCTTAAAGGCCCGGTTTTTAACGGGGTGAAAACACGAATAGCCGCCAATACGGCGATAGCAATACCCACGATTACGCTGTTGCTGATTGCCACACTATGATCGCCAAAACTACCCCGAATTCCAAAATTGAGCACGAAAGGCGCAACAATCAGCCACGCACCCAGTACGATATTTACGCCACTGGCGTACTCGGCATAAAGCGCCCGCGCTTGCGTACGATTGAGGACTCTATCCATGAGCATCCCTTCTGCAAAACGCCTGCCTAATGAAATAGATTGACGCTTATCATTCTAGCAAAAAACCTAGACGGCCAATGCGATATTTGCAGCTATCCCAAATTGTCTATAAATTGCCAACAAGGGGTTGACGATCCCACTTCATACGCTACAAACAGAATTTGTGATACACCGCCGTATTTGAAACTTGCGAAAAATTATAGAGAACTCTCTCATCAAGAAATGAGATCATGAGTTTTATGACTGCTAGATTTGGCAGCAAGGCCGAGTACCTTACCCCTGAAGTTGTCGCTAAGCTCAACAAGCGGGCTTTCTCGGCTGCGCCCACTCTGTTAAAGTACGCACTAGCAAAACCGTTTTGGCAATCCCGGCCTAAGCTTTTGTCTGGAGCGGGGCTGCTATCTATAGGAGTTTTATGTATTTAACCTCTAACACCCCGGCGCGACCCTACTGGTATCAAGATGCCAAATGGCTTACCGGGCTGGCGCTGGTCTTTGTATTGAGCTTCACACTGTTGGTTTTCGGACTTTCGCGCATCAGCGCGCCAGAGCCTGCGCAAGAAATTTTGCGAACCGTTCTGGAGCTTACCCTGCTCCCCGAAGGTGTGGAGGAAAACTCGCGGCTAACGGCTTTGCGCCAGGACCCCATCTTACGTCCGGGCGAACCCTTCGAGCTTATTCCCGGGGTAAATATCTTTGCCGAAGAAAGCGAGCTTACTACGCTTAGTGCCCAAGCAGCCCGCTTAAGAGTCTCCAATCAGCTAGCCGATGCCATCTTAAACCGGGGACTTAACGCCGCGCTTACGCAAGTGAGCGATCCACTCTTGGCACAGCAACTCACAGATCTATTGCAAGGGCCGGTCTTACAGTCTTTAGAAGCGCTGCTGGAAATCTCGATGATGCCCTCGGGGCTGGCAGACGGCTCCAGGCTAGCCAACTGGCAACTGCAACGCATCAATAACCCCGGAGAACCGGTGCAACCCATTGTGGGTGTTTTTCTATTTTTTGATCCGGCAAGGCTCGAAGCGCTTGCCTCCAGTGAAATTGGGCTCTTAGTGGTTAAAACGCTGGCAGCAAACGTCTTAAGCCAGGGGTTTGAAGCTACGCTCGAGCTGGTAAGCAACTCCAACTTACAGGCACGCCTAGCACAAACCGTTCAAGAAGATGGTCGGCAACTGTTAAGAGATTATCTAAGCACTCTATTTTTAAGCCAGGAACCCGAACTGACACAGCGCTTAGACAGTTTGCGTGAACAGCTTGCCGAACGCCCCGAAGAGCCGCTGGCAATCATCGGTAGAATGCAGACTTCGGCCCAAGAACTCGCAGAGTTGCCGCCGCGTGAGGCAAATTTAGTAGTGCTAAACGAACTCTCGCAGGTTATGTATGAAGAAGGGCTCGAGCAAACGCTTGATCGCATCGCCGACCCACAGCTAAAGGCCCGGGTTGCCAGCGTCAGTGGACCCTTTGAACTCTTTACCGGCAACATGCACAGCCGTTATATTCGGCGCAGTTGGCTTTTTGGCAGCATTTCCGCCGTGCTGTTATTACTGCTCATATTTTTTAGCAGCGGTTTAGGGCGCTTGCTCAGTGTCGGCTTCGCTATCATGTTTGCTTCGCTTTTGGGTGGCGCAGCTTTCTTTCCTTTAAGCCGCAGTTTGCAAAACGGTTTGAACGCCAATTTGCCCTACAGCATCCAATCTGAAGGAATAATTGGCTACTTAACGAGCTTAATTCGCTATGTCCTGGCCAGCGTGCCAACGGCCAGTTTGCAAATCATTACCAATATCTACTTAGTCGCCCTGCTAAGCGGCGCTGCTCTGGTGGTGCTGGCGCTCATTATCAGGGCCTGGGGGCTACTTAGACCACGGCGGTCAAGGTTTTAGTTACAGGGTAAATTCCAGATCATAGAAGGTGTTCCCAATTTGGTGTTAAGGGGAAAGTAATAGCCACTTGCATTGACAGGGGTTGCCAACAAGGGGTTGCAACCCCTTGTTAATTCCTTTGCTTGTTCTAGGGTTATGCTCTATTTATGCACGCAAATTTAACCGGGCTCGAGCAAAGCTTAAATGCACAACCTGAAGACCCTCTTTACAACTTGTTGCCGTCGTCTTATGTGCTGCCCCGTTATGATGGCCGCTCTATTGCCAACATTCCCCCGACTATAGGGCGGCTGTTGGCTGTTGATGAGGGCTGGGCGGCGCCGGCTCTTAAGCCAGAAATATACGCGCAGCTTGGCGATGACGTTGAGCGAGTGATTTTACTGCTGCTCGATGGCATAGGTTGGCGGCGCTTAGCACAAGAACTTGCTGAAGATAAAGCGGGCTTTGGGGCGCTGCTTAAGCCTTTGGCTGCCAGCATTGCGCCGCTTAGTTCGGTAGCGCCCTCGACCACCAGCGTTGCCACCACCACGCTGTGGGGCAACGGCGCGGCACCCGCCGAGCATGGCATGTTGGGCTATACGTTTTTGCTGCCCGAGCAGGCTGTTTTGGCAAATATGCTGTTCTGGCATCCGGTGCATCAGGGCAAGAGTCGTAGTGCCGAGCTCGAGCACTGGGAAATAAGGCCGGAGACCTTTTTGCCCACGCCTTCAATAGCCCATGTTTTAGCCCGGGCAAATATCGACACCACCGCTATAATCCCGGCACCCTTTGTACGTAGCCCGCTTTCGCGCATGCAGGCGCGAGGTGCTAAGTTCCGGGCTTATTTTAATGCCACTGATATGTGGCTCAAAATCCAGTCATGGCTGCTTGATACTGCAGGTAAAAAAGCCTATAGCTATGTTTACTATCATGACTTTGATTCACTGAGCCATCGTGATGGACCCTCAGCGCCTTTTTGGGGCGCACTGTGGCGGGAGCTGTGTTTTCATCTGGAAAATTTCTTAAGAGGCTTAACAGCGAGTGCGAGGAGAAAAACCGCCCTGCTCATTACAGCAGATCACGGTCACATAACTTCGCCGCTCGCTAAACGTCAGCTTTTCCAAGACCATCCTGGGTTGCTTCAGTCGCTTAGTCTTGCCAGCGGTGGCGAAGCCCGGCACATTTACCTCTATGCCAGACCGGGGCACAGTGAGGCAATCAAGCACTATTTTGAACAACATTTGCGTGATAACTTTTGCTTAATCGAGACAGAAGCTGCTCTCTCAGCAGGTCTTTACGGCCCAGCAGAGCGCATTCACCCCGAAGCTTTGAGGCGCCTGGGAGATTTTGTGCTCTTATCAAAAGGCGGTAACTACTTTTGGGATAAAGGCAACGAGGCGGTGCTTTTAGGTAAACACGGCGGGTTCGAGCCCGAGGAAATGATAGTGCCGTTTATTGCCTTGCGTTTGGATTGAGTTCTGGTAGCAAGTATCGGCGGGTTCGCCTAGCTAAGCAGCAGGTTCAAAACTAGATTTCTCTATAAGCTTTAATTGGCTAAGTAGCCAGAGTCTTAAAGATCTCTATTGGTACACCTGCCATTTTCGTAACCACTCCCCTTGTTAGTGAGTTTTATCCAGGCATTTTTTAACTTTCTGTGACGTGCAGAAACACAGTAACTGTCTGTTCCGTCGCTCCGAATTCTCAGTTGAAAATTAATGTTTCTACGTTTTTTATTAAGAGCCTGGAAAGCTGCGGGGTCAACCGCCCTCAATTGAGAGAGCCTACTAAAGTATTGGCCTTGGTCGGTGTAGTAAATTTCCTGAACAAGGGCTACCTCTTTTAAAAACGCCTGCGTGGCCGCGTTGTATGCCGCACGGCGAGCGCTCAACAGATTGGGAATCAGTGTCGAGCTTAAAATCCCCAAAATAGCCATAACAATGAGCAGTTCGATAAGGGAAAAACCGTGTTTACTAAGATTTTGACGCATTGCCATCTCCTTCTGCTGCTAAGCTAGCCCAGGCTCTGTCACAAAATTCTTACGAAGCCTGTTTTGTGAAAAAGCTAACGGGAAGGAGAGAATAGTTTATAGCATTACCCCTGGGGGACTACCTGAAATAGATAATAACCAGCACAGCCACACTAAGTAGGTAAAATCAGAGATTCTTTACACCCTCTAGTCAGACTGGTCTTGCATGACCTCGGTGGGAGAAGCGATAGCTGCTTCCTGCTCAACCCGGTTTCTGCCTCCTTGTTTGGCTTGATAAAGTGCGTCATCGGCTCGCTTGAACAGTTTTTCGACTATGTCATCGGCTCGAGCACTACTCACACCAATACTTACGGTCACCTTACCGACATCGACAAATTCATAATCCGCCACCGTTTGACGAATCCGCTCGGCCAGTAGAGTTGCATCCTGCAAAGTGGTTTCCGGAGTAATTAAAACAAACTCTTCACCGCCCCAGCGAGCAAAGATATCCGAACCGCGTATTATACGTTTAACAATGCCGGCAAAACTCACCAACACCTGGTCTCCCCTGTGATGCCCAAAGTTATCGTTTACTTTTTTGAAATGGTCAAGATCAAACAAGATGAGGCTTAGCCGTTTGCCATAGCGCTGAAACCTCTTGAGCTCTTCATCTATGCGCCTTTGAAACTCATGACGATTGTACAGACCCGTAAGGCTGTCATGAGTAGCCAATAGCTCGAGCGAGGTCTTATTTGCTTCCAGCTGAGCAGCCATATCGTTGAAAGCTTCTGCCAAACGTCCCAGTTCGTCTTGCCGATTTACACTCACACGATGTGCTAAATCTCCTTTGCCGAGACGCGAAGTACCTCGAGACAAATTCTCCAAGTCCAGCAAATCCCCTGTCAGCAAGCGGCTGGCGAATATGGCAAACAGCAAACCCAAAACGGTAATTAGAGTAATGATCCAAAAGACTCTGTTTTGACCGCTGCGGGCCTGAGCCAAATTTTCCAGCATCTCCTGATGTACTACATCGTGAGTTTGCTCAAGAGTGTTTACGGCCTGGCCGATACTAAGATCAAAACGCCTCATTTTTTGAGCAGCGGCATGCATATCTTCAGGCGGATAAGGGAGGTTTAGTAATTCCTCTCCCAAATTCCTGGATCGTTGCCACTGCTCATAAACGGTCGCAATTGCAAGCCGTTCTTCTTCTCTAGTAAATAAAAGGGGCGTCAATAAGTGTTCAAACATCGTGTCGACCATTTGACTAATCTGTGTAAACAGCTCACGTTCACCTGTATCACCATGGATAAGATAGTCATTAGGTGGCATAGCTGCTCTTAACAGTAATATCTGTAAATCTGTCATAGGCAGGAGTTCTTCTCTGATCTCCACGACACTCTCTTTGAGCGCATTAATCGAGTTTTGCAAAGACCACAAAACACTAATAGCACCCACGGTCAAGGCCAGAAACACCAACACCATGCCCACAAAAAACCGACTGCGCAAAGAAATTTGTGATGGTCTTCTCACCACTTCACCCCCAGTAACACGAAGTATCTTGTTTTCACTTTTTAAGCACTTTTAGCAGTGTGTCAACCACGTGAGGATTAAACTGCTTTCCTTTCTGTTTAACTAGCTCGGCCACCGCTTCTTCATGACTCCAGGCATGTTTGTAAGGACGCTCGCTGGTTAGGGCGTCGTAAACATCGACCACAGAAAACACACAAGCCAAAAGAGGGATATCCTTACCGGCCAAACCATCCGGGTAACCGCTACCATCCCAACGTTCGTGGTGATGACGAATTATCTCAAGCACCGGCTTGGGTAAAAAGTGAAGTTGGCTCAACATCTCCTCACCTATGGTGACATGACCCTTGATGACCTCAAACTCTTCGGGGGTGAGCCGCCCGGGCTTAAGCAATATCTGATCGGGGATGGCAATCTTGCCAGTATCGTGCAGATAGCCTCCCCAACGTAAATGTTGCAGAGCTTCAGCATCAACCCCCAGAGCCTTGCCCAAACGAAGGGCTAACTCTGTAACCCGGTCTGTGTGTCCTTTGGTCTCAAAATCACGGTATTCTAAAGTTAGACCCACAATGCGGAGAGATTCCTCCCGCGTCTCGGTTACATCTTGTAAAATCTGCATGCGGGCTATCGCTGCACCAGCAGCTTGGGCCAAAACTTCAAGATAATAGCTATCCAGCGGACTAAGTTCTCCGCCATCTTTAGCAGTGTTGATAACAAGAGCGCCGAGCACTTGTCCTTGTGGGTCACTAAGAGGTACGCCAAGATAAGGGGCCTGGATAGGTTGCTCGGTAAAATAAATGGTATCGGAGTGAATTGAGACATCAGGTATATAAAGGGACTTGCCCGAATCAAAAACGTGCCAGGTAAGCCCTTGACCACGATACAGCTTCTTTCCCTGCGCAAACTCGGCCAGATACCCTGCCGGGGCCATAATTTCTAAACAATCGTCATTTGAGCGATACAAAGCAAGAAAGCTACCTGAAGCCCTAGTCCCATCAAGGGCCGCTTTTGTAGCAAGTTTAAAAACCTCTTCAGGAGTTTGGGCAGGTCTTAATGCCAGATGGGCATCAGCGGTAAATTCAAGTCTGGTGCGGTGTTCAAGATCGAGCAGTTCCGTTGAAGCCCGCTGAGCAAAAGTTTCAAAAACAAAACGGAAAAAATCGCTGTCTTCTTCGGTGAGAGGCAAGTCATGAAGGCCTACCAAGATGCCCGAAACTCTGCCGTCCTTAGCCCCCAGCGGGATACCGGCATAGGCCTCGACACCCATCTCAACTAGAGCGCGATCTTCGGGGAAAAGCTCTGCTACCGCACATGGATAGTAGCAAAATCCGTCTTCGATCACATTCTGGCAAGGGGCTCCGGGTAAATCGTAACTAAAAGGATCGAGCCCCTGCAAGGCAAAGGCTTCCACACGACTATCTCCAAACAAACGCCCTACAAAAGTCCAGCGCAAATCCAGAATTTCCGTGAGGGCCTTTACTAACGCCTCAAAGAAAGTTTCTCCACCGGCGGGCAATTCGTTGAGCAACTGGAGCACCTGTTTACGCTGTACTAGCTGCTGCGTTCGCTCTCTTACCTTGGCTTCCAAAGCTTCATTTTGCGCCTTTAGAGAACGGTGCAAAAAACGCGTGCGCAATAGATTATCTACTCGTAATAACACCTCGGTGGAGTCAAAGGGTTTGGTAATGAAGTCACTGGCTCCCGCTTCCAGCGCTCTTTGTTTGGTGGAATCATTCACGTCTGCTGTTAGTACTACAATGGGTAAATAGCCATCCTCGGGCAACTGCTGTTTAAGCTGAGTCAACACCTCAAACCCATTTAAGTGCGGCATGAGAATATCTAATAAGATAATATCCGGATTAAAATCGCCAAGGAGTGGCTGCACTTTACGAGGATCTGTTGTGGTTTGCAAACAAGTGTAACCAACACGCTTAAGCAGGCGCTCGAGCAAACGAACATTTGCTTCCTGGTCATCAACAATTAAAATCCGGGCTTTGGGATAGTGAGCTTTCATAGCGCTACTCCTTACCATTTCACTAATTTAAACGTGCATTAAGCAATTCATTTAAGGTCTGGAGTTTCAACGGTTTTGTCAGATAAGCCAATGCGCCGGCTTGTCTATTGCGCTCAATTTCTTCTGGGTTAGCATCAGCACTGAGAATAATTACTGGAATATTGCGGGTTTGGCTAGAGGTCTTTAATTGTTCAAGTACTTCAGTTCCTTGAAGATCGGGTAGGTGCAAATCAAGCAAGATCAAATCAGGTAAATGCTCACAGGCCAGATCAAGACCAAGTTTGCCCTGCATAGCTGCTAGCAACTTTACTTCCGGCCAGCGTGTAAAGAAGCGTTCGATCAAACGTAAATTTTCCAGATTATCCTCAATATAGAGAATTGTGCTGGGGCGGGTGTGAATCAAATCCCGAGGCTGTTCTGTCTCAACCTTTATTTGCTCAGCTGTTCCCTGCGTCCGGGCTAAAGTAAGCCAAAAGGTGCTGCCTTGTCCTGGCTCACTTTCTAAACCCATCTCACCCTCCATCAGTTCTACAAATTTTCTGGATAGTGCTAGGCCCATTCCTGCACCTTCGATATTGCCAGCCTCTTGACCCAGGCGTTCAAAGGGATTAAAGACCTTATCCTGCTGCTCGAGCGGAATACCAATACCGGTATCAGTCACCATGATTTTCAAGCGATCCTCGGATGCTTGACAACTAAGGGTCACACTCCCCCGTTCACGATTGTATTTAATTGCGTTTGAAAGGAGGTTGAGCATAACCTGCTTAAGACGTTGAGAATCGGCCAGCACATAGCAATCATGTTCTAGAGAAAACGGGGATAGCGTCACCTGATGCTTAACCGCTAAGGGTGCAAGCAACTCCAGAACTTCAGTAATTATGCCCCCAATGGCTACAGGCTCGAGCGAGATAGCCATCTTCCCGGCTTCGATGCGGCTGATGTCCAACACTTCGTTGATGAGGGCCAGCAAATGACGTCCGGCCCTGAGAATATCCGTCACGCTCTCCTGCTGTTCAGGCTCGAGTATTTCCATCTGCAAGAGCTGGGCAAAGCCCAAAATCGCGTTCATGGGCGTACGCAGTTCATGGCTCATACGCGAAAGAAACTCGCTTTTGGCATAGCTAGCCTGTTCAGCCTCTTCTTTGGCGTCTTTTAATGCCTTCATGACTTCTATTCTCTCGGTGATATCGGTGATAAAGTTCATGACCAGCAATTCACCATTCACCTTAACGGTGCTCAAACCTACTTTTATAGGAAAGGTTTCACCGTCCCTGTGTAAGCCCAATAAATCATGCCCTTCACCCACCTCACGTGATTTCGGATAGCTGCGGTAAGCAGCACAAAGAGCTTGGTGTCTTTCACGCAGCGTTTCTGGTATAAGAATCCCCATGTTTTGCCCCAAAAGCTCTCCAGGAGCGTAACCAAACATCTTTTCTGTATTGGCATTGGCTATGATGATTTCCCCCTTATAGTTCATCACAGTTACTCCGACTGGAGCATTTGCAAGCAATGTGCGGAACTTTAGTTCCGACGCCCCCAAAGCCTCCTCTGCATGCTTACGCTCACTAATTTCTTGCTCGAGCATCTTATTGCTATGGCTGAGTGTTTGGTTATGTTGCTCTGTTTCTATAGCGCGAGCACGCATATGCCTTGCAAATAATCCGGCGGTAAACAACAAGACAAGAATTCCATAGCCTGCTGTCCGCCTTTCTTGAGCCACAAGTTGAACATTGTGTTCTGCAGCTTCCTCTTGCAGCAGCCCAGTCAGTGTTTCAAAACCAGCTAATATTTCAGGGAAAGCAGTCTCGATTCTGAGTAACTGGGGATTGTCCTGGCTAAGTTCGCTAGCCGTAGCCATAGCTAAGGTACGGGCCTCATTCAGATATTCTGCTACCTTGACATCCAGTAATAAAGGTTCTTCAAAATACGCTTCTCGTATCAGTAGAGAGGGATTTTCCGATAAGTGGAAGGCAGCACCATACGCAAGCAAAGCCAGGTGAGCCTGCTCCATCTGTGCAGCTGCATCAAGCAACTCCCGCTGCAAGCGAACGCGCTGAGTTTCATCCGAATTATTTACTAACTGGGTTGACAAAAGGACTATACGTGTAGCAAGCATGCGTTGACGGCCACCGACATTTATCAATGCCGCACCACTTTTGTTTCCGACGTGCTCAGGCGTTGAGAATAAATTGACAAGAAAAAAAGAACCCAGTACGACAAGGATAAAAAAATAACCCACATAAACGTTTTTGAGCTTTTCGAGCATGCTTTTAGCCCAACTCGTCATTAGCTTTGACCTCACCTTTTTCTTAAGAAGAGCTCCCAATAATTGCCCTTCTGCCCCTATCAAATCTCTAACCTGGTCTTATCTGTCTCTCCAAGTTAATAAAGTACATTTTGTTAATGCTATACTTTATTAATTAATTATAACAGCAAATTCTCACAATATTCTTACAATTATAATTATTGTCACAAACCTCTGTTTTTTGTCTAACGCCTGACAAAGCGAACCTCTCTGCAGTAAAAAAGAAAGCCTCACCGGGTAATCTGGTGAGGCTCTGCGCCATCTATAAAGGCTTTTTCTTTGGTGCGCCCGAGAAGATTCGAACTCCTGGCCTTCTGATCCGTAGTTACTCGCAAGCTGTAAGTAGGTCTAATGCAGGCTCCGAGAGTTGCGTCTGAAAGGCATATCCTGTCCGTGCGCCTCTTAAAGGCTCCACAAGTTTATCGAGCTCGCGGGAGGAACGTGGGGGGGGAACTGGTCGCATATACGGCTTATTGCGCCTGTAGGGTCGAACTCACAGAGAGAAAACGACCACTGTTAGATTCTGAGGAGAAACCGCCTCCACGGAGCACAGGGGACACCATAATTTTTAGTCCTGGTCAAGCTTGTGGCAGTGCCACAAAGATCGGATTGCTGAGCAACAACGTTTGCGCCCAGTCCCGACCCGCTTCGAAGGAGGCTTGTGTCCCCCGAGCATAAAGCTCGAGGCGATAGTAACCGGTGCCGGGTGCGTCGTCGGTAACGCTGAGTTCGAGAGGCGTTTTGGAACTGGCCGGCAGTTCGAAGTTGCGGAAGTGAAGGCCGTTTTTCATAATGACGAGACGGCTCGGATAGTCGATATCCTGCAAACGAACCTGAAGTTCTACGGCGTCCGAACTGTCTAGCACCTCGCCCATCTGAGCCTGTCGGCCCCCGCTACGTACCTCGAAAGCCAGTGTAGGCCCGAGCGACACATAAACGCGCCCACGCTTCAGCCCTGCTTTTATGCCTTCAGGACTCAAGCTGTCGGCATAGACGTAGGTGAGAACTTGTCCTAAACGGTGTTGCCCGCGGTGAGGGTGATGCGAGTCGATGGCACCGACACCCGTGATGCGGTAGCCAAGGTTGAGGAGTTGGTCCCAGAGTCCGAGCTGGGCGCTGTTGTTGGCCCCGGTCAAGTGATGATAAACCTCGAGCAGGTCGCACTTGCCCCAGTCGAAGTCGTAATAGCGCCAACCGAGGTTGAGCGAAAAGGGGTGGTTGACGCAAAAGAGACCGTCTTGAGCATGGGTTTCGTCGGCGACGTCGTTGATGGTGCGGCCGGTCGCGTTACAGGGGTCGACAAACGTATCTATCCACCCCTCGAGCCCCTGCAAGTTGGCATGGCCCGAGTGCCCGGTCAGCTCGAGGCTCTTCATCACCGTCAAGTCCGCGCCGGACAGACTCTCCAGCTCAGCCCAACCCGCGTGAGTAAAGTGGTCGGTGAGCGAGAGAAAGTCGAGGCTGTACTGGCGCGCTGCCGCGACGACCTCCGCGACCGAGCCCGCCCCGTCGCTGTGGTGGCTGTGAGCGTGTAGTTCACCCCGGTACCAGCCCGCGCCGACGCGCCCGTTCTCCCTTGCAGGTTCGAACCTCTGCGTCGGCAGCTCGACAGCGTCCGTCTCGACCGTCAAGCGGTAGTCGACGGGTTCGTCGCTGCGTTCGATGTCTATCTGTGCGCGCCACGTGCCGGGGGTGATACGCCCCGGCAACGCCCCCGGACTGGCCCACGGCTCGCTCATCTCGAGCGCCAGATTTATGTCGCCGAAGTCACCGGGCTTCATGCGGGTGCCGCGGTAGCCTTCCGGTGAAAAGACAGACAAGAAGAGTTGGCAAAGCTGTTTTTTGTGAAACTCGAGCGTGACCCTCAGATGCTCGGTTCCTGCCGGAACTTCGAAATGATGCTGCACGTAGTGGACGCGGGGGGCCGTGGCGATATGACCCTCGACGGTTGCGAGGCGTTCCATGAGACGCTCCTTACATAGAGGAGGGTGCCTACGAGGCACCCCCTGAGAGCAGCGAGGGCTCAGCGGAAGTAACGCCGGGTACGGTCGACGAGCTGATTGAGCGTCTCTTCGACGGGTGCATTCTGCAACCAGATCGACTCCAGCGCTTCGACGATTTCGGGCGTGGCCTGCGGATAGCCGGGCAGGCTGGGGCGGGGCCGGGCGTAAGGAAGCTGGTCGATGCCCACCCGACGGTCGGGATTTTCCGCCAAAAACGCCTGAAAAGCGGGGAGTTCGGTCGCCGACTGCACCACCGGCACGTAGTTGGTCATGCGCGCCCAGTCGAACTGCTGCTCGGGCTGCGCCAGCCAGACCAGGAAATCCCAGGCGGCTTCCTGACGCTCCTCGGGGATGCCGCTGAAGATGACCAAGTCCGCGCCGCCGACGGGCACTTTGGGCTCGTCGAAGTAGGGTAGCGGCGCGACGCCGAACTCGAAATCGACCGCCTGGTCTACGAAAAAGTATGACGCGACCGAGCCGAACACCATCGCGAGCTTGCCCGCCCCGAAGTCCTGCTGCATCTGCTCGAGCGAGGTGCCGACCGCGGCGTCGCCGCTACGAATCATGTCGGTCCAGGTTTGCACGACTTCGAGCGCGTTCGGTTCGTTGAGCTTCAACCCGTCGGTGCCGACGATTTCGCCGCCGTTGCTCCACACCGTGCCCTCTAACACCCAGGGAAAGCCTTGGAAGGCCACGGCGTATGCGCCGGTCGCCTCTTTGATTTTGCGGGCGATTTCGGGAAATTCGGCGTAGGTGCGCGGGGGTTCGACCCCGGCTTGCTCGAGCAATGCGGGGTTGTAGTAAAGAACCGGGTTCGAGTTGTTGAAGGGCAACGCGTAAATCTTGCCGTCCTCGCGCTGAATCTGTTCGCGGAACACCGGCCAGAGGTCATCGTAGAGGGCCTGGTAGTCGCCTTGCAAACGTGGGCTCAGGTCGAACAGGTTGCCCGACTCGGCCACGCGCGCGACTAAGGCCACCTCGAGCTGCGCGATGTCGGGCGAGCTGCCCGCAGCGAGTTGCGCCAAAATCTTCTGCAAGGCCTGGTCGTAAGAGCCGATAAACTCCTCATTGACGACGACCTCGTCTTGCGAAGCATTGTACTTGTCCACCAGCGTGGTCACGGCCTCACCCAGCGGGCCACTCATGGCGTGCTGGAAGGAGAGCTGGACGGGTTGTGCGAAGGCAGCTGTCAGAAGAAGACCGGCGAGTAAGCTTACTATTTTTTTCATGTTGACTCCCTTTATATGTAGGCTTCGTGTGCAAACTTCACGTGTAGAGGTTTATCCTTTCAGACCGCTCGAGGCGGCACTTTTGATGAACCAGCGTTGGGCGAAGGCGTAGGCGACGAGCACGGGTGTCACAGCGATGGCCGTGGCCGCCATGACTAGGGGGACCTCGTTTCCCTCGGCCCCGAGAAACTGGGCCAAGCCGACTTGAACCGGGCGGAGCGCGTCGCTGTTGGTGACGATCAGGGGCCAGACCAGCGCATTCCAGGCTCCCAAAAAGGTGAGCACCCCGACTGCGGAGATGGGGGCTAGGTTCATGGGCACTAAGATGCGCACCAAAAAGGTGGCCGGACCGGCACCGTCGATGCGGGCTGCGTCTTCTAGCTCTCGGGGTGTTTGCATAAAGGCTTGGCGGAGAACGAAAATCCCGAAACCGCTCGCCGCGAAGGGCAGGATCAGCGCGCCGTAGGTGTCGATAAGCCCCAGCGCGCGCACGGTCAAGTAGTTGGGCACCAACAGCACATCGAAAGGAATCATGAGCGTGCCGAGCGAGAGCGCAAAGAGCAGGGCGCGTCCGGGAAAGCGGTAAAAGGTAAAGGCGAAGGCCGCCAGGCAAGACGTCACCAGAACGAGAGCCGTGACGGCACTCGAGATGAATAGAGAGTTGAAAAGATAGCGTCCGAACGGCGCAGCCCGCCAGGCCGCGAGAAAGTTGCCAAACTCCCAGGTGCGCGGCCAGACGGTGGTGAACACCTCGCTCGCGGGCTTGAAAGCGGTCAGAAACATCCACGCCAACGGGGCTAGAAAAAGCAGGGCGACGACGAGTCCCAAAGCTTCTTGCCCTACCACCGAACGGCGCTTCATCGGTAGTGAATCTTCCGTTCGGAGAGTTTGAATTGCACCAGCGTCAGGACCATCAGCACGACGAAGAGCACGATGGAGATGGCCGAGGCGTAGCCCATCTGAAAAAAGCGGAAGGCATTTTCGTAGAGAAAGTAGCCGACTAAGTTGGTACTTCCCGCGGGGCCGCCGCGCGTCATGAGGAGCACGAGTCCGTAGGCCTGAAAGCTGTTGACCAGGGAGATAAAGGCGATGAGCAGGGTGGTCGGGGCCAACAGCGGGATGGTGATAAAGCGGGCAACGGCCGCACGACCTGCCCCGTCGACCGCAGCGGCGTCCTCGAGTTCTTGGGGGAGCTGCTTGAGGCCCGCCATGTAGAGCACCGCCGCGAAACCGACGCCTTTCCAGAAGTTGACCAGAATCACCGTGGGCAGGGCTAAGCTCGGGGTCTGCAGCCACTTCGGGCCGGGGATGCCGACGCCCGCCAACAACAGGTTGATAGGCCCGACGTTGGGATTGAGAAAGTAGAGCCACAAGATGGCGGTGGCGGCTATCGACACGACGACGGGCGCAAAGATAGCTCCCCGCACCAAACCGGTTAGGCGCGTTTCGGCGCACATCAGGAATCCCAGGGCCATCCCCAGCGTGACCCCGAGAACGGTCGTGGCGACTGAAAAGATCGCCGTGATGCGGAGCGAGTTCCAGAAGTTGGGGTCTTCGAACAGGTAGCGGTAGTTCTCGAGGCCGACCCAGGCGGGCTTTGTAAGTAGGTCGGCGTCGGTGAAGCTCAGGTAGGCGACGCGGACGAGGGGGTAGTACGTAAAGGTGACGAAGATTGCCAACGCCGGCAGCCAATAAGGTGAGGCCGCGAAGACTTGTTTTGCGGCGCGTCCCCAGTGGCTCGAGCGATGTTGGCGTTCGCGCGAGAGCGTCGTTGCCTCTGACCAGCGTGTGTTTGGCGTCCTTTCCATGCTGCCGAAAGTAACACTCGCGTGTCAGCCTGGGGTCACAGTAGTGTCAGCCTAAGGTAATGGCTTTTTCGCCGACAGGCTAAAGATTTTATCGAGCTTGTTTAGCCTTGTGCGGCGAAAGTGCTTGTCTCTCGCATTGTGCCAAATAGCTTGAAGAACTCTACCCTTGACAAGTGAGTGTTACTCACCTAATATTCTACTTAAGTGAGCGTATCTCACTTATAAGGAAGGGGGGACAAGGTGACCAGCACACGCAACCGCAGCGACGGGGACAAAGCCAAAGTCCGCAAGGCGATGCTTGAAGCGGCGGGCGAGCTGCTGGTCGAACGAGGCTACGATGGGGTCACGATTACCGCCATCGGCCAACGGGTCGGCTTCACCGCGACCAACATCTACCGCTATTTCGAGACCAAAGACGACCTCATCTACGCGGCCATCGAGGAGGCGTTTGTGGAGTTCGGGCAGCGGCTTGAGCGGGCCTACCACAGTAGCGATGACCCCTTAGAGCGCATCCTGGCTTTGGGGCGCGCCTACGTCGCTTTCGCCAAAGACCATCCGGTGCCTTACGAGCTGATGTTCGTCCTCAAGACCGACTATCTCTTTACCGAGCGGGAGGTGCCCAGCATCGACAAACTGAGCTACATCGTGCAGGCGCTCGGCGAGGCGATGGCGGCAGGCGCGGTCCGGCAGGGCAATCCGCAAGCGATGGCGAACACGCTCTGGGGCCTTTTGCACGGGGTCATCACCCTCTCAGCCGCGATGCCCTTTATCGACGAACAGCAGAGAGAGGAGGCGCTCGAGGAGGTCTTTACTGTTGTGAACTTAAGCCTGAAACCGTAAGTCTCTTTTTTTGCACGCTTAGTGAGTTACGCTCACTAAAGAAAGGAATATGATGATGAACCGAGCGATCAGCATCACCACAAACCTTCTCAAACGTTTCTTCTACCGTAATGAAGGCGGGAGCAGGCGACTCTTCTTCTGTGACCCCACACAGCTCCTAGAGCGCTGGGAGTTTGGCTACCTCGAGCAGCTGCGCCCCAAGTTGTCGCCGAGCGGCTGGCGCTTAGGTAAGGACGCCACACTGGAAGGCGTGCTCGCCCGCGCGGCGACGATACCGGGCGTTCTCGTGGGCGGGGAGGTCGCCGACCAAGACCTCACCCGCTACCTCAAGCCCGCCACGCTCACCCTGCACGTGCCGCGCGGGAAGGTCAAGGCGACCGCCGCCCACCTCCGCTTGCCGCCCGCCCGCGGCGACGCCGACGTCACGACGCTCGAGCGGTTCGTCCCGCAGGCAACCTGAGAGGATCCAGACGCTTTGGACCGGTTTCAGGGCGCCAGCAACTGGCCCCTCGCCCACCCGATGTTGGTGTGGGCGGAGTTATTGGTGCTCCGTGACAGCAGGCTCCGAGAGGTAGCTGACCGCCTCCTGGACAACATCATCCTGCCAGAACTAACAGGGACAAATGCCTGAGCTAGAGGCCGTAGCAGCCCTTACCCGCGTGGCCGAAGCGCGCGGCTTGCGGGTCCTCCTCATCGGGGCGCTTGCCCGAGAGATCGTCTTTGATCAGCAGCCTGAAGACAGGCCCTACCGGGCGACCCGTGACATCGACGTGGGCGTTCGTGTCGCCACCTGGGACGAGTACCGAGCGTTTGTCGGCGCGCTCGTGGGTGCGGGGTTCGCCCGAGAAGCCGAGCACAAACTTCGCTACTCGCTACCAAGACGGCACCGAGCTTGACCTCCTGCCTTTCGGGGGCGTGATCGATGAGGACAACAAACTCACCTGGATGGGTGGGGAGCGCGTGATGTCGATGGACGGGTTCAACAGCGCCGACGCTCACGGCGAACTGCGCGACGTCGCCGGTGTGCGGCTCCGCGTGGTCAACCTTCCGGGCCTCGTTACGCTCAAACTCTTCGCCTTTAGAGATCGCGGGGCCGGTCTCCGATCGAACGACCTTGGAGATCTCAGCTATATCCTTTTGAACGCTTCGGACGCGCTTGCAGAGCGGATCTACGCCGAAATCGAGCCGACCCTGTTAGAAGCGCTCGACTACCACGAACTGGGGTCGTATTTGATCGGGCGTGACGTGGCGGCCACCGTCAGCCGGGCCAAAGCACACCTCCTTCTCGATGTCGTTGATGGGCATATCCTTGCGCCGGACTACGCCCTGCTGAGTCGCACGGTAAGTCCGAGGAACCTAGAGGAGGCCGTATCCTGCTTCGGAGCCTTCAGACAAGGGTTGGGCGACGCCGCTAGTAGGAACGAAGTATCAAGCGCCCCGCCAAACAGGTAGCAAAAGTAACCACGCGGCTCGGGCAAGAGAACTGTTCAACCAACCAAACAGCTCAGCCAAAAGGCGTGAAGGTTCATCCAGACCCTTAACAGGAGAAGCGACACACAATAGGCACATAAATAGCGTTTTGTGCCCAAAGTGGCACACAAGCCCAAAAGGAAAAACCCCGTCACCAACGGGGTTTCTTCTGGTGCGCCCGAGAAGATTCGAACTCCTGGCCTTCTGATCCGTAGTCAGACGCTCTATCCAGCTGAGCTACGGGCGCATGTTTTTTGTTATTGGTATTATCAACAAGAATTTATTGATAATACCAATAAGCCCTGGCGGAGAGGGAGGGATTCGAACCCTCGGTCCAGGTTTCCCCAGACGCAGTCTTAGCAGGACTGTGGTTTCAACCGCTCACCCACCTCTCCAGACTGCAATGCGCTGACCGTGGGGACTTGTGGCGGAGGGTGAGGGATTCGAACCCCCGGTAGAGTTACCCCTACTACAGTTTTCAAGACTGTCGCCTTCAACCACTCGGCCAACCCTCCGGTCGGCTTCAGCGCTAGCGAGTATACATAGCAAGAGCCACCTCTGTCAATGATGGGGGTGCAGCCCAGGAATGTCGGATTAAGCAGGAGCAGGATAAGCGGCGTGTCTGAGGTGTTGAAAGTCGATAAGAGAATATCGGGCACAAGTTTGAGCGCGTAAAGAGGCCATCGTTTTGGCGCCTGTTTCAGACCAGTGCATCCCGCTTCTTTTTATTCGAGTACCGATGACATGTTTATTCATAGCTTCGACTTGGCCTGAACCGATGGGGTAGTTCTTTTCTTTAGAGTGCGCATACGCCATGCTGTCAAGGCGAGTTTCGAGATAGCGAAGCGCCATACGCGTATCTTCATCCCAGGCAAGCCAAACGTCTACGTCGGGTAGGTGCTGTGATAGCCAGTCGCGTGCATCGACCTCGCCTCGATACCAACTGCGCCGCTGCTTTGCCCGGGTCGCTTCGTCCCAGCCAAGGGTTTGTATGAGCGCGAAGCACCACGAAGTGACGGTGTCCAGGTACTCGCAAGCGTGATAGACATCGGTAATACGGACGGCTTGCAGATGCTCGAAAATGTTGTCTGTCCAGATTGCCCCGTCGCCCAAGCCCAAAAGCGTATCTGCGGCTGTGACGCCTGCGCGTTCGAGAAGACCGAGGAGCAGCGGCAGGAAGTCTTCGGCGCTGCACCTGTCGGCCAGCATGAAGCGTTGACTTGGCGCATCCTGTGGATAAAGGACGGCTGTTTTGAGGATAAAGAACTGCCGACTTGATTTCCAGACCAGGGCAATAACCCGCTTCAGGACAACCCAACACATATACGCCATCAACTTGTAACACCAGCACCCGCCCTGCTGAGCTTGGCTTAGCCGCCTCGAACAGCTTGTCCGTTTCGTCCTCTACCTCTTGAAGTCGCTTTAAGACTTTCTTTTGGCAGCTCTCAGCATAAGCCGCACTCAAGCTGTTGAGCCAGGTGCGACTGGTGTCAAGCCCGAATCCCTGCGCGACCACGGCGGCTTCTTCATAGGGTAAACGTGTGCCTGAGTCAACCAGGCGCGCCAAGGCTTCAGGACTCCATCCTGATTCATCAAGACTGGCGTCAAGATAGATTTGCCTCTGCTGGCCTATCTTAGTTTTTAGGCGCTGAACCTCGACTTCGACCTTACCCCAACTCGTGCTGACCCAACTTTGTCCTATCCCGTTGCGCCAGTAGCCTTCAGGAGCGTCTTTCTTCGCCGGGGGAAAAATCCTCGGAAGCAGCTAAGCCTTCCAGGGTATTGCGCATAATCTCAGGCGAAAACTTCAAAATCGCTCGTTCCATCTCCGTAAAGCTGGCGTCAGGTGGCAACGTTGCTTTTAGGTCCTCGATGTACCTCTCGAATGCCGCTCGCGCTTTATCTTCCCACCCTGGCTTGTCCATGCGCCAGTCTACTTCCTGCTTTCCCTGTTTTCTATCCCCATATAGGATGTTGCACCC
>JASBUK010000059.1 GCA_030147925.1 Trueperaceae bacterium
GCCATCAGCACCGAGATGAACAGCATCTGCCAGTCATACACCGTGTTGGGGGCTCTGAAATCCTCGACCTCTAAAAGATAGGCGACCGGGCTCGGTAAGGTTCCTTTTCGATTTGTCATACACCACATGATAAAAGCCTGCTTGTGCTGGTCACAAGATAACTTGCTAGGCGTGGCATGATTCATTCCCAGTGGTCTGATTATTCCGATATACTGCCACAATCCTTTAACGAGCCGGTCTCGGAAAAAGGTGCAAATTGAGCTTTTTGGTGAAACATATGGTGAGCAGATCAGCTTAAGGGTAGATATGTTAAAACGTCTTAGCCGCCACATAAAACCCTGGCCGCTCTTTTGGAGTCTGTTAAGTCTTTCTTTTTATCTGCTGAGCCTAGCCTTTAACTGGCCGGAAATCTGGCAGGGCATGTTGCTGGCGATCCCACTGATGATTGTCACCATAGGTTGGGGTTGGCGTGGTGGCCTTTTAGTTTTACCTCTAGGTTTTTTAATCTTATGGCTTAGTCAACTTATCCTCTCCAACCACGAGTCCTGGATTTATTTTGCGGGAATCATCCCCGTTATGTTGATTGGTATTGTCGGCGCCGACAGCATCTTCAGGCTATGGCGGGGGGCCGAACAGCGCGCTAAACGAAATGCCCGGCAAGCAAGGCTGTTGTCAAAAGCAATCGTACAATTGCAACACACCAAAACGGCTGAAGAAGTCTTCGCGACACTGCCGAAACTACTCTCTGAGATTCTCAGCTTTAACCACGCCGAGGTTTTTGTGCCCAGCGTCGAACAGGATAGCTTGCGCTTAATGGCGAGTTACCGTTGGAATGTTGCCGCCGGTTTTGAGGTGCCGCTACAATCGGTTACTGGCCGGGCCTACTTAAACAGTGAACAGCAGTATGTCGCCAATACTCAGGCCGATCCGGAGTTTATCACTGCCCCGAATGCTCCGCTAAGCCGCAGCGAGTTGGCTATACCCCTAAAGCTGGATGATGAAGTGGTTGCGGTCTTAAATATTGAAAACTCGCGTCAAAACGGTTTTGATGCCGGAGATAGGCGAGTCTTGCGGGCTTTTGTAAATGTTGCCGAAGAAGCACTCTTGCGTAACCAAAGGCAAGAACAGCTCGAGCAACAAGGGCTCGAGCGCAAGCTCACAGCCAAACTTGGCCAGCGCCTCCTAAGCGAGCAAAGCGCAAGCAATGCGGCAAAAGATGCCCTAGAGGAGTTACAAAAAGTCCTGACCTTTGATCTAGGGGTAATACTCATCTTTCAGAGAAGTCACTTTCGTCCTCTGGCGCTCGTAGGCCAAGCCAGTGACGAGGTCATGCAGCTACTAAAAGACGGCCTTCCCTGGGGACAGGGGCAATTATCGCGCAGTTGGACCGAAAAACGGGCTATCTTTAGCGATGATTACCAGCAAATAGCAGAAGTCGATGCACCCTACCGTTATCTGGGCATCAAATCGGCAGCCTCCGTGCCGATCAGCAATGCTGATGGCGAAGTAAGAGCGCTGCTTGAGCTGGTTTCTTTTGATAAGTTAAGTAGCTGGCGTCCCAAGGAGCAACTGCTAATCAGCTTTGCCAACACCTTAGGGCTAGCGCTCGAGCGGGCAACAGTCAACAACCAATTGCGCGAGATGCTCGAAGTAGTGCGGCAGCTTGCTCAGGCAGACGACCCTAGTCAGCTCTACCAAACCACCGTCGAAGCCGCCGTGCGCCTTATCCCCGAAAGCGACACGGCCTCTTTACTGGTGCGTGCCGAGGATGGCTTTAGCTTTAAAGGAGCCTATGGTTTTGACAAAAAAGCCCTAGAGAGCGTCCCGCCCTTTTCTGAGCAAGAACAACTCCACTGGTACGGCAACAATTACGAAAATTTCATTCGCGGCCTACCTCGGATTGTTCGCGGCAATCAAGTCGTCCAACAAAGTTTATCCGCAACAACCCACGAAAGCGGTAAAGAAATTTTACGGGATGCCGGCAAACTCTCGGTGCTCAAGAGTAATATTTGTGTGCCCATTACCTATCACCAGGAAGTCGTGGGCCTGCTAAATATTGATAGCGTGACTCGCGAAGATGCCTTTGGCAATCGCGCTTTATCTATTGCAGAAGCTTTTGCCCAACAAATTGCCATTATGATCCGTCAAAAGCAATACCGCGAAGCGCTCGAGCGCAACGTCATCACCGACACCCTCACTGGGCTGGGTAACCGCGCGGGTTTCAATAAACAGCTTAGACAGGAGTTGGCCACAGCCAAACGTTATCTGCAACCACTAAGCTTAATTATCATGGACTTAAACGGCTTTAAGCAAGTTAATGATAGCTTAGGTCATCAAAAGGGTGACGAAGCCTTAGTAGCGGTGGCCAGGGTCATGTCTGAAGTGCGCCGCAACGCCGACTATCTATATCGCTGGGGCGGTGACGAGTTTGCGTTAATCTTGCCACAAACCAATCATAATGGCGCAGAAATGGCAGTCGCTCGATACACCGAAGCCATTGAGCAAATCAAGATTGATGGCCTCGGTTTAAGCGCCAGCGTCGGTATTGCCAGCTACCCGCGCGATGGCGAAGATGACCAGGCACTCATTAAATACGCTGACAATCTTATGTATCAACAAAAAGCTCTCTCCCACTCTTAATAAAACAGGAATGGTCCCTAGTCCAAGAACGCCGTCCATGACGATGCCTTACTGACCGGACCTTGAAAGAGC
>JASBUK010000060.1 GCA_030147925.1 Trueperaceae bacterium
GCCATCAGCACCGAGATGAACAGCATCTGCCAGTCATACACCGTGTTGGGGGCTCTGAAATCCTCGACCTCTAAAAGATAGGCGACCGGGCTCGGTAAGGTTCCTTTTCGATTTGTCATACACCACATGATAAAAGCCTGCCTCACACTTCACTTTTTAGAGCTGCTTTTTAGAAACGTTTATCATTTCTGTTTAAGCAACCAGGCACATTAGCTGGCAAAACTGCAAGCTCTGGCTGCGGTTTACAGCAAATTGCTATTTGTCCGTTTAATTCCCAAGT
Source organism: Trueperaceae bacterium (assembly GCA_030147925.1). GTDB lineage: Bacteria > Deinococcota > Deinococci > Deinococcales > Trueperaceae > JASBUK01. The sequence goes on from JASBUK010000060.1 coordinate 281, forward strand.
GGCTATGGGCAATATTATCCACCCACTGTTACCGTCTTAGCCCTATTAAGCTAACAAATCCCTTATGATCACGCAAAAGGAAATCCTGATGTTAAAGCAGCCAAAACTTCTCGCCCTCTTTTTCTGGGCTGCCTTGCTACTCCTGTTTTGGTGGTACGGTCAAAGCCGCGATCTTAACCCTGTTACGCTGGTGGCTCGAGCCACCGATATCATTGCAGACAAGCCCTACGGGGTTTTGCTCTTTTTTGCCGTCTATGCTCTAAGACAGATTTTGCTCTTTCCGGTCACTTTGTTAATTGTTGCCGCAGGGTTCATCTTTGGCCCGGTGCTGGGTCTGTTCTATGGCTTTATCGCCACGCTGGGTACGGCTGTGCTTGGTTATCTGCTGGCGCGTTACTTTTTAAGCGGCCTAACATTTAAGGGCTCGAGCGAGAAATGGCGGCAACGCCTCCAGCACAAAAGTTTTGAAACGGTGCTGATCAGCCGCCTGCTCTTTCTCCCAGGAGATTTGGTTAACGGTGCTGCCGGGGCTTTGGCCATAAACTTAAGGTCTTTTACCCTGGCAACCGCTATCGGGGGCTTTCCGGGCCTGTTGGCTTCCGTGCTTTTTGGGGCCTCTTTCGAGGGCGATTTGGCCGCAGCCCGTCCGCAAATAGACTCAAGACTTTTACTTAGTTCGGCAATGCTCATGCTGGTTAGCTTGCTACTTTCAGCATATCTGCGCCGACACAAGCAAGCTGACTGAGCTTATAACCTACTAAATCGCAGTGACCTATTGAGCTGTCAATAAAACCTCATCATCCAATAAGCCCAGCGGGTTAAGGTAATAGCGCAAATGATGCTAAGGCAATGGGCGCAATATGCGCAGTTTAGCTTAAATCGTTGTCCTGGAGGTCGTTAATATGCGTGCAATTTTAATTATTTTGCTCCTTTTAGCCGCTGGCTTTTTGGCGCTCTGGCAGTTCGATATTATCGATGTGCAATTTAACCGCCAGAACCAGCGAACTAAGACAATAGATAGCACGACGGAATTTTTCAATCTGGTCAAGACCGCTAATCTGGAGCAAATCCAGCAAAACCTTAGCCAGGGGGCACCGATCAACGCCAGGGACAGTTTTGGTCAAACTCCCCTGATGTATGCCGCCGCCGAAAACCCGGATCCACTGGTCATTGAAGCGCTGCTTAAAACCGGAGCCGAGGTCAACGCCCGTACCGAGGCCGGCTGGACTGCACTGATGTACGCGACTCGCGACAACAATATCCCTAAAGTGGCCCTGACCCTGCTACAGGCTGGCACCGACCCCACTATTCGCAACAGCGAAGGTAAAACTGCGCTGGACTATGCAGGCGAAAACGGTAGCGTGCGGCGCTCGAGCGTACAAACCATCTTAGAGCAACTAACCGATAGTGATTTCGACCCCCAATGGCCCAGCGGCTATATTGCCCCGGTAGAAGGCGCCACGTTCAGCTCCCGGGCCAGCCACTTACCCGGTGCCAGACGTGCTTATCGCAACGGCTATCACGAAGGCTTCGACTTTTATAACGGCGTGGTCAGCGTGCCTATTGACTACCGCACCCCGGTAGTGGCAACTGCCGATGGCGTGATTATCCGGGCAGACTATGACTATGTCGAACTCAGCCAAGAAGAGTACCAGGCGCTTATTGACGACGCACTAAACCAGCCCATCACACCGCAGGCCACCTTGGATAAACTGCGTGGTCGTCAGGTCTGGATTGAGCACCCCGGCGGCTTTATCTCCCGCTATGCGCATTTAGACGATATCCCTCCGGGTCTGCAAATTGGCGATCGTGTCAGCGCCGGTCAACTGGTTGGTTATTCGGGTAATTCCGGGACCAGCGAGGCCGTGGCTAATACCCTGGATGGTGCGCATCCTCACTACGAATTCTGGCGCGGCCAGGAAACTTATATGGGTGAGGGGCTTGCCCCCAGCGAGATTTATGAGCTGGCCGCACAGACCTTTGGTGAGCGCACCAGACCGCCCTATACGGAATAAACATTCTTCAGGATAAATTTTGCGGAATAATCGTCCTTGCTAAACACGTAAATGCGGGATTAAGATTTGATTTGTCGGTCAATTCAAACCCCTTCCACGAAGTGGAGGCATGTTTATGGCGAAGGTTCGTAAAGTTATTACCCTGTTGCTGGTGCTCAGCTTGCTTGGCCTGGGCCTGGCACAAAGCCTTGTCGTCTACTCGAGTGTTGATGCGGAGAATGCCCGCAAACTTCTCAACGCCTTTAGTACAGAAACGGGCATTGACGTACAAATGGTCTTCTTATCCTCTGGCCCGGCACTGTCACGCATCGAAGCCGAGGCAAATCGTCCACAAGCCGACGTCTGGTTTGGAGCGCCCAGCGAAAACCATATTCTGGCCAAAGAGCGTGGTCTAACCCAGGCCTATCTATCAGCTAATGCCGATGCGTTAATTGACGACTTTAAAGATGCAGAAGGCTACTGGTATGCAATTTACACCAACCCGCTGACCTTCGGAGTAAGGACCGACATTCTTGAGAGTCGCGGCGCTACTGCGCCCACGTCCTGGGCTGATTTGACCAAGGAAGAATACAGTGGCCTTATCCAGATGCCCTCGCCACAGTCGTCTGGCACCGCTTATGCCATCGTCTTAACCCTAAGGGAAATTTTTGGTGAAGATGGCGCTTTTGACTATATGAGAGAGCTCAATCCCAATGTCCAGACTTATACCCAAAGCGGCACTGCTCCCAGCGGGGCTCTGAGTGTCGGGGAAACGGCTCTGGCCATTCAGTTCTCGCCGGGCTTCTTAAGACTCGTGGACGAGGGCTTCCCCGTCGAAGTTGTCTTCCCTGACGAGGGCGTCGGTTACGAAGTAGCTTCCATGTCAATTCTTAAGGGCGCTAAAAACCTCGAATCCGCCCAGCGCTTGGTTGACTGGATGACATCTACCACCGGACAACAGCAGCTCAGCGAACAAAAGACTTACTTCTTGCCAATCCGCGCCGACGTTAGTGCCGGCGAAGGCATCCCCTCACTCTCCACAATCAACCTTATTTCTTACGATCCTGGTTTTGCCGCAGAAAACCGCAGCCGTTTGGTTGACCTTTGGGTCGAACGGGTGCTGGGTCAATAAGGCTCGAGCACCGGGCGAGGGATTTATGCCCTCGCCCTCTTTTTGTCACTGTGTTTAAAACTACCCGTAGGCAAATTCGCATCCTGGCGCGAGACCCCCTCTTGCTCGCACTGCTCATTATTATTTTTGCCGCCCTGTTGCTCTTTGTGCTTTACCCCTTGGCCCGTGTGCTCCTAAATAGTTTTCAGGCCCAGGGCGAATTTACAGTCGATAACTACAAACTTATTGCACAACGTCGGCTCTATCGCAACGCCCTTATAAATAGCACTTGCAAGATTTATAACTACAGACGATACTAGGGAATGAGAGCGTATTCACTAGATTTAAGAGAACGGATTGTAGCAGCAGTCAAGGCAGGGATGTCAAAAGCAGAAGTAGCCCGACAATTTAGCGTTGATAG
>JASBUK010000075.1 GCA_030147925.1 Trueperaceae bacterium
GACCTGTGACATAGCCATCTCGTAATCTAGTTAGTGCGGTACTGGACATACCGCAGATGTACCTTACTGACCGGGCTCTTTCAAGGTCCGGTCAGTAAGGCATCGTCATGGACGGCGTTCTTGGACTAGGGAACATTCCTGTTCTAAAAACGCCTTTCCTAACCTACCACTAACTACAAACCACTCACCACTTAACACCTACCATTAACTTGCGCTGCACAAAATCTAGTATCCACTAAACCCCGGGCAAGGTCTTGGCTTGTCTTTGTACGTTATGTATAAATTACGCATGACCAGTTTCGCCTTAGGCTTACTAGCGGTTGTGCGTCCTGGATTGCTTAATAAACATACAGATTGCTCATAAATATTAACTCTGCTGGCTTTACAAAGCGGGCAAAACAGGTTAGCATTAAACCGGCACGTTAAAAGCCATAATTCAGCGGAAACAAGACATTAAGTTTTAGTTTATTTAGGAGGAGTGCATATGCGTAAGCTATTTGTATTGATGGCTTTATTAAGCCTGTTTTTTGCTAGCACGGCTTTTGCCCAGCTAAGCCTGCTCGATGAAATCAAGTTGCGGGGCACTTTAGTTTGTGGTGTCAACGACAAACTGCCAGGTTTTGGTAGTGTGAGCGCCGCAGGTGAGTTTGAAGGCTTTGACGTGGATACCTGCCGCGCTATTGCAGCGGCGGTATTGGGTGACGCCAACGCCGTAGAATTCCGCCCACTGTCGGCCCAGGAGCGCTTTACTGCCGTGCAAACTGGTGAAGTGGATGTGCTCATTCGCAATACCACCTGGACCAGCAGCCGCGACACTTCGGTAGGCCTTAACTTCGCCCCCACAACTTTTTATGACGGTCAGGGTTTTATGGCTCGCAAGGATTCCGGCATCAGCACCCTGGCTGATTTGGAAGGCCGCAGGATTTGCGTGCAGTCTGGTACCACTACTGAACTGAACTTGGCCGATGTGCTGGGTGCTTTGCAGATTTCCTTTACCCCGGTGGTATTCGAAAATGCCGACCAGCTAACCGCCGCTTACGATGAGGGCGCCTGTGACGCCTGGACTACTGACAAGTCGGGTCTGGTAAGTCGCTCTACTTCCCTGCGTGACCCCGGTGCCCACCAGATTCTTGCTGCCACCATCTCCAAAGAGCCTCTGGGCCCTGCGGTTCTTGATGGTGACGACAAGTGGTACGACGCGGTGAAGTGGGTTGTTTTCGGTCTGATCACGGCAGAAGAATTTGGCATCAACTCCGGAAATGTTGAGAGCGTTGCCGCCGAATCGCAAAACCCCAGCGTGCGTCGGATGCTGGGCGTCGAGGGTGATAATGTTGAAGCTATTGGTCTGCGCTCTGATGGCATTCTGCAAGCCATTATGCAGGTTGGCAACTACGCCGAAATTTACAATCGCAACCTTGGCCCGGAAACGCAATTTAACGTGCCGCGCGGACTTAACAGCCTTTACACCGACGGTGGGCTGTTATATGCGCCGCCTTTCCGTTAAGCTGCTTTTGTAGTCTATTGGGTGGTGGCTTAGGCCACCACCTTAGCTACTTAATTTTTTATGACATACTTGCCTATGCCTGTGCTTAGCAAAGATGTAGTGTTTTCTTGCGCACAGGTATTGTTGATTAACAGCCCGCAAGTTCTTATGGTGGAGCAAGGCTGAGCTATGGCAACAAGGACGACATCATACAAAGACAGCAGTGAAAGAATCCCATTTTATCGTAATGTCAAGACCATCGGTATTTTGGCACAAATTATTTTTGCTGTGGCGGTGATTGCTGGTGCGTTTATTATTTATCGGAATGTAGCCACGGCGCTGACGCGCTCGAGCCTGCCCGCGGATTTTTCCTTTCTCGACTCCAGAGCAGGCATCCCCATTGCCGAGACACCCATTCGCTACAACCCAAACGACAACTATTTAAAAGCTTTTACTATCGGAGTGCTCAACACCTTAAAAGTAGCGCTGGTCGGTGTTTTGCTGACCTCGCTTTTGGGCGTGTTTATTGGGGTGATGCGCCTATCCAACAACTGGATATTACGGCAGATTGCTACCGTTTATGTCGAAACCATACGCAACACGCCCTTGGCGGTGCAGATTGTCTTTTGGTTCACGGCGGTGCTGACGCCTTTGCCACCGCGCAGCCTTAACCCTATTGAATTACCTGGAGGAGCATTGCTTAGCAACCTGGGTCTGGCTATTCCATGGACTTATCCTAGCTACAGTTTTTCGGCCTGGTTGCCCTGGCTTATTGTCGCCTTGCTGCTTTTTGTGCTGGTTTTTGGCTTTAGGCGGCGGCAGATTTTATTATCAGAGCGTCCCGGTAACCCTTGGCTGCCTGCGTTTATAGTTGCACTTTTAGTTGCCGGAGCGGGGTATTTTATTGCTGCCGGAGGCTCGAGCCTGCCGACAAATATCGCCTCGGAAGTCCGGGCGACGAGCGGTGTTGCCACGGTATTTATCGACGCCAATCAAAATGGCCGCAAGGATAACGACGAGGCAATTGTACCCTTTGCCGCTGCAGAAGTCAGCTTGTCGCAGGGGTTTTTAGAGGCCCAAACCCAAGAACTCACCGAGTCGCGCCAGATTATCTACAGCACCTTTCGCTTTCCACCCATAAAGGAAAAAGAGTTTGCCCAGGCCCAAGTGAGTTTTGTAGACCCGGAAGCAAGCCAGGGACTCAGTATTTATTTCGAGAATTTCCCCAGCGAAGGTGTGGTTTACCGTGACTTAAACGGCAACGGCAGTTTTGATCGCGGTGAAGAAACCAATACCTCAGGGACGCGTGTAAGCGGTTATAGCGCCAAGTTGCGTTTAGAAGTCACGGACTTTAAGCGCCGCATTGTTGCTGATCGTAATGGTCAGATACGCATTCCACGTTTTAGCGCCGAGCCCGCCGCCGAGCAAGAAAGCGCCGGTGCAAACATAAGCCCGGCCCAGCTTTTTGCCGTGCCGGCGCCAAGTGAGGAAGCACTACAGCTCGAAGTCAACATTGATCTTAAAGAATCAGCGCCGCTGGTAATGAGTTATCCCAGTATTCCCATTGGCCCTTATTTTGGCGGCATCAGCTTATCGACCAACTACCTGGCGCTGTTGCTGGCACTAATAATCTACACGGCCAGTTTTATCGCCGAGATTGTGCGCGCCGGTATCCAGGCGGTACCCAAAGGGCAGACCGAGGCTGCCAAGGCACTGGGCTTAAGCGGCTATCAGATCTTCTCACTGATTGTCTTTCCGCAGGCTTTGCGCATTATTTTGCCGCCCATGATCAGCCAATATCTCAACCTCACTAAAAACTCGTCGCTGGCACCCTTAGCGGCCTATGCCGAGCTTTTTGCCATCAGCATAATTATCGCCAACCAGACGGGGGCAAGTGTGCCGGTAACCATCATGATTATTCTGGCCTATCTGATTATCAGTCTGACCTTTGCCCTGGTGCTAAATATTGTAAATGCCAGGATTGCCCTGGTGGAGCGTTAATATGGCGATAGCGAGAAAACCTCCGGTGAATACTCACGGCCCCATTGCCTGGATGCGGCAGAATCTCTTTAGTTCGCTAGCCAATTCCATCATTTCGCTGGTCACTATAATCTTGTTGTTGTGGGCTGGCGTAGGTCTAGTTCGCTGGATTTTTTTTGAAGCGGTTTGGGGTCAGGTCTGGATAAATCTTAAGCTTTTCGCCGTTTACCGCTATCCTGCCGATTTGCTGTGGCGGCCTTTATCGATAGCGGCACTCATCATGTTGCTTTTGGGTTTAACAGCAGGTGGCTCGAGCCCTTCAGGTGGCGAAATTATCCGCGGCGTCTTCTGGTGGGTGTTAAGCCTGGTTATAGGCCTCAACCTAATCGCTTTAATTACCTGGGAGTCGGTGCGCTGGTGGTGGACATTAGTCAGCGTCGCGAGCCTTGTCGGTTTTGTGCTCGGGCGAGCCCAGCCGCGACTGCTGCGCACCTTACCCTGGCTTTGGGGCGCTTCTTTGCCTATAGGTCTGCTTTTGCTCATAGGTGTGGCGCCCGAGGGTGGTTTGCGTAGCGTTGACACCAGGGAGTGGGGTGGTTTTATGCTGACGCTGATCCTATCCGGTGTGGGCATAGGGGTCAGCTTCCCGTTGGGGATTGCCCTGGCCTTAGGGCGGCGCAGCCAACTGCCGGCCATTAAATACTTCAGTATTGGTTTTATCGAGATAGTTCGCGGTGCCCCGCTGATTACCTGGCTGTTTATCGCTTCACTGATGGTACCGCTGATTTTTAACATCAGCCCGGACAGAATTGGAGCTTTGCAAAGGGCGCTGGTGGCAATCACGCTCTTTTCGGCGGCATATATGGCTGAAAACGTGCGCGGTGGTTTGCAGGCTGTTGCCAAGGGGCAGTCAGAAGCGGCTCGAGCTTTGGGTTTAAGCGGCTGGCAAACCATGCGTCTTATTGTGTTGCCACAGGCATTACGTGCGGTGATTCCGGCCATTGTCGGGCAAGCCATTGGTCTTTTTAAGGACACCTCACTGGTTTTTATCGTCGGCCTTTTCGACTTTTTTAATATCCAGAACATCGTTGCCAATCAACCGGGGTCGTTGCAGGTACCCGGTGGTATCAGGCTCGAGCTGTCGCTGTTTTTGGCGCTGGTCTACTGGTTCTTTGCTTTTCGCATGAGCGTGGCCAGCCGCCAACTTGAAAAACAGCTTGGGGTAGGCATACGCTGATGGATCGAATATTCGCAGCCTTGGACTCGATAAAGGGCAGGACAACAGAAAGGAAACTTGCATGGTAGTGACTGCAGGCTCCACTCGCGCAGATGCACCCGCCGGTGGCGACAAGATCATCGAAATTGCCGATCTTAATAAGTGGTATGGTGATTTTCACGTCTTAAAAGACATCAATGCGTCGGTCAACAAAGGAGAAGTGGTGGTAGTCATCGGCCCTTCCGGCTCGGGTAAGTCCACACTGATTCGTTGTATCAACCGCCTAGAGGAACATCAAGAAGGCAAGATAGTTGTTGATGGCGTGGAGCTTACCGACGACGTTCGCAAGATCGATCAGATTCGCCGCGAAACCGGCATGGTATTTCAGAGCTTTAATCTCTTCCCGCATTTGACGGTGATGGAAAATATCACCTTGGCACCTATTCGGGTACGCAAGTGGAAGAAATCCAAAGCGGAAGAGCGCGCCATGTACTTTCTTGAGAAAGTCGGCATTCCTGAACAGGCCAGAAAATATCCCGGCCAGCTTTCCGGAGGCCAGCAGCAGCGAGTTGCCATTGCCAGGGCTCTTACCATGGAACCCAAGGTCATGCTTTTTGACGAGCCGACCAGCGCACTTGATCCCGAAGTGATTGGCGAGGTGCTCGAGGTGATGGTCAATTTGGCCAAAGAGGGCATGACCATGGTGGTAGTTACCCACGAAATGGGCTTCGCTCGCGAAGTAGGTGATCGTGTCATCTTTATGGATCAAGGACAAATTGTCGAAGTGGGCACGCCCGAACACTTCTTTAGCAACCCCCAAGAGGAGCGCACCCGCTCGTTTTTGTCCAAGATTTTGTAGCCCTCTACAAAACAAAGATTTTTGCCCGTCGCCTGTAAAGGCGGCGGATTTCACAGGAAATGAGTTAATCTGAACTTAAACTGGGTTTAGTGTTTATGGAAGTGAGGGCGAGCCATGATGGAATCCGGGGTAAGCGGCGAACCGCAAAATCGCAGCATTAAAATCGCGGACATGCTGAGAAATATGGTGGCGCTAAGAGCGTCGGATATTCATTTGCATGCCGGCGCGGCTCCACATATGCGGGTTGACGGCAGTCTCAGTCCTTATGAAGGCATGCCGGTGCTTAGCCCTCAACAGACCGAACAGATTGCCTTAGCGATGATGTCCGAGCCACAGCGCGAACTCTTTTTACACCGGCACGAGATTGATTTCGCCTTTACCATTCCGCAGGTAGCACGCTTTCGCTGTAATGTTTTCCGTCAGCGGGGCTCGGTAGGGATTGTCATGAGGGTGGTAAGCGATACCGTGCCCAGCTTTGAGACGCTTGGTTTGCCGACGGCAGTAGTTACAGACTTTGCCAGTCAGACCCGAGGTTTGGTTTTGGTTACCGGGCCGACCGGCTCGGGCAAGTCAACGACCTTGGCCGCAATGATTGATCACATCAATCGCAAATATCCGCTTAATATCATCACTGTCGAAGACCCCATTGAAATTCTGCACCGTAATCAGCGGAGTCTGGTGATCCAACGGGAAGTAGGGCTTGACACCGCTGATTTTGTCGATGCCCTAAAATATGCGATGCGTCAGGACCCGGACGTTATTATGATTGGCGAGATGCGTGACAAGGAAACGGTGGAGGCTGCCATCACCGCGGCACAGACGGGACACCTGGTATTTAGCACCCTACATACTCTTGACGCCATTCGCACCGTAAACCGGATTATTGACTTCTTTCCGCCGCATGAGCGCGACCAGATTCGGATTTTGTTAGCCGAGTCGCTCTTAGGCATTATGAGCCAGCGCTTGCTACCCCGGGCTGACGGCCCTGGACGGGTGCTTTCACTAGAAGTCCTGATCAACACGCCGCTCATCCGCGACTACATCAAAGACGAGACCAAGACCCCACTTATCAAAGAAGCACTCATGCAGGACAATTTAAGAGGGATGCAGACCTTTGACCAGAACTTGGTCAGACTTTATCTGGATAAGAAAATTACCAAGGATGATGCCATGGCGATGGCGACCAGCTCGCACGAATTCCAGCTTATGCTCACTCAGCTTCAGGGAGGGCAGCAACAAGAGGAAGGGGAGCAAGGTCTGCTGAGTCGGCGCAATTGATGCGAGTCACTAAAAAGTTGGTGGTTAGTGGTAGATGGTTCGTGGTGAGTGGTGGGGTGAACTGAGAATCTACACGCTTTTGACGAAAGAGAGTGCCACTAAACTTAAGCCAAGCTCAAAACGCTGGGTCGCCAGGGCACTTGGCCGACAATCTTACCCTCTAGGTCATAAGCGTCGGCCGAATTTACCCGAAGCCTGATAATATCACCAATTTTCACCGTGCCGTCACCTGTGCCGTAGACCTTGCCGTCAATTTCCGGGGCGTCGGCCTTGCTGCGGCCAATAACCTCGCCGGGAAGTTCGCCGTAGTCATCGATGATTACCTCGATTTCACAACCGATCTTGGCCTGATTTTTTGCCAGACTGATGCTTTGCTGCACGGCCATGAGGCGTTCATGGCGTTCCTGTTTGATTTCCTCAGGGGCTTGCCCTGCCAGCATATTGGCCGCAGCGCCAGGAACTTCGCTATAACTAAACGCCCCCACGCGATCCAATTTCGCCTCTTTGAGAAAATCGAGTAGTAGCCCGAAGTCTTCTTCGGTTTCGCCAGGAAAACCCACAATAAAAGTCGAACGTATGGCCAGTTCGGGGCAGATTTCGCGCCACTGCTGAATTGTCTTGAGGTGACTTTCGGCTCCACCCGGGCGGCGCATGGCTTTAAGCACCCGGGGGCTAGCGTGTTGCAAGGGCACGTCGAGATAAGGCAGAAGCTTACTCTGGGCCATGAGCGGAATCAGCTTATGAATATGTGGATAGGGATAGACATAATGAAGCCTTATCCAGGCGCCCATATCGGCCAGTTCCGTGACCAGTGGGATCAAATGGGCTTTGATTTGCTTGTCCTGAAACTCGGATTCGCGGTGACGAATATCCACACCGTAAGCGCTCGAGTCCTGGGCGATGACCATGATTTCCTTACTACCGCCGGCAATGAGTCGGTAGGCTTCGTAAAGTACGTCGCCGGCATCGCGTGAGACCTGTAGGCCGCGTAGTTGCGGGATGATGCAAAACGAGCACTTATGATTGCAACCTTCGGCAATTTTGAGATAGCTGTAGTGTCTCGGCGTCAGTTTTACAGGTGTTAGACTGGTAAAAGGGTTGTCATCGGGTGGCAGTAGCTTATGGACATGTTCCATGACTCCCGCAATGTCGGCTTGCCCGGTAACGGCCAGCACGCTGGGATGCCGTTTGATAATTTCCTCGGGGCGTTCGCCCAGACAGCCGGTAACGATAACTTTGCCGTTTTCTTCCAGGGCTTCACCAATGGCATTAAGCGATTCTTCGACTGCCGGGGTAATAAAACCACAGGTGTTGACCACCACGACATCGGCCTGGTCATAATTGGGGGCAATGCTGTAGCCTTCGCTGCGCAACTGTGTGAGAATACGTTCGCTGTCTACCAGGGCTTTGGGGCAGCCCAGACTTACAAAACCAACTTTTCCGCTCATTGAAACTCCCGGGGATTTAATCAGCTTGGTCAGCTGATGCGCCTAGCTAAAGCCAGTATAGCGCAGGCTCGAGCACCGCAATTTAAAGCTGCGTTGCATAAACCTCTTGATGATTTGCCCTTAAAAAAGGCCTCAGTTCTCCGGCTAGATACAGCGAACCGGCAATGACCACGCTGGCTTCGGGGAGAGAGGCAGCAAGGGCTTGTTCTAAGGCTTTAACAGGCTCCGGCACCCAGGTTCTACCTTGTTTTTGTAGGGTGCTTACTCGCTTATCTACTTGGGTGATAAAAGTTTTTAACGCGGCGGGCTCGAGCACGGCTAAGGTTTCTTCGCCGAGTTTATTAGGCCGCGTGCCAAAGACCAGCACATAGGGTGTTTTGATTTGACTTTGCAAGGCCTGGGCCGCGCTGGGGTTGTGGGCTCCGTCTAAGATGACCTTGCGCCCATAGACATAAAAGACCTCGGCCCTGGCTGCCAAAGGTGGATGGCTAATCCCGGTCTTAATGGCATCTTCGCTTACATTTCCAGCAATGCGCAAAGCGGCGGCAGCCAGACGCTGATTTTGCCAGCGGACGGGGTCATGAGTTTTCAGCGCTTCAAACTGCGGCAGGCTAAAAAGCTGGCTGTAAGGAATGTCCATAAACAGAGGGCTGCGACGCCCTGAGGCGACTGCCGCGATCACTTCTAAGGCTTCCCCCTTGGCGGCGGTAATCACCGGCACACCGGGGCGAATTGCTTCGGCCTTGTCGCGGGCTATCTCACGCAGACTGGGGCCGAGCGTGTCTACATGATCTCTGCCTATAGCGGTAATGACTAAGGCGCGGACATTTTTTAGGTTAATCGTGGCATCGTTTTTGGCACCCACCCCGGCTTCGATGATCGCCAGCTCGACCTGTTTGCTGGCAAAGTGCTCGAGCGCTAGTGCAAAGCTAAGTTCAAAAAAGGCTGGTTTGGGACTTAAATCCAAGTTAGCAAGACGCCTTGCAAAAGCACAAACCTCGTTTTTACTGATGACCTGACTATCAACCTGGATACGCTCAGTAAAATCTTCAATATGAGGTGAGGTAAACAGACCGGTTCGCTTGCCGGCGGCCTGATAGGCAGCGGCAAGCATAGTGCTGACGGTACCCTTGCCGTTAGTGCCCACCACATGAAAACTGGTTGGGGGCATGACAAGCTTAAGCGCCTCAATCAGCCGGTACATGCGTTGGGGATTGCGTGGCTCTTGGCCCCGATTTTGACTATAAAGCCAGTCGAGCGCGGCGGCATAACTAGGGATTGAGGGTTCAGGCGTTGTTATCGGTTTCACCTTTCAAAGGGTAGCTAAGCAGCTACTCACGTGATCTTCTTGCTTTACTGGCTCGCTCGAGCTCAAATACCCAGCATAACGCAGCTTGCCGTTTTGGGTAAGACATTGTCAAATACCCTCTACCGGGGCGGTGTATCACAAATTGTGTAGTGTGATTTATAAAGCCTGTGGGTTACTTTAGTTAACAGTTTCAATGCACACAATTTGAAACACCCTCATGCCGGAGACATAACAAGGTATAACCATGAAAGTGCTTGACCTGTAGATTTTAACAAAATCAGTCTGTATTGGCCCGACGCCGTCTCGGGCGGCGCTTGCGGGTTCTGCGTTTATTTGCCCGGGGTGTAGGCAGGTCGCTGGGCATATCCTGCTCTTGGGCAATCTTCGTTAAAAACGCCTCGATATGCTGGCCGTCAAAACGCTGTGTTAGCTTCAGAATATAGTGGGGGGCTTCCGTATCGACATAAACATAGCTGCCGCCAGGGTAAAGCACAAAGACCTGAGCTTGGCGTTTTCCCAGGGCTGTCTCCAGCGTAGTGGCACCTAAACGTTCGATGACTACATCCTTGCCCAACATGGGCACGCGCTCTTGCTCCACTTCAGTGCTTAGCCGACGAATTTGATAGAGCAAGCCCAGGGGGTCTTGGTAGGCCCGGATATAAGGTAGCTCGGCCTTGTCTTTTGGGCCGCGCGAGGCCTTGACCAGACCGCTGTTGCTATCAAAAGAAAGCTCATAGCGGCGCTTTTCGCTGCGGTCAATTATTTCTTCACTAAAACCCAAACTGTGCGGGCCGCGCTCAAACTGACGACTGCTTTGTATCACGGTTTGCTGGCCCAGACTACCTTGCAGCATAAGTTTGGCTTCTAATGAAACTGTTCGTCCTCGTTTTTGGGTGCGTAAGACCTGGCTGCCTATCGGCTTGCCACGCAAGCTCAAACGGTAGCTGCAAACTTCAACCGACATAGGGCCAGCTTAACACGGCGGTAATAACGCTCGAGTTTCCTAAATCCTTATCCAAGTCTAATACATGACAGAACCACGACAGCTGCTGTTAAACAATGAGCTATGAACAGCTTCGATCAGTACATCACCCAACCGGCAAAGGATATTTTTGAAGAGCAGAGTTCGACCTTGCGCCCGGTGGAAATCTGGCGTCAGGACCCAAGTGACCCGGAGCTATGGCATGGCCGCGAAGGTCTTATTGTTAATACGGCGGCTTTGCTCGAGCGCGAATATTACTTCAGCATTATCAGAGTAAGCGGCAGCGAGTCGGCTTATGGTCGGGAGCAGCCCTTAGTTGCTCTGGAATCCTCCGAGGCTTGAACTCGCTTATTTAGCGACCCTAATCTATTAGGCAACGGCACAGCAGAATACCCTGCGTGATATGGTGAGCCATATCCGTTGAGGTTGAACCTGTGCTGTTTTTACGTGCTGTTTGATAATTGCCGCCTGAGGAGAATGAGCGATAAGGGGCCACAGAGATGAATTTGCGTAGCTTGGGTGATACGGGCCTGTTAGTGTCGCCGCTTGGTCTGGGTTTGGCGGCCTTGGGGCGCCCCGGCTATATCAACCTTGGTCACGCCGAGGATCTTAACGGCAACTATGCCCCGGCGCTGATGGAGATTCGGGCGCATCAGATGCTTGATCTGGCCTTTGAGGCCGGTATTCGCTACGTGGATGCGGCCCGTTCCTATGGACGAGCCGAACAGTTTTTGAGCACCTGGCTTGAGTCTCGGCATATCTCTGCGGATGAATTGACGGTGGGTTCAAAATGGGGCTATGCCTACACTGCGGCCTGGCAGATCGAAGCTGAGCATCATGAGATTAAAGAGCACTCACTTGAGCGCTTACAGCAGCAGTGGGGTCAAAGCCAAGAGTATTTGGGTGCTTATCTGAAGCTCTACCAGATTCATTCGGCCACGTTCCAGAGTGGCGTGTTGGAAAATCGGGAGATTTTAACGGAATTAGCGCGGCTTAAAAAAACGGGTCTTAAAATAGGTCTTTCTTTAAGCGGTGCTAAGCAAACAGAGGTTTTGTATAAGGCCCTGGATATCAGGATTGACGGCATGCTTTTGTTTGATTGCGTGCAGGCTACCTGGAATTTGCTCGAGCCCTCTGCTACCGAAGCACTACGAGAAGCTCGAGCCACCGGGATGGGGGTAATTATCAAGGAAGCTTTGGCCAACGGACGCTTAACTAACCGTAACCAGGAGCCTGAATTTGCTGATAAGCTAGCGCAGTTACGAGAAATGTCCGAGCGCTTAAATACCACCGTTGATGCCTTGGCTCTGGCAGCTGTGCTGGCACAACCCTGGGTAGATGTGGTTTTAAGTGGAGCAGCAAGACGTGAGCATTTGCTGTCAAACCTTAGTGCACTACACCTTAGCTTGGATGAAGCAGCTTTCGATGAACTGAATAACTTTGCCGAGACTCCCGAGTCATATTGGCAGACCCGTAAGAAGCTAGCCTGGAATTAAGTGAGAAAGCCTGTGCTGACCCAAAAAACCCTGCATAAAGGCGTAGCCGAACTAGCAGAGCGTGACTCTGACTTAGCAAAGATCGTAAAGACTCACGGTTTGCCACCACTATGGGCACGTGAACCTGGGTTTGCCACTCTGGTTCACATTATTTTGGAACAGCAGGTCTCACTGGCTTCGGCTAAAGCTGCTTTTAACCGTTTACAAGAGGCGGTCTTGTTTAGCCTTAGCCCGAACAACTTCCTGACTCTTGATGATGCCAAGCTGAGAACAATCGGCTTTAGCCGGCAAAAAATGACCTACTGCCAACACCTGGCACAAGCCATTCTTCGTGGTTTCAATCTTGCGCTTTTGCCACATCTTGACGACGTGACCGTACGCAGCGAACTTCTCAAGATAAAAGGTATTGGCCCCTGGACAGCCGATATTTATTTGCTGATGGCCTTGCGTCGGCCTGATATTTGGCCTCGTGGCGATCTGGCCCTCACGGTGGCAGTACAACGTCTCAAGGGACTGGCTAGGCGTCCTAGTCAGGAAGAAATGATTTCTCTAGCAAGACGGTGGCGGCCTTTAAGAGCTATTGCCGCTCGCTTGTTGTGGCATGATTATTTGAGTAATACCAAAGTGACGTTTTAATGTCACAATGTGACATTAAAACCGCTCGCGAGAGCGTTTCCGAGCTGAAAGCGAGAACGCTCATCTCAGATGATTCGGACTGTGACATTGTTAAATAAATTTGTTATTAGACATAAATGATCAAGTAATTGTGCCGGTTTATCCGTGCGGGGAAGGAGCAAGCCATGTCAAGCCGGGAACCCATCAGCAAGCTGGATACCCACGAGGTCAGCAACCAGCCGACTCCACTGGAAAACTACAATCTGTTTGAGCAGGACTTAGCGCTCAGAGAAGCTTTGCAACGTGAAGGTGCGGCCTGGGCCCAGGAGAGGTTGCAGGCATTTGGTGCCGAAGTAGGTAGCGAGCGAGTGATAAGACTGGGTTTCGAAGCTAACCGTTATGTCCCGGAACTAAAAACCTTCAACCGCTACGGGCAGCGTATTGACGAAGTGGATTATCACCCGGCCTATCATGAACTGATGGCGTTGGCTATAAAGCATGAGATTCATTCGATTGCCTGGCTGGCACCGCAAAGTGGCGGACACGTGGCCCATGTGGCGCTTGAGTTTCTGTTGAGTCAGGCTGAGCCAGGTGTTTGTTGCCCTATAACCATGACCTATGCGGCTGTGCCCGCGCTTAAGCATCAACCGGAAATGGCCGCCGAGTGGCAACCGCGCTTATTTTCCAAAGTTTATGATGAACGCTTTATACCTGCTGACGAAAAACGTGGTGTGACTATAGGCATGGCCATGACTGAGAAACAAGGTGGTTCGGATGTACGTAGCAATACCACGCGGGCGCGTCCTTTAGGAGCAGGCGGCCTTGGTGCGGAATATGAACTGACCGGGCATAAGTGGTTTTGCTCGGCACCCATGTCCGATGCCTTCCTGACTTTGGCTAACACTGGCAAGGGTTTGTCCTGTTTTTTGCTACCACGCTGGCGACCTGACGGCAGCCGCAACCCTTTCTTTATCCAGCGGCTCAAAGACAAATTAGGTAACCGCGCCAATGCCTCCAGTGAAATCGAGTTCAAGGACAGTTGGGCGTGCATGGTCGGTGAAGAAGGGCGGGGTGTAGCCACCATCATCGAAATGGTTCACCACACCCGGCTTGATAGTGCTATGGCTGCCGCTTCGCTCATGCGTCAGGCGGTAGTGCAGGCCACGCACCACAGCGCTAAGCGCTGCGCTTTTGGCAAGAAGCTCAGCGACCAAGCGCTTATGCGCAATGTTTTGGCCGACTTAGCTATAGAGTCAGAAGCAGCGACCACCTTGATTATGCGGGTGGCTCGAGCCTTTGATGAAAGCACGGACAATAAAGGCGCCAAACTCTTTGCCCGTATTGCCGTGGCCGTGGCTAAATACTGGCTTAACAAACGTACCCCCAACCATGTCTATGAAGCGCTTGAATGTCACGGGGGCAGTGGTTATGTCGAAGAATCGATCATGCCGCGTCTTTACCGCGAAGCCCCGCTAAACAGCATTTGGGAAGGCTCCGGCAACGTCATCTGCTTAGATGTGCTGCGGGCCATGCGCCGCCAGAGCGAAACCATAGAGCTGTTTTTAAACGAAGTCGAGCTGGGGCGTGGCGGCAACCGCTATCTTGATGCCGCCCTTGATAAATTGCGTACAGATTTACATGACCATAGTGATTTGGAGATCAAGGCTCGTCGGCTTACCGAAGGCATGGCGCTGACGCTGCAAGCAAGCCTGCTGGTGCAACACGCGCCTATGGCTGTCGCCGATGCTTTTTGTGCCTCTAGACTGGGTGGTGACTGGGGGCAGGCTTACGGTAGTTTGCCACCAAAGGTTGACTTTGCCGAGATTATCGAGCGGGCACGGCCAAAACTGAGTGTTTGACTTAGCCCACTTAGTCAATAAACTTGACAATAACAGACTCAAGTTTCATAATAATCCCTGTTATGAATGCAGAGCGTTTTACCGAATCGGCCTTACAACTGGTAGCGAGTGCCCAGCAAATCGCGCGCAGTCGCAACCATCAGACCATTGCGCCGGTGCATTTGGCGGCGGCGCTCAGTGCAGACAGCGAGGGACCGGCGGCGCGAGTGATTGAGCGGGCTGGGGGCAATCTCAAACAAATTCAGGCGGCTTTGGATGCGGTTTTAGGAAAGTTACCCACCGTAGAAGGAGCCGAGGGGCAGTATATGAGCCCGGAACTGGCTCGAGCCCTTGACAAAGCCGAAGCAATAGCCAAGGATTTTGGCGATAGCTTTGTGGCTGCTGACAGCCTGTTGATAGCACTGCGTGAAACGGGTGGTGAGGGTGTCACGGCATTGCCGGACGCCAAGACACTAAAAGCGGCTGCTCAAGACATCAGAAAGGGACGCACCGTGGATAGCAAGTCGGCGGAGACCAGTTTTGAGGCACTGGAACGCTACGGTATCGACCTGACCAAACTGGCACATGACGGCAAATTAGACCCGGTAGTTGGCCGTGACGATGAGATTCGCCGGGCGATTCAGATTCTTTTGCGCCGCACCAAGAACAACCCGGTTTTAATTGGCGAGCCAGGTGTGGGCAAGACCGCCATTGCCGAAGGGCTGGCGCAACGGGTGGTCAAAAAGGACGTCCCCGAGGGCTTGCAGGGCAAGCGTATCATTCAGTTGGATATGGGCTCACTGCTGGCCGGGGCTAAGTATCGTGGCGAGTTCGAAGAACGTTTAAAAGCGGTAATTAGTGAAACCGTGCAGTCAAAGGGCGATGTCATCCTCTTTGTCGATGAATTGCACACCATAGTCGGTGCCGGTAAAGCCGAGGGTGCGGTGGATGCCGGCAATATGCTCAAGCCGCCGCTGGCCCGGGGAGAGTTGCGCATGATTGGCGCAACTACCCTAAACGAGTATCGCACCATCGAAAAAGATGCCGCGCTCGAGCGGCGCTTTCAGCCCATTATCGTAGACGAGCCCAGTGTCGAGGAGACCATCAGCATTTTGCGGGGCATCAAAGAAAAATACGAAGTGCATCATGGCGTGCGCATCACCGACCCGGCGATAATTGCTGCGGCCACGCTCTCACACCGTTATATTGCCGACCGGCAACTGCCCGATAAGGCCATTGACCTAATCGATGAAGCGGCCAGCCGTATCCGGGTGCAACTTGACAGTCTGCCAGAAGAAATCGATGATTTGCGCCGCCGCAAGTTGCAGCTTGAGATAGAGCAAGAGGCCTTAAAACGGGAAGAAGACAGCGATTCGGCTAACCGTTTGCTGCGTATCGAGGAAGAACTGCGCAATATCGAGGACGGCATTAACCTGGCGCAATCTGATTGGGAGGCTGAGCGCAAAATATTAGAGGACTTACGTGCAGTACAAGAGAGGCTTGACCAGGTGCGCACAGAAATTGAAGCCGCCGAGCGCGACTATGACTTAAACAAAGCCGCCGAACTGCGTTATGGGCAGTTGCCCAAGTTAGAAACGCAGTTGCGTGATTACACACAAAAGCTCGAGCACGCTAAGTACGTGCGTTTAGAAGTAGCCGAGAATGAAGTGGCCGAGGTAGTCAGCCGCTGGACTAACATACCGCTAGCAAGACT
Source organism: Trueperaceae bacterium (assembly GCA_030147925.1). Lineage (GTDB taxonomy): Bacteria > Deinococcota > Deinococci > Deinococcales > Trueperaceae > JASBUK01. Next base: position 16,219 of record JASBUK010000075.1, read on the forward strand.
TTTAGAAGGCGAACGCGAAAAACTGCTTAGGCTAGAAGACGAGTTGCACCAGCGCGTCATTGGTCAGGATGAAGCCGTCACCGCTGTTAGCGACGCCATTCGCCGCTCGCGAGCTGGCTTAGCCGACCCTAACAGACCCATTGGTTCCTTTATATTTTTAGGGCCTACCGGGGTCGGTAAAACCGAGACGGCCAAGGCCTTAGCTGAGCAGCTTTTCGACAGCGAAGAAAATATGATTCGTTTGGATATGTCCGAATATATGGAAAAGCACACCGTAGCGCGTCTTATCGGGGCACCTCCGGGTTACATTGGCTATGACGAGGGCGGTCAGCTTACCGAGGCAGTGCGTCGCAGACCCTATAGCGTCTTGCTTTTTGATGAGATTGAAAAGGCCTACCCTGATGTCTTTAATGCCCTTTTGCAACTGCTTGATGATGGCCGCTTGACTGATTCACATGGACGCACCGTTGATTTTCGCAATACCGTGGTGATTATGACTAGCAATATCGGCTCACCACAGATTTTAGAGGCAAGCCGTAGCGGCGCCGATTACGAAAGCATAAAAAACACCGTCTTTGCCTTGTTGCAGCAGCAGTTTCGTCCTGAGTTTTTGAATCGCGTGGACGACGTGATTGTTTATCATGCGCTTGATAGCAAACAGCTACAGACCATTGCCCAGATTCAGTTGGATCGTTTAAATCAGCGTTTGAGTGAGCGTCACATCAGCCTAACGCTGTCCAGTGCGGCGCTCGAGCACTTAGCCCGTTTGGGTTTTGACCCGGTGTTTGGTGCCAGGCCCTTAAAGCGAACCATTCAGCAACTGATTGAAACGCCGCTGTCGAAAAAGATCATCGCTGGAGAGGTGCAAGATGGTGATGAGCTTGTGCTCGAGCCGGGTGCTAAGGGTTTTAGCTTTACCGTGGGTCAAAAAGCGGACTCACTTAATTGAGAGCACTGTTTAGTTTTTAGCTCGCCTGTGCCATCGGCTCAATATCAATAGCCGACGGCGTTTTTACTCAATTTTTAGCTTCGTTGTCCTTATTAGCAGTGTAAGCCCCCGGGCTGGTTATGATGTCGCACATGGTTGACCTGATGCTTGTTGTTCCCCATCCCGATGACGAAGTGTTTAGCTGCGGCGGACTTTTTAGTCGCATGTCACAGTTTAATAAACGAGTTGCCACCATTACCTTAACGCGTGGCGGTGCCGGACGCACCCTGGGTATTTGTAGCCAAGAGGAGTTGCCGACAGTGCGCGAGGTCGAGTTGCGAGCCTCGCTGGCAACGCTTGGCGTGACTGATCCTTTTATCTACGATTATCCTGACGGCGGGCTTATGGATGTGTCGGACGAGGAGATAGTACCCAAGCTAATAAAGCACTTGCAACAACTGAAACCGGAAGTCCTGCTGACTTTTCCACCCAACGGCTCAAACGGCCACCCGGACCACGTGCGGACCAATCAACTGGTGCGCCGCGCTTTAGCGCTGGCCGATCACAAGATCAAGGCACTTTATTATTACGCCTCCGAGCGTCCTTATGACGGCGCTGCCCGCGAGGGCTTTTTGCCGCCGGAGGAGATCAGGGCTCACCACTTGCCACCTACTCATTACATCGAGGTGGGTGAATTCTTAGAAAACAAAATGCGGGCGATGGGAGCTTATGAAACGCAGGCCAGAAGCGTGCTTAATTTCATGCGGAAGTATTCGCGCCGCCTGATGTTCGAGTCTTTCCACCGCGCTTTTCCGGTTTTCCCGGAAGGTGAAGGCCCTCGGGCGGTACCCTGGCTATAAAGGGGAAGTAAAAAAGGTTGGTGGAAAGTAGTTGGTAGGAGGTAGAAGCCAGGGGTTTTCCAGCGGTGGCATTCGGGCAACGGGAATTTGTCAGTTAAGCGCTGACGCCCAAAAAGAACTCCATTGGCAAGACCTTCTAAAAAGGTTTTTTCCACCAACTACCTACTACAGACTACTCCCGCCTTTTCTATGACATGTCGTGATATTTACGGAAAAACCATGACATTAGCATGCTAGGCTAGAACATGGTTGCCCGTCAGCTAATACCCGAGATTGAGCCGGTACAGAGTGCTTTGGCTCAGGGGGAGTATGAGCTGGCGTTTGCTCTATTAGAAACTGCAGCGCAGCAGCAGCGGGGCTGTGCCGAGAAGTCTCAGCTCGAGCTCTATCTAGCGGCCATTTACGCGCTCTATGGCCAAGATGGCCTAGAAGGTGGTTTGCGTTACTTAAAGGCGGCCTCGGAGTCGCAGTCGGTGATCGTTCAGGATCCGCTTTATCGGGCGCTTTACTGGCGCTTTAGTGCTTATCGGGGTGACGCAATTCAAGACGTGAAACGCGGTGCGCTGGCAGCGGCTCAGTCCGGCGATGCTTTTAGCGCCTACCATGCGGCCAGCGCTTTGGTAGATGCCGGGGTCGGCAACGAAGCTGTTAGTATTTTAGAGCGTGGCGACATGGCTGAACTCCCCGAATATCTGGCCTGGCGGCGCTGGTCGCTTTTGGGACAAAGCTACGAGCAGCACAACGATTGGCAAAAAGCCGCCGAAGCTTATGCCAGAGCCGCTTCGCTCAGCCAAAGAGCCGAACAACAAACCGAACTTTTGAATCTGGCGGCCTGCTTGCTGGAAGCAGGCGAGAACAAGCAGGCACTGGCGGTTTTGACAAGCATTGACGAACTGTTGCTAGACGCCCAGACAGACTTGACGATAAAAAATTATCTTGAGGGACGGGTGCATTTACAGCTTGATAACCCCAATACGGCGCTCAGACAATTTTTGCAGGCTCGAGCCCTAGAAGAGTCAGCCGGAGAACTTTCCTTTAATCTCAGTCTGGCATTAGGTCAAACTTATGCGACACTAGAGCGGCTCGAGCTGGCTATGATGGCTTTTCGTGAGGCGATTGATAACGCACCGCTCGAGCAGCGTTCGGTAGCTCTGCACGAAGCCTCTTTTGCCCTTTTTGAGCGAGGTCGTCTTATCGAAGCCAGGGAAATGTTGAGCGAAGTAGAGCGCGATCAAGACTACGCCTTTCGCGCTTCTGTCTATGCCGACCTAGCTGAAATCGAGTTTAGGCTGGGCAATATCGACTTGGCCAAAGAACTGGCCTGCCGCGCTCTGGATTTGGGTGCGGTTGCTGCTGCTTGTCTCTGTCTGGGCAATATCGCCTATGACTGTTACCTTTTGGACGAGGCCGTTACCTGGTTTGAACAGGCGGCGAGCGCCAGCAGTCCGGGTGAAATTGACTGGCTGGTAGCGCAGCAAATGTTGGCCGATACCCTGGTGCAGCAAGGCTACCAAAACCCTGCACGGATTATCCGCCACGCTAAAGCAGCACTGGCTTATTTGCAGCCCAGGGAAGAATGGGCGATCATTTTGCGAGACTATGTAAAAAACGCCCAGACGCGTTTGGGTGGGCACACCAAACTGCTTAATTGACAAGAGAAGTGAGGCGTGAAGTGTTAGGGGTGAGGGGTGTCTGTTGTCCCGTCCTGAGGTAGTCCTCCAGAGGTAATGTTATAGACTATTCAGATGCTAAAGTGTCCAGCATGTGAAAGTAAAGCAGTTGTCAAGAATGGTCATATTCATAATGGTAAGCAGCGCTATAGGTGTAAAGATTGCGGCAGGCAGTTTGT
>JASBUK010000105.1 GCA_030147925.1 Trueperaceae bacterium
TGCTCCGTGCAACTTGAAGTCCTCTTTCAATACCCGCTCTAATCCTTTATTCTGGTTCATAGTCAGTCCTTTGATGCTTGAGATTTCAGCACCCCAATTATCTCACGGACTGACTATCCTTTTTTGTCCCGGTAGTAAGAGTGGTCAGTAGAAAGTGGTTAGTAGGAGGTAGAAGCCAGGGCAAGGTGATACACCACCATTTTTTAGATCAAGAGCTAAAAAATCAAATTGTTTTTACACACCGGCTACCGCTCTGTCGAATATTCACGCTAGGATAAAGTCATGAGCGGCAATAAGCCAGAAAACACAAAACACGTCAAAATCTTTACCGACGGCTCCTGTAACACAAATTCTGGTGACGGCGGCTGGGCTTATCTTTTAAGCTATAACAGCGCTAAAAAAACCGCCTCGGGCTTTGCAAGAGACACCACCAACAACCGCATGGAGCTAACCGCCGCAGTTAAGGCCTTAGAAGTGCTTAAAGAAACTTGCAAGGTCACGCTGGTAACCGATTCACAGTATCTAAAAAAAGCTTTTACCGAAGGCTGGCTGGAGAATTGGCAGCGCAACGGCTGGCTTACCGCTGGCAAACAGCCGGTAAAAAACAAAGACCTCTGGCTGAAGCTGTTAAAGCTTACTAAAGTTCACGACTTGCACTGGCGTTGGACCAAGGGGCATAACGGCCACATCGAAAACGAACTGGTCGACAAGCTGGCCTTGAGCGCCAGGAAAAAGAAACGAGGATCAAGCAGTTGATAAGTTTTCATTTGCCAAACTTTTCTGCTTTAAAACTATAACCGACTCAAATTCGCCAGCAGATTTAGCAAGGCGCGATAGCCTAACAGCAGCGACGCAGGCTCTACCCACTCACTCAAACGGTGCGCGTCTCCCCCGCGGTACAGCCCAAAGGCTATCGAGGGCAGCCCTGCCGCTAACGAGGCATTGGCGTCGGTACTGCTAGCAGCCAAACGCGGCGATATGTCAAGCTGTTTAAGCGCCTCCCGGGCGGCCTTTACCAGGCGGTCATTGGCTACGCTGGCCGTTGGCCGGTCACCCACTTGCCTTAGCTCGAGCTTAACCGAATGTCGCCTGGCAACCCGCTTAATACGGTTTAGTGCTTCGTGCTCGAGCTTGTTTAAAACATCTGCATCGAGACTGCGCAAATCGAGGTTAAACCCAGCTTCTTGGGCAATGGCGTTTATGCTGGTTCCACCAGATATTTGTCCAACATTGTAAGAGCTGCGCGGATTGTTCGGCAAAGGCAGGCGATTTAACGCATAAATGGCGTCACCCAGAGCATGAACGGCGCTAGGACTGGGGAAATCTCCCCAGGAATGTCCGCCTCTGGCAAAAAAACGTAGTTCAAAGCGTTTTGAACCCACAGCGGCGTTGACTATAGTCCCCAAGTGACCATCTAGTGCCACAACCAAATCAAAATCTTTAGCACGTTCTTTCATAAGCCAGCGCATGCCACGCAGATCACCCAAACCCTCTTCACCTACTGTTGCTGCAATTGTAAGTCTGGGGTAAGCACCATCAAGTTCTTGCAAATAATACATAAGCACTGCAAGACTGGCACTGTTATCACCCAATCCTGGAGCATAAAGCCGACCCTCGCGCTCTTGCACCTGTACGTTGGTTTCAGCGGCAAAGACAGTATCGAGATGTGCCGCTAACAAAACACGTGGCCCACTGCCACCAGACACGTCGGCAATGACATTGCCAAGTACATCTATATGAGGTGTTAAACCTGCCCGGCTCAGGATTTCCGCAATCAGTTGCCCCCGGGCAGTTTCAGCAAAAGTTGGAGCGGGAGTCTCACAAATTGCAGTAAGCAAACTGATAAGTTCGTCTAGCTCACGGGTCTGTACTGGAGCGTCCATGAACTTTAAGCCTCTCCTATCGACGTATCAAGCTTAGCCAGTTCAGCAAAAGGTAAAGACGCAGTTATATCAATCCAGCGGCAAAAAGGCGGACCGTCTGCGGGTTCAAGGCGATGCTCACAAGCAGGGCACTCCGGATAGGCCAGATCTATGTAGGCTAAGTCTTTTAAGTCATCTGGGCCATCACACTCGCGGCCACAACCAGCACGGAATCGCTTCATCTGATGTCATTATGCCATCTAGTGTGGATTCTGTTTGCCAGCTTGGTTAATGGCAGCAGATTTTAGGGCTCGAGCCAAGTCAACATCAAGAGCCTCGCCCAAGTTTTGCCAACTAGCTCCCAACCAGCGCTTGACATAGATGTTTCCCACCTCTGCCCAGGCCACCACCGGATTGCCGTCAAGACCTAAGGCAATCGAGGCGTCACCGGCATCATTAGACTGTTCTGTATCAAGCGCCTTACCCAAAATCTGCCAGGATACAGACTGCTCTTCGGTATTAGGATTTGTCAGGCTCGGAATACAGCTTGAAACCAGCACTAAAAACAGACCAAAGAGCAAAAAGTTCCCAAACCACCTCATGCCAACGCCTCCCCTCTCACAAAAACCTTCGATAATCTTGATGCGATACGATTATAGCTCTTAGACTTTGGCTCAGAGAGCTAATTTTGGCAACTATCAGTACAAGGCAAAAGCTAGGCAAACCTGACTCGTGGCTTTCTAAACTCGCTCCCAAATCAAATGTGCACTTCGAGTTTTTCCCTCCAATAAAATAGGCGCATGCTCAGCTCGAGCCTGTTGCCGTTAAGACTAAAAAAACGCTCCTGGCTTGTGCCTATCCAGTTAGGAAAAGAGCTGATTTTTACATGATGGATCACTTTTGAACCCAAAAGCTCAATCTTACCAAGGTTCCACAATAAATTCCTTTCTTTTAAGCTGTCCCAAATTGGGTTAAAAAGTGGTTAGTGGGACAAGTGAGGTAAAAACCAGGAATTTTCCGAAGGTGGTAATTATTCAGCGAGCTTCTTGTTTTATATCGGAAGTTGCCCAAACAGAACCTTGCTTTGGACAACTTCCTTTGCTCCTACCTCACCAGTAACTCAACAATTAGCAGCTAAAACGTTAGCTTTAGAAGGGCTTGTGTACCGTGATGTCGAAACCCTAAAACCCCTATTTAGCACGACGTTGTTCCAGACGTTGCAAACGCCCACTCAAACTCTCAGGCACATTGTTCAATTCCCACATCTGGAAATTGATGTCGTTAAGTTGCTGACCTTCATCAATGCTCAGGAAGGCCTCAGGGTCATCAGGATAAAAAGCAGCCAAGTCCCCCGCATCAAAGGCGCCGTTTTTGTTCGTGTCATACCAGGCGTCGAGGTAAAAATCACTGGGCTCAACATCCATTTGATAATTGCTGATAAAGCCGTTTTGATTTACTTGTCTGCCTACTTCGCTAAAACCATCGGGCGCAGTTTCATCAATGCCTACAGCAATAATTTCCATGTAGCCATCCAGGTTATCAACGACGGGCGGTTCGGCAGCAATGCTAAAGCGAACGAGTAGGTTTTGTTCTGCTGTACCAACGCTAAAACGCATATTCATTGCATAAGTACCCGCCTGGTTTAGCTGGCTACGGTCTAAGAGCAAGTCTATCTGGGCTGTTGCACCAGCAGCGAGATTGCCCTGCAGCGTTGCACCGGCAGCGGTAGTAAGCGTGTTTGCAGGCACAGTGCTTGGGTTGCTACCTGCTTCGGAAAAGTCAAGGAATTGCCAATTAACAGCGGCATTGGAGGTGTTGCTAAAGCTCAGTTGCAGCTGAGTTTGCTCTGCGGCAAAGACCAGAGGTTCGGGCGTGAATTGCAGTACATTACCTGCGGGCGGGGGTGGAGGTGTCGCGCCTAAAGCTTGTAGCGCGGCAAAGGCGTCAATCAGACCTGCTCCACAATCGCTGGCGTTAAGATCGGTGCGGTTGGTACCGTTGCAGGCTTGGGCACTAAGTGGCCTGGCCGTGGAGCGCAGTACCGAGAGGGCTTCATCCGGCGTAAGCCCGGGTTTTTGCGCAACCATAAGCGCAACCACTCCGGCGACATGAGGTGAGGCCATCGAGGTGCCGTCATACCAGTCATAACCAAAGCTGCCATCATTGTTACGCACCGTGCTGAGTACACCGTCCGGGGTGCCGTCATTATTGACGTCTTGACCACCACCGTTACCACCAGGGGCCATGACATCGATGCGGGTGCCGAAGTTAGAATATACGGCCCTTTCTCCTGTGGGGCCGGTTGCACCTACGGTAATCACCCCTACACAACTTGCGGGGCTTTTGGCGTTGGCGTTCTCGTTTTCATTACCTGCTGCTACCACGACAATTGTGCCTTGTTGACGAATGCGGTCAAAGGTATCTTGTTCAAAAGGAGAGCAGACACCTTCGCCTCCTAAGCTTAAATTCAAGACCTGTGCCGGCGTTGGGTTGTTGGGCACACCGTTTACCGCGATACCTGCGGCCCACAAACTGCCTTCATTTATATCTACAGTGGTGCCACCGCCGTTGCCCAGAACCCGGACGTTGAGCAATTGAGTATTCCAACCTACTCCGGCGACCCCTGTGTTGTTGTTAGTTGCGGCAGCAATCGTGCCACCCACATGCGAACCGTGATTGTCATTAATCGCATCAAAGCCATTGCTATCCCGACCGTCACCATCACCAGCAATACTGGGATCAGAGATAAAGTCATAGCCACCAGCAACCTTGCCAACAAAGTCTGGATGAGTGTTACTGGCATTTGTGGAGTCAAACATCATACCCGTGTCAATTACTCCGACCAACACATTGGGGCTACCCGTAGTAATGTTCCACGCCTCTGGCAGATTGATGGCTGGATAGTGCCACTGGAGATTGTAATTTGCATCGTTGGGGGTATTGGTTTGCAGCTTGTAAGACATGTAGTTAGGCTGAGCATAAAGGACATCGGCTCGAGCATTCAGAGCCCTAGCTATGGCCAACGTATCGTCATCACGCAAGCTCGCTGTGCTAAGCCCTGCCACATTGAAAAGATAAGTTTGTGGCAAAGAGAGTGACCGTTTTAAGTTAAGGTCACGACCCTCTACCCGCAAGTTTGAAAGGGCTTGAGCGCTTAACGTTTGCTTAAATTTTACGACAATTTCACCAGGCCGAAAATCTCTATTACCATAAGGTTGCCAAGCGGGTGAATCGACCTGAGAATTAAAATCGCCAATGCTTATATTGCCCGAGACTGTACCTCGTTCTGGATTGGGCGGATTGTTGTTGCCCGGGCCGCCACAGGCGACAAGCACGACCGCAAGAACAAAAACTGCTAAGTAACCAATGGTGGGAGAACGCCTTAACTGTCTCACTATTTTTCCTTTCTTCTGTTAACAACTCATGTAAACTGGGTAAATCTTTTCTTTTTGCTTTGATTCTCTAGTTGCCTTGATGCACTAAATTACTTACTGCATGTTGGCAAAGCAGCTCCTAGCGACTCATAAGTGCAAGATTGTCTAAAATCTGCTCACGCAAAACCTGTAACTCAGGAAAGTCATAAAAAAACAGCACCTTTTCTTCGGCAATCGTCCTACCCAGGGGTGCGGGGTCCAGAATAAAATTCGTCCAAGACTCGGTGATGTCTTCACCGGGATTGCTAGAGGCATATTCGCTAACAAATTCATCGGGATAAAGCTCATAAAGTTCACCCTCCTCGGTATTCAAAAAGTCTTCATAGATACCCACCCAGAAGGCATCAAAAAAGAGGTTGACGTATGACTGTGGCAAACTACAACCCTCCCCCGTAAAAAACTGTGGACAGTTGGCTTCGGCCTCGCTAGCCAAATCAAAATCATCAGGATTGTTAAGCACCTCGTCATTACGTGGTACCTGCGACGCGCCCAAGGTCAGCACATGACCAAACTCGTGCACTAAAGTGCG
>JASBUK010000093.1 GCA_030147925.1 Trueperaceae bacterium
AGCCAGCGTTAAAACTCGTTGCTCTGGCAAAACTTGCTAGCGCCGCAGTTCTGTTGTTTGCCTCGTACTGGGTCAGTCCCTCGCGGAAAGCGTTCACCGCGGCCACTCCCCACCGGGCCTGATCCTGCGCCAAATTATAAAAGAAAGCAGCACGTTCATCAGTGGGGTCGAGGCTTAGCACACGCTGCCAGTAAGTGGCGGCTAAGCCTGGCTGGCCCAGTTCCAAACTGGTGCGCCCGGCCCAGACAAAGGCGTCTAGGTAGTCCGTGTTGGCTTCCACCGCCTCACGAAAAGCCGCCAGCGCTTCATCTTTGCGACCCTCTTCATAGGCCGCCAAACCACGAAAATAAGCGTTGCTGGCAGCTACCCCATAACGAGCCTGATATCTGACCTGTTCAAGATAATACTGATAGCCTTCATTTTCAGGCTCACGCTCTACCGCCTCCCGCCAAAACGGCAGCGCCGCAGTAGGATTGCCCTGTTCAAAATATAGCCGTCCGAGCCAGACAACAACTTCCATATTATCCGGCTGCAATTCGTATGCCTTAGTATAATAATCTAGTGCTGCCTGGGCGTTACCCGAGCTATAGCTGGCATAACCGAGTTTGCGGCTGGCTTCGGCAAACTGAATTTTCGCCTGAGCATCAAGATTGCCCACCAGCTTCTGATAGGCCTCATAAGACTGATAAGCGCGAATATACCAGCCCGTCAAACTGTAAACCTGACCCAAAAACCGCAGCGGTTCGGGTCTCTCAGGCGCCAGCCTTTGGGCAGTCTGCCCATACGAAATGGCCTCGCGCCACAGCGGTTGGTCAATGTTATGACTTACATAGCTATTGAGGGCTCGAGCCGCCGCCGCTTGCCCTTTTCTTAAGGCCTCACCAGCCTCGGGGCTTAGCTGCTGCGCTGACGCGGCTACAAAAACTCCCAGGATCAAAGTCAAAATAACGCTCAAAAAAGCCCTTGAGTTAAAAAATTTAATCATATTTAGCCACCATACCGCCGCTGCGAATGATAAAACCCAGCAAGGAAGTCCCAAAACTCAATATTCACTTCACCCCGCTAGAAAACCAGCTCTATCATAAGCTTAATGCAGTCACTAATAGTGTGCTATGACGAGCTTATAATTCGCGAACAATCATCACGTAATAAGTCTTGGCCAGGTGTTAGGCTTAGTACAGGTTCTAGAACGTTATAAGGAGAGAGGCGATGCGCAAACTTCTTATCAGTATTATTTTTGCGGCTACCGTAACAGGAGCCCTGGTGCAAACTGTTCCTGGCCGGGAATGGGCCAACGAAGCCGTCACTCGCTTAACCGATGAGGGTGTAGCGGTTGGCTTTCCCGACGGCTCTTTTTTAGGTGAGGACAGTCTGACGGGTTATCAGGCCGCCGTAATTATCAGCAATGTCTTAGATATCGTAGATCAAAAAACCACCTGCACCGAAGCCTTTGATGATGCCGAGACCATAACCACCTTTACGGATGTTCCTCCAGGGCACTGGGCCAGCGCAGCCGTGGCTAAACTCAGCGGCTTAGACCTGCGTGATGGCTTCCCCGATGGTCAGTTCCGTGGTGACGAATTTCTCTCTGGTTATCAAACTGCCCTGCTTTTAAGCCGCGTGCTCGATGTTGTCGATACCAAGACGCGCTGCGGCATCGTCAACATGCAGCAGGCAGTCAACGACTTATCAATGCAAGTAGAAGACTTTGGTGTTCAAATTGCTTCCGGTGCGCTGCAAGGCCCGCCCGGACCAGCCGGCCCCCAAGGACCGCGAGGTGAAGCAGGACCGCCGGGGCCACAAGGTGAAGTAGGCCCAGCCGGAGCACCGGGTCCGCAAGGACCGCCTGGAGAAGCAGGATCGCCTGGGCCGCCGGGGGAAGCTGGAGCCGCCGGAGCAGCGGGTCCGCAAGGACCACCTGGAGAAGTAGGCCTACCTGGGCCGGCAGGACCACCAGGCTTGGCCTGCTGGGACAGCAACGGCAATGGCCGTGCAGATCTAGCCGAAGACATTAATCTTGACGGTGAGGTGAACGGCTTGGATTGTGCCGGAGTAGCCGGAGAACCAGGACTGCCGGGACCCCCGGGACCACAAGGACCGCAGGGTGAAACAGGCCCTCGCGGACCACGTGGGCCGGAAGGACCACAAGGACCACCTGGACCGCAAGGACCGCCTGGGCCACAAGGACCGCAAGGCCCACCAGGACCCTCTGGTTAAGTCCACAATGCGTAGAAGCACTAAAGAAGCGGGTGTATAACCCGCTTCTTTAGCGTGTATAGCTTTATTCGGTCTGCTCAATTCACAGTCACCGTTACTGTCGCTGTAGCTGGCGCACCAAACTCACTTGATGCGGTTAGTTCATAGGTGGTAGTGACATCCGGACTTACGGAGGTATTGCTTGTACCTGTTACATCACCAACGCCATTGTCTATAGACAGACTGATAGTGCCGTCACCCGTTACCGTCCAGGCCAAGGTCGATGATCCACCCGTCGCTATCGTGTCGGGGGTGGCGGTAAAGCTGCTAATGCTCGGTGCGGTTCCAACCGTCACAGTCACCGGAGTCGAGTCCGTGCTGCCGTAAACGTTGGTGGCAGTAAGGGTATAAGTTGTTGTGGTGGTCGGGTTCACAATCGTACTGCTTCCCGTCACTGTGCCAACGCCACTATCAATCGACAGGCTATCCGCGTCCGTTACCGTCCAGGACAAGGTAACATCGCTGCCCGAAGTTACCGTTGTGTCATCCGCCGTAAATGAGTTAATGGTTGGAGCTGTGCCTACAGTCACTAACAAAGTATCTGTATCCGAGCCAAAGCCACTGCTTGCCGTCAAGGTATAGGTGGTAGTTGCTGTGGGGTTTACCGTTATCGAGTCGAGGCCCGTAACATCGGTGTCAGTCGTGCCATCGTTGAGTGTCAGGGTGATTGGTGCTTCGCCAGCGACAGTCCAGGAAAGCTCTACCGGACTACCTGAAGTTACCGAGGTATCATCCGCTTTAAATATCGTAATCACCGGCGCATCACCAACAGTAACTGTTGTTTGGGAGCTCGAGCCCCCATATTTGTTGGTGGCCGTAAGCTCATAGGTGGTGGATATGCTCGGGTTTACACTGATACTGCTTTGCCCCGTCACATCACCAACGCCGTTGTCAATCGACAGGCTTTCTGCGCCCGTTACAGTCCAGGACAAGGTTGTCGAATCATCTGGATCTATCATGTCGGGATCTGCCGAAAAATCGTCAATGACAGGCAGGCCACCAAATTCCACCCAGGCGACCTTGCTTTTATCCATCGCCAGAGTGCAGTCATCAACACCGCTGCAGTCACCTAGTCCATTGGTGCCCCACCCGGCAAAACCAAAGCCCTGGTTGGCGGTAGCGCTAAGCGTTACCATGCTCCCCTCAGCAAAGCTAGCTTGACAGCCGGTTGCACCCGAAACGCTGCAAGCTATTCCTGACGGGTTGCTACTAACAGAACCACCAAGTCTCTCAAAAAAAACTGAGAGCTGAAACCCGGAATCGGGGCTTACAGCACCACCGGCTTGCCAGACCTGTTCAGAAGTGCCAGATTCACGTACAACGGCTACAGCGTAACGGTAGTTGCTGCCGCTATTGACATTCATGTCCTGGTAGCTGGTCTTATCCGAGCCAACCGTGGCAATCTCGTCTGCTGCTAAAGGAGCAAGACTTGCCGCCGCCACTTCCTCGCGGAAGATTTTGAAGCCTGTGGCGTCACTGCCGGTATATTGCCAGCTCACCGTGATTAAACCGGGGCCGGGTGTGGCAACTACGTTGGTGGGCAGTGTCGAGTCGGGTGTTTGAGTACCCCCACAAGCCGCCAAAATCAGCAGTGCAGCCAGCACAAAAATAAATTTAAAGCCACGGACGATCATTTTTGACCTCCAGAACCTAGCAAAAAGTTCCAGCAAAACGGTGTTCTTATCCAATTGTACGTCCTTGTATTCAGCGTTTACTGTGACCGTTAGTCTTTACAAAGAAAGTCTTATAGAGAAAGTCTTATAGAAAAAACTTTCTAGTCGGAATTTTCAGCGCTGATTGGGTCGTAAACCCCCTGGACGTCTTTGCTGTGAAAGCGAACGGTTTGCATAGTAGGGGCAAGGGGTTCGTTATAGAAAAATTCGGGCAATTCGTCATCACCAGGGCCAAAGCCTGCCTGCTGGTTGAATTCGCGCTCGAGCCTTAGTACTTCTTCTCCTAACTGATCAAAGAAACTGCCGTCTAAATCGGCGCCAAGGGCTTGGTTGATGGCCTCGGCGATAAAGTCCTGATTGTTATTGCTAATAACTCCCCCAAACATACACAAACCCAGTGAGTCATTAGCAGCACTCTTTATTTGCGTTTTTAAGCTTGTCGTCATGAGTTCTGCCAGTGTCATGTATTGGCTGCTGAGACGCGGCGCGTTACCGGCGGTGTGATCCGCGCCTTGAGCGCTTACCATCATGGTGATTCCGGTTGCTTCAACCACTCGCGGGTCATAAGCGCTGATAGCTTGTTTTTTTATTACCGGCACACGTTTTACACCGTAGTGCTCCCCGACCCTGGCCGTGCCTTGCGCCCACAGTCGGCCAAGTTCGCTGCAGTTGCGAATCTCGGCCAGGGCTTCAACCATCCAGTCAACGTCGCCAAATTCGGCCAGGCCCGCTTCCATTAACACCGCTAAGGTAGCGCCCGTTTCTATCGTGTCTATGCCCAGATCATTGGCAATAAAATTGACTGCGGCCAAATCATCCGGGTCCTTTAGGCCACAGTTGCTGCCAAGCAGGCCGATGGTTTCGTATTCCAGCGGCGAGACGACTTCTTTACCTTGCTCATCGACATAGATATTACTGCATTGGATTACACAGCCCGGCATGCAGGCGTGGGTGTGCTTGCCGCCCCTGGCCTTGTTCTGCTCGCTGATAAAATCTCCACCCAGCTTAAAAACATCTCCCCTGTCGGTATTAATCATAGTTCCAACGCTAAAGTTGTTTACCGGCAAACCACCAACACGGTTTTGAAAGTCCGCCATGCCCATAGTCCCTACGGCGTTATAAAACTTGGTTATCAGCGGGTGGCCACGCAGCATCTTGGCGTAGTCACGCAGGCTGGAGGCAAATTTTTTGGGCTCGAGCAACTCCGGGGTTTTATCCAAATCGACAACTATAGCCTTGACCTTCTTATTGCCCATCACCGCGCCAACGCCACCTCTGGCGGCTAAGCGCGAAGGGCGGCCATCACTATCGCTAAAGGCAATACCCGCTAAGAGGCCCTGATACTCTCCGACAGGCCCGCAAAGTCCTATGGCGACCTTTTTGCCATAGTGCTCATAAAGCATTTCGGCAGCGGCAAAATTACCTTGCTTAAGATAAGGCTCGGCGGCATCGAAACTTAAACTGCCATCTTTTTTCAGGTGCAGCACCAGCCAGTCATCTGCCTGACCATGCAAACTAATTCCGGCAACATGAAGCTGCCCTAATGCATAAGCAAAAGTGCCACCACCATTGGCCTCTTTTATACCGCCGGTTAGAGGGCTTTTGCAGCCTACACTGATGCGGTTGGCATTGGAAAAGCTGGTTCCGGCAAAAGGCCCGGCGGAAAAAATCAGCAAATTGTCCGGTGACAGCGGATCAACCTTGGCAACACCATTTTTAAGCAGCGTCTTGACGATGTGATAGCGTCCGGCCCTAACTATCTCCTCAGCATGAAGTTTATGAGCTGTGATCTTGCGTGCCGTTAAGTCGATGTCTAGGTACTTTCGCATCACGTCTCCTTAAGCCGCCGGTCAACTGCGGCAATCTCAATAATTCATTTAGGATTATTGTATCCCTGCGGCTTAGCTTACGCCATAAGCAACGGCAAGTCTTAGCAAGATGCAAAAAATAAACGGTAAAATAAAGCAAAGACTGTTACCGTAATTACCAGTCCAGTTCATGCAAGTTCGTGCAAATGAGAGCAAGTAAAGAAGCGCGGACTTTGATGAAGAAACCTTCGTTAGTACGCGCCCGCAAGCGCTGAACACCCATGCTTTCAAGCTGAGAGTTCACCGTTTCAATACCTTTA
>JASBUK010000132.1 GCA_030147925.1 Trueperaceae bacterium
GCCAAGAACAGTTTGACGCAAACACCCACTAAGGGGTCATAATAAAGCAACTTGCGTCGCTACGCTCCGAGGTCTCGCTTTACTTTTATGAGCGACTTGCTTAGCTTTAAATCTCTTTCTTGAATTGTGTGAATTACGCATTAGCACGGCAGGCACTTCACTACTTGGTATTGTCAGTATAGTTATAGAGCCATCAGTGGCTCCTTTTGCTTGTCCCATTGCAAGTTCATAACCTGACCCAGCAAGTGCATCTTCAGTCATCTGAACAATAGAAGAGGCAGTATCTATTTCAATAAATTTATTTATCGCTGCAGAATCTAAAACAGCCGCCGAGTTACCTAAAGACGAGCTGTTTTGGGAACTACACCCTGTTAAAATTATTGCAATGCTAAAAGCAATGAGATAAATCCTAATGTTTACATTCCTAAATTGAGACAATTTTTTTTCTTAACATCGCGCTACCTTACCCCTCATAAAAATCACTTTAAAAAGTCTTTTTAGTGTAGCGCGGGGTGTTTAGTGAATAAAATATGTCATTTGTAATATTACATTTGTCATGTACTGTGCGCCGGAGCTTGCCAGTTTTCAAGAACGTGCCAATTCCCCAAATAATAAAGTGCTGCTTGCACGCGGCTTTTTAAGCCTAATTTGTTATAGACGCGTCTTAAATGATTGTGCACTGTGCCATTGTTAATATCAAGCATTTTGGCAATTTGTTTATTGCTAAGGCCTTTGGCGACCAGCCTTAATATTTTTCTTTCGGCACTGGTTAGAGTCGTGTCAAAGGTGGGATGGTGGTAGTTTGCTTTTTCAAGGCAGTAAAGTGTGCGCACAATGGCGTCGCCAGTAACATGAGTAACAAGAGCCACGGGCTCCGCTGCCAATAAATCCAGTTGGTATTCGGGGCAGGGATTGTCACTGGCAATAAGCACATTGTGCAACTTGTAATTTGCGAGTGTGGCGGCTGCGTATCCCCACGGTCTATCCAGCACAATATGATTAGTGGTCTTCATGATTAATGGTCTTCTCAAGCTTAGCGTCTTCCAGCGCTAGTGAAATGCGATAAGCTAATACTTCTATGCCGCAATGGATTTGGGGTTGAATGCTAGTGGGCTGCCGCATGACCCTCCACGAGATTGGCTGCAAGTTAGAGCTGGAGCTTATTTTAACTACCAAGTCTACTTACCTACTATAGTTGATAAACCGGCTCCAGTACTGCGCAATCTCCCTAATTCCATACAATAACAAAGGTCCGAGTTAGCCACACTGCGAGATTTCCTTTAGAGAATCAAAAGATTAACATGCTGCAAACTGTGCTCAAAAGCAGGTCTGTCTTTAGCTACGTAGATATAGCTCCAGGCCAAACACTATATACATACTCATAATGATTATGTATTATGAACCGAAAGATTCCTGAAGCTGTCTAGCTTAGCCTCAGGGTCTGATTTTCAGAGTTTAGAAAGGGGAAGGAAATGGCAGAACAAGACGACAAAAAAAGTCTGACCACTAATTTCGGCATCCCGGTTGCAAGCAATCAACACTCTATAACTGCTGGCACCAGCGGCCCCGTTTTGATGCAGGATGTGCACTTGGTTGAAAAACTCGCACATTTTAATCGTGAGCGCATCCCTGAGCGGGTGGTTCACGCCAAAGGTGCTGGTGCCCACGGCTACTTTGAAGTGAGCAACGACCTTAGCAAGTACACCAAAGCGGCTTTTTTGTCCGAAGTCGGCAAGAAGACCCCGCTCTTCGTCCGTTTTTCCACCGTCGGCGGTGAAAAGGGCTCAGCCGATAGCGAGCGCGATCCGCGAGGCTTTGCCGTAAAGTTCTACACCGAAGAAGGTAATTACGACCTTGTCGGCAATAACACGCCGGTGTTCTTCATTCGCGATCCGCTTAAGTTCCCTGACTTTATCCATACCCAAAAACGCCATCCGGCAACCAATACCAAAGACCCTGATATGTTCTGGGATTTCCTGTCGCTGACCCCTGAATCGCTGCATCAGGTCACCATTCTCTTTTCGGATAGAGGCACGCCAAGAAGTTACCGGCACATGAACGGCTATGGCAGCCACACTTTCGTCTGGGAAAACGCCCAGGGTGAATCGTTTTACGTTAAATATCACTTTAAGACCGACCAGGGCATCCAGAACTTTGACCGCGAGGCCGCCATGCACATGGCTGGGGTCGACCCCGACCACGCCACGCGTGACCTCTTTGCGACCATTGCAGACGGCAACTTTCCAAGCTGGACACTCTACGTGCAAATCATGCCCGTGGCCGAGGCCGAGAGCTACCGTTTTGACGTTCTTGACGTAACCAAGGTCATCTCCCAAAAAGACTATCCGCTTATCGAAGTCGGCAAGATGGTCTTAAACAAAAATCCGGAAAACTACTTTGCCGAGGTTGAGCAGGCCGCCTTCTCCCCCGGCAATATCGTGCCCGGTATCGCCCCTTCAGCCGATAAGATGTTGCAGGGCCGACTCTTTGCCTATGCCGACGCGCACCGCTACCGCGTTGGTACTAACTACGCCCATCTGCCCGTAAATGCCGCTCAAAAGGCCGAAGTTGCCAACCAGCAACGCGACGGCTATATGAGCTTCACAGATAATGGTGGCAGCGCACCCAACTACGAGCCAAACTCTTTTGACAACATTGTCGAACGACCCGAAACGCGGGAGCACCCCTATGAAGTTTCAGGCATTGTCGCTCGCAGCGAGTATACGCACATCAACGATGATTTTGTACAAGCGGGAGACCTTTACCGCCTTTTAAGCGAAGAAGAAAAAGCCCGCTTGGTGGACAATATCGTCACTCACTTAGGCAACGCCAAGCGTGAAATTCAGATTCGTCAGACCGGACACTTTTATAAAGCCGACCCCGACTATGGTCGCCGCGTAGCCCAGGGCCTCGGTTTAGAGAGTGAATTTCCCCAGCCAGACGCCGTTCCTGCTGACTAGTTTGATGCAAATTACGTAAGTTTATCCTTGCGGCTATCCCGGTCCAGCAAAAGCTGGACCGGGATATAGGTAGTGGCTCGAGCACACTCTTAAACCCTTGCCTAATAACCCCAAAACGCAATGTTAGTACAAAATATAAAACCAAGATTGACAATCCTATGCACAAATCAGCAGAAATAAAACAATTATTAGCCACACATAATTTACGCTCCACCCGAGCACGGTCACTTATTCTCGGACTCCTTTTACATGAAAACCGGCATTACACTCCCGATGAAATGTTGGCCGAGCTTAAAAATCAAGGAAAGCCCCTTAGCACTGCTACTCTTTACCAAAACTTAAGACAGCTTACCGATAAGGGAATACTGGCGAAATTTTCCGGTAAAAACAGCGTTCTGCGCTATGACATAAACACCGAAGAACACAATCATATCGTCTGCACCGACTGTGGCCGCGTACTTGATGTAAACCTAGAAGGGTCATTAGACCACCTTATTCCTAAACCCCTTCCCGATACCAAGTCGGATTTGGCGCAGTGGCTGGTGGCTACCAAGCACCTGGAATTTAAGGGTGTATGTCCTGATTGTCAAAAAGTGTAACGGTCAACTTCGTTTTTTTAATAACAAAGTTGCAATTTTCATCCCGATTTGTGTGTCGTAGTAAAAAGAGGAATGGGGATAAGGGAATAGCGTAAGCCGGCTCTTTGCTCCTCGCTCCTCGAGCCTGTTTGTGTAGGGAAAGTGAAAAGCGGGGTTTTCCCAAAGGCTATAACTACTTTAGTATTCAAGCCCCGTCATCCTGAGTTGAAGTGACGGTTTGACCTTAGTTACAGCGTCCGTGTGCTACTATCCAATAACGCTCACAGCTTTTATAGCAGCCTAGTCGCATTTTGACGCGTTGGGGCGGCGACGGAAACCAAGGACATATCCCCCTTACAGGGAGTGTTGTTGCTTCATTTTTTGCTACAAAGGCGAAGGAGGAGAAGAAAAAATGGGCCGAATGCCAATCTTATTCAAAGCAGTTCTTGGATTATTACTACTGCTAGTTATAGCAGCCTGTAATCCATTGCAATTGTTATTACCCCAGCCGGACATCAGCGACCCCACACCCAATCCACTTTCGCTATCGGCTAATGTCAATGACAGCACCTCTGGTACCATCAGCTTTCAAAACGATGGCAACGAGCCTCTCGATTTTTCTGTCAGTGATGATCAGAGCTGGTTAAGCATTACTCCCACCTCTGGCTCACTGGCTGCTGGTAATGTGCAGGCACTATTAGCTCCAACGACCCCGATGAAGCCAACAAGACCGTAACCGTTAACCTTAACTGTAGCGGCACGCCGGATATCAGCGACCCCACACCCAATCCACTTTCGCTATCGGCTAATGTCAATGACAGCACCTCTGGTACCATCAGCTTTCAAAACGATGGCAACGAGCCCCTCGATTTTTCTGTCAGTGATGATCAGAGCTGGTTAAGCATTACTCCCGCTTCTGGCTCGCTGGCTGCTGGTAATGTGCAGGCTCTCACGGCAACGGCTACTTGCCCAAGCACCGCTAGCTCCGACTCGGCTACCGTCACTATTAGTTCCAACGACCCTGATGAGGCTAACAAGACCGTCACCGTTAACCTTAACTGCACCACTCCGGGCACCAGCAATTATGATATTGACTTGCGTTTTGTAACGTCGGTCACGCCCAGCCAGCAAACTATTTTTGAGGACGCTGCGGCTCGCTGGTCGCAAATTGTTATCGGCGACCTCCCCGATGTAATGGTCAACAAACCCGCCAATGCCTGTGGTGTTGGAGACCCAGCCATTAATGAACTTGTTGATGACGTGCTGATTCAGGTGTTTGTAGCTTCCATCGACGGCGCCAACGGAGTTCTTGCTCAGGCTGGACCTTGTTGGATAAGAACCACTGGTTCTTTGCCACTTCAGGGCGTAATGGTCTTTGACAGCGCCGACATAGATAACCTGGAGACCAGTGGTAGCCTTGGTGACACGGTGTTACACGAAATGGGGCATGTTTTAGGCATTGGCATTCTGTGGGATAACTTGGGGCTGCTTAACTTCACGCCCGATGCCACCGGTGTCTCCTGCGTTAATTCCACTAACAACCCCAACCCCAACTTTTCAGGAACCATGGCTGTAACGGAGTATGCCAGCCTTGGGGGCAGCGGCAATGTGCCGGTAGAAGACGAATTTGGGGCCGGTACCAAGTGCAGTCACTGGGATGAAGGAGTCTTTGACACCGAAGTGATGACAGGCTTTATAGACATTGGCAGCAGCAACCCACTGAGCCGGATGACTGCGGCATCCCTTGGTGATTTGGGTTATACCGTCAATGCCAACGCTGCCGACGCCTACTCCATTCCTACTTGCTCTCCCATTTGCACCACGGCTATAAATGGGCAGTTCCAGCTCAAGGAAATTCTCATCAGCCCAAGGGCCACGGTAGACCCTCAGGGCCAAATCACACCCCTGGATGACTACAATCCGTAATGGCTAAAGCCGTCTTACAATTGAGTGTTATACCGATTCCGTTTAAAAGCCGAATAGGATTCGGCCTAAGCTTGCTATACAAGAAGAATCGAACCGAGTGCCTTTCATAACGCTTAAGGAGTTAATCGGATTCAGTATTAGTAGGAGGTAGGAACCAGGAATTTTCCAAAAGTGGCAAGAATCAGACCACTGGAATTTGTCAGTTGTTAAGCGCTAGCATTCAAAAAGAACTCGGTGGAGGCTTTCTGGAAATGGTGTTCCTACCCACCACTCACCACCTACCACAAATTACTTGTGGTCCTAATTGATTTTTACTGAATTTTTACAGCAACGAGCCAGTCATTATAAAAACTGACTGACTCGTTAACTTTATAAACTAGCAGCTAAGCACCGCGTTTTCTGTACCCTGGTCGTTGGCTACGGTGTAATCGGCGGCTTCGTCGTTGAAGTAATTATCATAGTCGTCGTGTACTACGCGGTAGCGAAACTGGTAGTCCTGACCTGGCTTAACTTCTTGCACCAGCTTCCACTTGCCGTTTTTAAGGCGCTCAAAAGGTACGGGTTGCCAATCGTTAAAGTCGGCGTGGAGATGTACGGCTTTGGCTTCGAAATCGGCGGGTAATTCAAAGGTTAGCTTGCAAACCTTGCGGGTTTTGAGCTGTTGCTTCTTAATCATTCTTATCCTCCCCAAAATTGGGTTTAGCAAAAAAACTGCAATGGGTTACAGTTGCGCGCAGTTTAGATTAACTACACGCTAAAAGTCAAGCACAGAAATAAGCGAATCACCAAGGGGCAAATGTACCTTGCGTCATGGGCAAATGTACTTAATCAGGCCTTCGTGATATAAAACGGGGTGATGCTAAAGCTCGAGCTAGATCTGCTTGCCAGGCCCGCTGCGGCGGATGTGGCCATAGTCATTGACGTTTTGCGAATGACCAGCACCGCCAGTCAACTCTTTGCTCAAGGGCTCCATAAATTAGTCGTCGTGGCCGATATTGAGCAGGCTCGCTTATTGGCCGCTCAGAATAAGGCCTTACTCCTTGGCGAACGTGGCGGTAAAAAGCTGCCCGGTTTTGACGGCGGCAATTCGCCGCTCGAGCACCGTGATAAAAACCTGAGCAAGCAGCAAGCCGTGCTATGCACTAGCAACGGTTCAAAGGCCACCGAACTAGCAGCCACAACCGAACATCTTTTGCTTGGCGCCATTATCAATGCCGCCGCAGTCGCCCAAAAAGCCCTGCAACTGGCAAAAGACAGCATCCTATTGATTTGTGCGGGCACAAACGGCCAGGTTTCACTTGACGATGTATTAGGGGCAGCCTGTATTGCCCGCGAACTGCTTAAGCTCGAGCCTGATCTGATCTTGAGTGACAGTAGCAAGCTCGCCCTAAAAGTGCTGGACGCCACTCCAAATCTTCATGCTGGCCTATGCGAAGCAAAACATGGTCAACTACTGCAAGAGCTGGGTTTTGCCGCTGATATCCGTTTTGCTGCTCAGCTTAATAAGCTTAACGCCGTGCCCGAGCGTAAACAGGGGCAACCCCTAAGCTTTATCAGGGCAAATTTATGAGTGAAGCAACAACAAAATATGTGGTGGCAGTTGCTGCGCTTATCTTTCGAGAGGGCAAAGTCTTAGCCATGCGCCGCGCGGCCAAGCACGAGGCTGGCCCTGGCCTATGGGAAACTTTATCTGGGCGAGTGCAGTTAGATGAGGAACCCCTAGCAGCGCTAAAGCGTGAAATCGAGGAAGAATCCGGCCTTAGCGTTGCCGTCGAAGCTCGGCCTTTTAGCAGCTATCAGGCCAAGCGCAAAGGTGAGCCGATGATCGTTATCGTCTACCGGGCACGTTATCTTGCCGGAGAGGTAAGACGCAGCCAAGAGCACGATGATCACGCCTGGCTCGATCCCGAAGAATTTGCGCAGCGCAGCACTATAACCAAGCTTGTTGCAGCAGTTAGAGAAGCAGCCAGAACTTGAACTAACCCGCAATCAGCTAAGCTGCGATATCATTTAGACTATGACCTTAAAGGGCGAAGGCAAAGGCCCACTCCCTCCCCTGCTGCTGCAATATGTCGAATTAAGAGAAAAGTATCCGGATTATCTGCTGCTTTTCCAGGTGGGTGACTTTTACGAGTGTTTTGGCGAAGACGCCGAAAAACTGGCTCGAGCCTTAGGGCTTATTCTGACTCACAAAAGCAGCAAGGATTTCGACACACCCATGGCAGGCGTGCCCTTGCGCAGCGCCGATACCTATATCGAAAAGCTATTAAAACAAGGTGTCCGTGTGGCGGTTGCCGACCAGATTGAAGACCCTGCTGCCGCTGACGGCCTGGTCAAGCGCGACATCACCCAACTCATTACTCCGGGCACTGTCACCGATGAAAAGCTTCTGCGTGCCGATGCCAATTATCTTGCGGCAGTAGCTACCGGTGACGGCTACGGCCTGGCTCTAGTTGACCTGTCAACCGGTGAATTTCGTGGCACTCAGCTCTACTCCAAAAACAGTCTCTATGATGAGTTGCAGCGCTACCGCCCAGCCGAACTGCTGCTGGCACCGGAACTCTATGCCCAAGAAAACTTAAGAGAAAATTTCAGCAAGCGCTTTCCCGTCATGCTGAGTCAAGGTCGTTTTGACAGCGAGGCCGCCAAGCAGACGCTCCTAGTGCAGTTTGGCAAATTGCCTGTCGGCCTAAGCCAACAAGCACTGCTTAGGGCCGCCGGTGCGGTGCTCTCTTATGCCCTCGAAACCCAACAGGGCAAGCTCCCACAAGTAGCTCGCTTTGTCCCCTATGATCCTGGCGCTTATATGCAGCTTGACGAGATTGCTTTGTCAACGCTTGAGGTGTTTTCCGCGGCTATGACCGGCGAAGATGGCCGCACCCTGTTTAGTGTGCTGAACCAAACCCGCACCGCCCCGGGCAGGCGTTTGTTAAAGGCCTGGCTGCGCCATCCCTTGCTGGATAAAACGCTCATCGAGCATCGTTTAGATGCCATAGAAGCGCTTATGCACGATAGCGTGCTCAGGGCTGAGATTCGCAAAACGCTCTACAAAATCCACGACCTTGAGCGTCTTGCTACCAGACTGGTCACGGGGCACAGCAGCGCACGTGATTTAAGCGCTTTAGCTCGCAGCCTTAGCCTCATCCCCGAATTGCGGGGCTTATTAGCCAAACGCCCCGAGCTGGCCCTGCAAACGCTGGCCGAACGAGCCCATGATTTGAGCGCCGCCCAATCCCGCATAGAAGCGGCACTCGTTAGCGACCCTCCACTAAAAATCACCGTCGGCGGCCTGATTCAAAACGGCTTTGACAGCGAACTCGACAAGCTGCGTGCCATTGCCGAGGCGGGGCGTAGCTGGATTGCAGAACTGGAAAAAAGGGAGCGCCAAAACACCGCCATCCCTACCTTAAAAATCGGTTTTAACGGCGTCTTGGGCTATTATTTTGAAGTCACCCGGCCCTATTATCAGCAAGTACCCGAAAGCCTCCGCACTGTACAAACTCTCAAAGACCGCCAACGTTATACCCGCAGCGATCTACGTGAAAAGGAGCGCGAAATCCTGCGAGCCGAAGACGCTGCAAAAAAACGTGAGTACATTGTCTTTGACGAGCTTAGGGCCAACCTTCTGCCCTATGCCGATCAACTGCGCGAACTCAGCGCTGTGCTAGCAGAAATCGATGTCTACGCCAGCTTAGCCGAGGTAGCCACGCTAAGGCATTATTGCCGCCCGCAATTTGCCGAGGACGGCAGCTTGCGTATTCAAGCTGGGCGTCACCCTGTAGTCGAGGGCTATAATTCCTTTATCCCTAATGATCTACAGATGTCTGCACAAGAACAACTTATCGTCTTAACCGGGCCAAACATGAGCGGCAAGTCAACCTTTCTGCGGCAAAACGCCCTCATTGCACTGCTGGCGCAAATTGGTTCTTTTGTACCGGCGGAGCAAGCGGTACTGCCTTTGCTCGAGCGCATCTATACCCGCATTGGCGCCTCAGACGATATTGCCGGTGGGCGTAGCACCTTCATGGTAGAAATGGACGAATTATCCCGCATTTTGCAACAGGCCAGTCCGCGTAGCCTGGTACTGCTTGACGAAATTGGCCGGGGAACCAGCACCTATGATGGTCTGGCGCTAGCCTGGGCTGCTTCGGAATATCTGCATGATCGCGTGAAGGCCTATACCCTGTTTGCCACGCATTATTTTGAACTCACCGGCTTAGCAGGCAAACTGCCGGAGGCCCGTAATTATCACGTTGCCGCCAAAGAGGAGGCCGGGGGGCTTATCTTTTATCATCAGGTGCTCCCCGGCCCGGCCAGTAAAGCCTATGGGCTCGAGGTCGCCAAACTTGCCGGGCTGCCAGCCGCAGTTTTAGAGCGGGCTCGAGCCGTCCTTGCCGGATTGGAATCAAATAACGGCAACAGCGCCAAGGAAATCATGGAAGAATTGCTTGGCAAAGATTTGAGCCGCTTATCGCCATTAGAGGCCTTAACGCTCTTGCACCGTCTACAAGAAAAAGCCCGAGGGCTCGTTTTAGATGACAGCTAGAAGACAAGCCCTTGCGCCGACAGCATAAGCAGGTAGAGCCAATCTTATGATCCGTAAACTCCCAGCAGAACTAATCCGCGAGATTGCCGCCGGTGAGGTAATCAACGCCCCAGTTGACGTGGTCAAGGAACTCGTTGAAAACGCCCTGGACGCCGGGGCCAGCCGCCTGGAAGTCATTTTGCAAGAGGGTGGCACAGAGTCAATCACGGTTCGTGATAATGGCGTAGGGATTGCCCGCGAGGACTTAGCCTTAGCCACCGAAGCACACAGCACATCAAAACTGGAGTCCTTAACGGCAATTAACACCCTGGGCTTTCGCGGCGAAGGGCTGTTTGCCATCCGCAATGCCGCTTTGATACAACTGAGCAGCCGCCCCGCTAAGCAACTTGGCGGAGCTACACTCCTTGCCGAAGGCGAAGAACTATCTTTGCTCGAGCACCCCGCCCCAACTGGCAGCAGCGTAACGGTCAGCAAGCTCTTTCACCGCCTACCGGCTCGCCGCCAAACGCTCGAGCACCCGGCCACAGAAACCAAAAAGATACTGACGCTCTTAAGCCGTTATCTGCTCCATCACCCACAACTGCGACTTAAACTCGTTATTGACCAAACCGAGCACTGGAATTATGCCGGGGGTAATTTTCAGGAGGCTGTTAAGTTCTTTTGGGGACCGGTCACCGCCAACCGCCTGCTTAAAATAGAGTCTGAACAGGCTGCCTTTAGGCTATCGGGCTTGCTGTCTCGCCCCGAGCTATGCCGACCGCGCCGCGATAGGCTGCTGCTGGCCGTAAATGGCCGCCCGGTCCGCTGGCCCGAAGCACTGCTAAAGGCCCTGTTACAGGCCTACCGGGAACTCTTAGTCAGCGGGCAATATCCTGTGGGCGTGCTCAATCTCAATCTTGCCGCTAATGAAGTGCTGGTCAATACCGCACCGGATAAAAGCCGGATACGTTTTTTAAACGAAGCCAAGGTCGCTGCTTTTTTACAAGAAGCAGTGACAAGCATGCTCAGCCAACACCCGCTGGCCCCGGCACTGCCTGGTTTACAAACTGCTGAAGGAGTAGCTCCAGCGCCCCGGCAAAACTTTCCTAAAATGCGTTATCTAGGGACATTTCGTGACCTTTATCTACTCGCGGAGGCCGCCGGTCAACTCTGGGTCATCGACCAGCATGCTGCCCACGAACGCATCATTTACGAGGAATTGATCAAACGCTGCCGCAGCGAAGCCCCCATAGAACTTAGCGTCCCAGAATTACTAACACTTAGCCCTGAAGAAGCAGCCGGCTATTTAGAGCGCCGCGAGGAGCTTGCCCTTATCGGACTGGTGCTCGAGCCCTTCGGGAGTGATACCTGGCGGCTGCGCAGCATCCCGGCTTTTTTAGCCGGTCACTCCGAGCTTTTGCTAGAAGTCGTCAAAGGCTCACTGGGTCGCAACAGCGCCGAAGAAGCCTGGCGCATGGTTCTGGGTAGGCTGGCCTGCTTACCGGCCATTAAGGCCGGGCACAAGCTGGCAAATACCGAAGCGCAAACGCTCATAAATACCTTGGGGCAATGCGAAACCCCCTGGGCTTGCCCGCACGGACGCCCTACTGCCCTGGTGCTTAGCGAGCTCGAGCTGGCGCGGCGTTTTGGGCGGCGCGGCATAAGAGCTGTGCAGAATGTCCGGACTTGATATTCATAGCTTTTGCATCAAACATATCCACAAGCAGAGTTGCCATACCCCCTTGTTTGTTGGCCGCTAGCTCTTAGCTTAGAGTCTGTGAATATGACCAATCCCTATTGTCTGGTTCTTGCTAACGCTGGAAAACCCCCACTTTCCACTTTTTACTTCCCACTTTTTACTTTCCACTTACTTTCCCTCTCTCCTCACTTTGTAGGAATATTTTCTAAAAAACGCTATCAGTTTCTTTTAGTTAATAGGCGCTTCTAAGCCTTGCTCGGCAAAAAGCTCTCTTAGCATCGCCAAATTCTTTAATGCGTGACCCTTGGTGGTGTTTTGCATCAGCAGATAAAGCTGGCTGATTTGCTCCTGCTGCTCGACAATGCTCAAAACCCAGAGTCTTAGTTCATCGACACTATAAAGATAATCATGTCGCTCAGCAGCACTCTTACCTTCCCACCACTTTTCTTTGTTGCGTCCGTGCATGCGAATATAGGCAATATCCGAGCTAAGCACCAAACCAGACTTTGGTAGGCCCTTTAGCGGTGGATAGTCAACACTCACCGCACTAAGCCCAAAGTCTTTAAGCCCTGAGCGCACTTCACTGTTATCCCAGGACCAGTGCCGGAATTCTATCGCTAAATTTTCCTCGCTAAAACGGCCCGCTAAATCCCGCAGATAAAGGCGATTTTCGGGCGTACGATGAAAAGAATAAGGAAACTGCGCCAAAAAAGGCCCTAACATGCCTACCTCACGCAGCGGCGCTACCGACTCAAAAAGGCGCTGGTACATCTTTGCATCGGCATCTCTACTGTGCGTCATGGACTGATGAAGCTTGATGGCAAAACGCAGCCTGGCCTGGCTCTTTTTCACCATGCCAGCAAAGGCTTTGATGCCTGGAATAGCATAAAAAGACGAATTGAGTTCAACAGCGTTATAGTGCTGCGCGTAAAGCTCGAGCCAGTCCGACTGTTTGGAGTCCTGCGGATAAAGCTGACCCAGCCAGTCTTTGTTGGAATAGCCGCCTGTCCCTAAATAAAGCTCTATAGCCGTGCTCCTTTCTACAAGTCAGCTTATAAAGATAGCAAGGTGTAATTATGCGGCTTCATGCTGATACTCTAAGATGCCAAATGAACGTGCATCATAGATAAGTCGCAGGGGCCAGTCGATGACCTCCTGCCCTCTGGGTGTTGCCACCAGGGTGCGAAATTTCATGAGGTTACGCCCGGCACCACTGATCGTCTCGACATAAGCCGTCATGTCCTCGACTCCCTCAAGCCAGTCCTCGTACTGTTTACGGTCTAAAATCACCAGCTCTTCCCAGGGTTCTAAAAGCAAATGCGTCTCCACCGCTGCTTCCGCCTTGCCGTCAAAGGTCGAAAAGGCTCGCTGGTAAAGCAGCGCCGCCCCCGGCCCTAAGTTTAAGAGCATGAGTTTGGCATACCCTAGCGGCTGCGTGCCCTGTTCCAGCTCGCCTAAGAGCACAAGCTGGTGCACTTGCTTTAGCATCCGTCTCATGACCACCTCCGAAAGTCTCGCCAACGCTTCACATTCAGTCTAGCGTGTTGAGGAGTTGGTTGGTGGTTCGTAGTGGGTAGTCTGTGGGAAAACCTCTACTTTCCTCTTTTCACTTTTTACTTGTTTTTGGACAACTTCAACGGTGTTGCCAGTTATCGGGATCATCGGTGTCGCTTGGAGCTAAACCAAGCTTGTCGCCTGCAGTAGTGACACCCAAACCAAGCACCGTGCGATTGGCATAGGTAAAGTAGCTGATTACCTGATTTATCTCCAGGATTTCGCCGTCGTCAAGACCAGCCTCCCTAAGAGCCTTGATCTGTTCTTCTTCTACAGCAGCCGGAGTTTGAGTAAGCAGCTTGGCATAGTGCATGACCGCTAAATCACGCTCTTGAGAATATATCTTCTGGAGTACCGTTTTCCAAGGCCTGGCGAATGGCCCCAGCCCTAATCTCATCAGTAAGGATGCGCTTCATGCCGTGGTAGTGGTGCTCTACGCAATAATCACAACCGTTTAAAAGGCTTACGTAGACCCCCGTCGCCTCCAGCAACCATGAAGGCAAGGTATTGCGGGCATGGTGCAAAACGTGCTTATAAAGCGCCATGTGGCCTTCAAGAGTGTGTGGTCGCAGGCTGTGAACCAACATGATGTTGTCGATGTAGTTCTTTGGCCCTCTGATGCGCTCATAAATTGCTTTGAGTCTGCCACTGGCTTCTTCAAACGGGATGATGTTAATCCAGCTCCGATACGTTTTCATAAGTCAAGTATCGCTCATCAAGCCGCAAATGCATTTAGTTATAGCGCATACGCATAACAATATCCTGGGGATAGTTCCCAAAACCACGACCAAAAAGATTCATTCCCCCAACATTAGCAGCATTTGGCCGAACCCCAATTCGCATGGAAATAAATTCACTATTTTCAATTTTTAGATCCTTTAGTTTTACTTCCGAGATCTTGAGTCCATCTATGAAGCTACCTTCACTATTAATCCGCCACTCTTTTAGCAGACCATACTGCGTGTTGCGCGTATCCCACCATTGTGGCGTCAGGACACCGCGTTGTCCACCAAAGTCTGCTGGACTCGTCCAGATACCCACCTCAATACCATTAACCCACAGCGTGATATCTGAAGGCCAGTCGGGATGATGCATGGGCGCCTCTGAACAAATTTCCATGCTAAACCAAAGGCTGTTTGGCATCATTTTTGGCGGCAAACGATTGGGAAAGCGATATTCAACATAGCCGTGATGGAGCCATAAAAGCTGCGCTTCGCTGTGTTCTGGTTCATAAAAGGTCCGTGGGTCGTCGACTAGGCCAATGATGCTATCAGCGCTAAGCAAACCACAGGTGGGTGTCACCTGAAAATCAACGTAACCACCTATCGGCATCGACACCGTCACGATCTTCTGCATAGGGAGCTTATCAGCGGTCGGCAACTCGATAACAACCGTGTCATAAACGCGCTGGCATACTTTTTGCAAACCGCGCTCACCAGGTTTTAGTTCTGCGCGCAGCAAGCCAGCCTCTTCCAATACATTGATGTGCAATGTTGCAGTTGATAGAGGAATTTTCAAGGCTTCAGCAATCTCACTAACGTTGAGCAAGCGATTGCTAAGCAGTTCCAGGATACGCAAGCGGGGCTCGGAAGCAAGAGCTTTAAGTACCACTTTTGTCTGCGGCGTAATAGCATCAATTTTTAAACTAAACCCCCGAACATCTGATATCTCTGTCAAGTTTTTCTCCATAACAACATCCACCAGCCTATTTTCAATTTATCTTACAGAATAACTTGAACCATTAGTTTTTGTTGCAAGCCAAGATCGCTTCTGAAAAAGCCTCTCTATTGCTTGGTCTGCATCTAAACTTAAAAACACAACCATCGGCTGATTCTTGACAGGTGATGACTTTTGTGTTAAAACCTGTTATATTACAGGTTTTTATAATTCTTTTCGCATCAGGTTTCCTCCTCAATATTCCACATTTCAGTGAAGAGTGATGTACATGCAATCCCAATCAACACAGAGCAACCGGTCAAGCCACTTTTCTTCTCAATCGTGGCGGCAGAACCTCTGGTTAAAAAACAGGGACAGTTTTGAAGGCTATCTGTTCATTGCCCCCTTTCTATTCGTCTATATCATCTTTCTGATCTATCCCTTCTTTAAGGGAATATGGATAAGTTTGCACGAATGGAATTTGTTGGCAGTCGCCTTTAACCCCGATGCCAAAGAGTTTATCGGCTTACAGAACTACCGTGACATGCTCTGGGGCAGAGGTATGACCTGGGGACTGGATAATCTGCTCGGCTGGCGGCTCTTGGGTCTAGCTATGCTGGCTCCCATTTGGTGGTCTGTGCAGCGTGGCGCACTAAGGTCAAAGGCGGCTATCTGGCTAAGTCTGAGTATCGTTCTTCTGTTCGGCGTCATTTTGGGTATTCACCCCGGCGATGATGGTCGCTGGTACGATCGCCGCTTCTGGAGCATCGTCTGGAATACGTTGGCCTTTGTATTACTCACTGTGCCACTCGTCACCAGTATTGGCCTCGGTCTAGCTATTGCTCTTAATCGGCAAAGCCCCATTATGGCCCTATTCCGCACCATCTTTTTTCTCTCGCAAGTCCTCTCAGTTACGGTTGTCACTCTCATCTGGCAAATGATCTTTAGCCCCAGCCAGGGCATTATTTCCAACTTGCTGCAAGTTTTTGGGCTCGAGCCCATAACCTGGATTACCAACGAACGTCTGGCCATGCCTGCCATCGTCATCGCTACCGTGTGGTGGTCGATGGGCTTCGCTATGGTCGTTTTTTTAGCGGGTCTACAGGAAATCCCTACCGAGCGTTATGAGGCAGCCAGACTCGATGGTGCCGGTCCTTGGAGTCTTTTGCGACACATCACCTTACCCGGCATCAGGCGAACGACAACGCTGGTGGTAATCCTACAGATCATCCTACACTTCCAGGTTTTTGGCCAGTCGCACTTGATTACCCGCGGAGGCCCTAATGACAGCACCCAGGTTCTGGTGCGCTATATCTATCAGACGGCCTTCCGCGATTCAGAGTTGGGCTATGCCTCAGGTTTAGCTGTTCTGTTGTTTGTCATTATGCTTATATTTTCCGTCATTCAACTAAGGCTTAATCGTGAGGAAGGAGTTTAACCGTGGTTGGTAACAAACGCCTTTACTGGCTCATGATTGCCGGACTGTCCATTTTTGCCTTTCTCTGGCTGGTGCCAATTCTGTGGATGTTCTCAATGTCATTGCAACCCAACAACCTCCTGGCACGCACCACCTCCAACACTGCACTGGGCCTTATCCCTATTCCCTTCACCTTTGAAAACTTCGTGCGTCTTTTTACCTTAGGCCTTACACCGCGCTGGTTTCTTAACAGCATGGTAGTTGCTATCGGCATGACACTACTGGTGCTCATCCTCTCATCGCTAGCCGGTTATGCCTTTGCTCGCATCCCATTTAAGGGCCGCAAGATTATTTACCCACTGGTACTGGCTGGATTAGTTATTCCCGAACAAGCAGTATTTATCCCGTTATACACAATGTTCGCAGATTGGAATTTACACAGTAGTTACTCAGCACTCATCGCACCAAGGCTAGCTGTACCAATTGGTGTCTTTCTAATGACGCAATTCTTTCGAGGCATCCCCGTTTATATCGAGGAAGCTGCCGAGCTTGATGGCGCTAATCGTTGGACTATCTTTACCCGCATTATGTTGCCGCTGTCGTTACCGGCCATGACTACGCTTGGGATTCTTACGTTTCTTTATGCCTGGAACGACTATCTCTGGCCGCTAGTCTCGGCACAGAGTAAGGAAATGTTCACGATCACCGTTGGTCTGGCCAGTATTCAAAGCAATTTCGCCCAGTCCGAAGGCCTAGGCCGCGTGATGGCTTCTGGAGTAATTGCCAGCCTGCCTGTTGTCATTATCTTTTTGATCTTCCAGCGCTACATCGTGAGAGGCATTGCCCTAGGAGGTGGCAAATAAAACTATCGACGCTTGACAGAAAGGAGGTTCAAAAAGGGAAGTCAAGTAAGTACCTCAAGCCCTAGCTTGATCCGAATTCTAAGAAAAAGGAGTTATCCCTGTGAAACTAAAACTCATTCGTATAATAAGCTCTCTGTTAATAACAGCACTCTTAGGCAGTGTTGGCTTAAGCCAAACAGAAATCACGCTGGCACGTTTCTTGGGTGATTGCGAACAAGCGGGCACCAATATCCAGGAGGCTGTTGGTGAAGCCTGTATTATCCAGTCGATTATCAACAATTTTAGTGAGCAGGATAACGGCATCACTGTCAACACATTACCCACGGATTGGGGCAACTACTATGATCAGATTAAGGCCATGTATGCAGGTGGCAATGCTCCAGAAGTGCATATGATTCATAAGAGCCGTTTGCCCGAATTCGCTTCTATTGGCGTAATTACTGATCTAACCGAAGATTTAGCCGAGATCGGTGTCGATGTTAGTGACTGGACCGACTCGGCCATAGAAGCCATTACTTACAATGATAGAATTTACGCCGTCCCCATGGACTCACACGCGAATTTGTGGCACGTCAACCTTGACTTGCTAGCGCAAGCAGGACTCGTCAACGACGATGGCACACCCATTTTGCCCAGCAGTCCCGAGGAAATGCTCGAGCAGGCTAAGCTTGTCAGGGAAGCAACCGGCAAGGATTATTTAGCAGCTGACTTTTCCCAATTCCCTATCGGGGTACGCCTAGTACTCTCCTTAGTTTGGCAACAAAATGGTGAGGTCTTTACCGCTGATAAGGCCACAGTGAATACGCCCGAAGTGCGCCTTGCGGTTGAAACAATCACCAATCTCTTCGATGCAGGTTACGCCGACCCAAATCTAAATTACGCCGATTCGCAGCAGGCCTTTTTGGATGGCGAAGCTGCAGTGCTCATCAATGGCACCTGGGTCGTAGACTTTTATGACGCACAGGCCAAAGACCCCAATGTAGCACTGACTAATTACTATGTGTCGGACTTCCCCACTCTTTTCGATACCCCTGCGACCTGGGCCGACTCGCACATGTGGGCTATCCCCTCGAATCTAAAGCGTGATGATCCTGAAAAGTATCAAGCAGCACTGAAACTGCTTGCCTGGATCAACGACAACAACCTTGACTGGGCTCGTACCGGCCATATGTCAGTACGCAGGTCAGTTCTCGCCAGTGAGGCCTACAACAATCTGCCTCACCGCTCCGAGTATGCCAATACCACCAATATCGTCCGTGACGTACTACCCACCGTCAAATATGGTGCCATTCAAGATGTGTTGAACCGCGAATTACAAGCCATCTGGCTAACCGGCAAATCCATTGATGACGCTCTGACGGATGCGGAAAATGCCGTCCAAGACCTATTACGCTAATCGTTAGTGCGCCTTTCCCCCGACCCGCCTTTGGGTCGGGGTTATCTCCTCTCAAACTATTTTTTCGACTATAAGCCCCTACAAACTATTTCGACTTTTCTTACAGAGCGAGGTTATCTTCCTATGTCAAATTTACCAAGACCCGAGTATCCCCGGCCTCAGTTTAAGCGTGATAGTTGGCTGAATCTAAACGGTGTCTGGACTTTTACGCTAGATAACGAACGCTCCGGCTTAGAGCGTGAATTGATGATGACCAATTCGGGATTTGACCATGAGATTCTCGTACCCTTTTGCCCCGAGAGTGAACTCTCAGGCGTTGGCCATACGAACTTCATTGAAGCGTTATGGTATCACCGCAGCATTAACATTCCGGCAGCGTGGCAAGATAAGCGCATTTTGCTAAACTTTGGCGGAGTCGACTACCACTGTCAAATCTTTGTCGATGGACAACTTGCCGGCGAACACTGGGGAGGATCCGCATCCTTTAGTATCGACATCAGCAGGCTGGTCACACCCGGCAAAACACACAATCTTGTTGTTTATGTCCAGGACGATATTCGCTCGAACATACAGCCTGCGGGTAAACAAAGCCGCAAGTTAAATTCGCATGGCTGTTACTACACCCGTGTAACGGGTATCTGGCAAACAGTCTGGCTTGAGGCTGCTGCTCGAGAAGGGCTCGAGCGCTGCCATATCATCCCTGATCTGGACTCAGCACGCTTCATTATCACCCCAACCTTTTTCACCACTGCTAAGAGGCAAAGCTTTAAAGTGCTGCTCAAAGAAAGTGGGCATGTCGTTGCCTCTGCTGAACAAGCAGCCGCAAATGGCGTTCCCATTGTCTTAGATATCCCCAAACCCAAGGTCTGGACCCCTCAGCAACCGTTTCTTTATGATCTCGTCTTTGAATGTCGTAATGCCCAAGGTCAACTTATTGAGCAAATCACCAGCTACGCTGGCTTGCGCAAGATTCACCAAGAAGGCAACCGCCTCTTTTTAAATAACGAACCACTTTATCTGCGTTCTGTTCTCGACCAGGGTTATTATCCCAAGGGTATCTGGACTGCTCCTTCCGATGAAGCACTAAAACTCGATATCAAACTGTCTTTGCAAGCAGGCTTTAACGGAGGTCGCCTCCATCAAAAAGTCTTTGAGGAACGCTTCCATTATTGGGCCGATAAGCTTGGTTATTTAAGCTGGGCAGAAACTGCCAGCTGGGGTATAGATGAAAACAACCCTGAGGCCGCTCGCAACTTCTTAAGTGAGTGGCACGAAACCGTAATGCAAAGCAGAAATCATCCCTCAATTATTGCCTGGACCCCGTTTAACGAGACTGAGTCCAGGCAAGTGAGCGATCAACACAAACGACTAATTAAAGATGTTTATGAACTAAGCCGCAGTCTGGACACTACTAGACCCATAAATGATGCCAGTGGCTGGGTACATGTACAAACAGATCTATGGACTGTCCACGCCTATGAGCAAGATCCCAAGCAGCTTTCGTGTCTGCTCACACCAGATCATGAAGGAGTCTTCCGTAATTTTCCAGACAAGGAACCTCCTTATCAAGGACAACCCTACCTGGTAGATGAATTTGGGGGTATCAAGTGGGTGCCAGAAGAGCAGCGTGACAAACAGAGCGATGCCTGGGGTTACGGCGACGAACCGCTATCCTTGGAGGATTTCTATTGCCGACTTGAGGGATTAGTAGACGCCATTTTGCAACAGCAACATATCTGTGGGTATTGCTATACACAGTTAACCGATGTAGAACAGGAAAAAAACGGGCTGTATGCTTATGACCGTTCGGAAAAGTTCGATTTAAATCGCATCAAAGCTATATTTAGTCGAGAAAACCTTAATTAAGATCTAGCTTTGCATCAAATTAATTATTTACAGGTTCTGCTCACGTAGACAACTCGCTGCAAACAACCGGTGCATCGTTTATGGTGTAGTAGCACAGTGCTGTTTTAGTGACACAATGTGCTATTAAAACCAATTGTGTTTATAGAGTGCTGTGTAGCATAAGTGTACTCTTAGTATTACGCCATCATTAAATCAGATTGGTCTAAGAAGATTATGGAGGATATTTGCCTTTTAGCAACTACGAAGACGAACTAGAGAGTTTCGCCAAACGCAAAGACCGCCGCAAGCCCAAAGGCCGCCGCTCGGTAAACGCCTTACACGTAGATAAAGCTGCGGCGGTTTCTTCAGCCTCTAAATTTGCCGACCCCGGCTTGCAGGAGCTTTATGAGCAGGGTCACTTAAGCGAGCTTAAGCAGCAGTTACAAAGTGGCAAAGAAGCCACGGTTTACTTGGCCGAAGGCCCCCGGGGTCTCTTGGCTGCCAAGCTCTATGCTGAACGCAAGGTGCGTTCTTTTAAGGTTGATGAAATATACAACCAGGGGCGCTATATTACCCGTGCCCGCCGCAAAAAAGCCAGTCAGCAAAGTGCGCTTACGGGCATGTCGCGCTCAGAAATGCTGTGGATTGAGCAAGAATACTTGCACTTACGTGAGCTCTATGAAGCGGGTCTGCCCGTTCCCAAACCCGTGGCGCAAGAAGGGGCAGTGGTACTCATGGAATTTGTCGGTGATGAAAGCGGACCGGCTCCCCGCTTAGCCGAGGTTGATTTGAGTCTAAAAGAAGCACAGACCGCCTTTCGAACGAGTTTAGATCATCTTATAGCCATGCTGAAACTGGGCAAAATTCACGGCGACTACTCCAGCTTTAATCTGCTCTGGTGGCAAGATAACGTGGTGATCATCGACGTGCCTCAAATGGTAAGCGTAAAGGAAAATCGGCAGGCAAAACTGCTTTTAGAGCGTGACGTGACTTCGCTGTGCAAGTCGTTTGAGGCTTTTGGCTTAGAGCTCGAGCCCCAAAAAGTGCTGGCAGAAATTGCCGAGCGCGTTCTCAACCATTAGTCCACAATAATCACAACTCTGTCCCCAATAACTTTTACGTTACTCCGAAAATCAGACCTGGGGTGGGTAGTGGGTAGTTGGTGGTTAGTAGGAAAATCTTGACTTTCCCCTTTGTATACCAAATGGATTTAACGGTGTCATAGTCCGAATCATCTGAGGATACGTTCACGCTACGCAGTACTCCGTGAACACGCGCGGTTTTAATGTCACTTTGGTATTACTTTTCACTTTCCCCTTAACCCAAAATTCAGGACAGTTTCAAAATAACATCAAACTTTATTTTTTGCTTTAATGTCGGCGCTAAAAGCTTCCGACTGGCCCCGAGCAATCGACAGGGTCTGCCAGTCAGAAGACTTTAGCTGCTTGGCGATATAGACAATCTGCCCTACATGATTTGCATAGTGCGCCAACTGCCGCTGGGTTGCCTCAATGAGCGTATGATCCTGACCGCGTATCTTGACTTTAAACAGTAAATCTTTGCCTTCCATTTCCGCAAGCGCCGTAAACAGATAGCCCCAACCCTCTTCCCAGCATTTTAGTAATTCTTCTGTCGTATCGATGTCATCAATAAACTCATCATCGCGGTTACGGTCGGGTTTTTCGCCGTCGGTGTCAAGAAAATCCCGCCAGCGCGAGCGCATATTGCCACTTAAATGCTTGATAATGATGGCGATGCTGTTTGACTCGGGTTCCGGCGTCCAGTGGAACTCCT
Source organism: Trueperaceae bacterium (assembly GCA_030147925.1). Lineage (GTDB taxonomy): Bacteria > Deinococcota > Deinococci > Deinococcales > Trueperaceae > JASBUK01. The sequence continues at coordinate 22,214 of JASBUK010000132.1, forward strand.
CGGGGCTAAGCTGCGCAAAACTGCGTTCGGCCAACTGTTTTTGAGCCTGAAACATCTTGCTGACTGTAGCTAAATAATGACTGGCTAAACCTTGATTGTGTCCCATGACAACCCTATTTTAGCCTATGGTTACCCCTGTACTTGCTGCAAATGTTGCCAAAGCTTGTCATCGGAAAAATCAGCCACGGCAAAATCTGCACCTTCATTCACCAAAGAAATCTCGGCGTGGGTCGAGGCAATGGCAATCACGTCTATGCCGGCACTCCTAGCTGAACGAATACCGGAAGGAGAATCCTCAAAAGCCAGGACTTCATCAGCTTGCAAATTCAAATGTTTAAGTGCCTGTCGGTAAAGCAGCGGGTCGGGTTTGCCTATCGGGAAGTCCTCGGCAATTACGGTGACGGCAAAGCTTTTGCTATAGCCCAAAGTCTGCAACAAAAACTCGGCATTTTTGCGCGGGGCGTTAGTTACCAGGGCTCGAGCCAGCCCTTTGGCCGTAACCCAGTCAAACAACTTGTCAAGCCCTGCTAGTGGTTTTAACGTCTTCGCACGTTTGCGAAACCGCCGCTCTTTTTCCTCAATCAATTGCTGAGATGCTCTTAAGGAGAGTTCTGGTAGCAGGTCCGCAACGATATCGGGGTTCAGCCTTCCGCTCATCTGGCGCTGATAAAAGGGCTCGTCTATGCTGACCTTATGCTCCGTCAAAATATCTTGCCAGGCCAGAAAATGTAGCGGGTCGGTGTTGGCTAAAGTACCGTCGAGATCAAAAAGAAGTGCTTTTAGTGGTTTGGCAATTGACATTTTTTTCCTTAGTCAAACCGGATTTAATGATGACGTAATACCCATAGTCTTAGGGTACACTCTCATGAGTGGTTTTAATGGCACAATGTGCCATTAAAACAGCACTGTGGTATTAGACAAACTGACGCTGCCCAATGTACAACCCTCGCCCCATTATGCCTTCAGGGTCAAACTGCGGGGAGAGTCCGACTTTGGTAAAGGCCGTCATATATTCGTCGTGGCTGAATAAAAACATCTCGTGATGTTCAACAAAATGCTTAACCCCTTGTGGCGTACCCACTAAGTGGTGCATATCCATAACAGCTAAGCTTCCGCGCTGCTCGCTTAGGTTCATACGGGCAATTTTAAACTCGGGTTTATCAACACAAAGCGCGTGAACCGTTCCTGCTTGCCACTGCTCGGGGGTAAACCAGGGTTCAATGATAAGCACCCCGTTTGCCTCCAAATGCTCAGCCATAGTGGCTATCGCTTGCTCTAAAGCCGCAACCGAGGGCAAATAGCCGATAGCACTAAACAGGCAGGTCACAGCGCTAAAGGTCTTAGGCAAGGCGAAGTTACGCATGTCTCCCTGATGCAACATCAGGTTTGGATTACGCTCACGGGCAATATTTAACATGGCCTCATCCAATTCCAGGCCTTCGGCAATAAACCATTTGCCGAACTGTTCTAAGTGCTTGCCCGTCCCACAAGCCACATCAAGCAAGGTAGTTGCTCCAGCATGGCGCTCTAAAATCAGCTCACGGAGGCGCTTAGCCTCGGCAATGTAGTCCTTGAAGCTATAAATGGCATCGTAAACCTTAGCGGAATTACGGTACATGCATCAGTTTACCCCGGTTTAGGCTTCTGCCACACCGCCCAGACGCGATAAGCCTCGGCAATCCAGCCTTCGTCATAGGCAAGGAGTTGCAGAGTTGGCAAGGCGTCTTTTAGTTCGCCGTCATGCCAATAACGCGGGCTCCTGCGACCACGCCGTTTGGCTTCACGTTGCGTAAAACCCTCAACAAGCAGCAAGCCGCCGGGCATGAGCAGTTCTGGCAATCTGGCAAGCAGACGCCGCTGCACAAAGTAAGACTGCACAATGCCGGCAAAGGAGCCGCTGGGCAAGTCAGGCTTAAGCAGCTCCAGATCTGCAGATAAAGGCTCGAGCGCAAGACCGCTTTGCCTTTTTAGCTCCTGCACTCGCGCTAGCGCCACTTCACTCTTTTCCAGCAGCGTAACCCTGTGGCCGAGCTTGGCCAGAAAAACCGCATTGCGCCCTTGTCCACCAGCCAGATCGAGGACCGGACCCTCGGGGATAAGCGGGCCAAAGCGCCGCACGACCAGCACAGGCTCGGTAGGCCAGTCATTTTTGCGGTAATAAGCATCCCAGTCTCGCGGCATGATTAGCAGCCCGTCAGCTTGCCCCTCGCCCACGACTTATAAAGCGCAGCAAAGCTGCCACCAGGGCACATAGAAGCGTCAGAGTCATCAAGGCCGTGGGAATTATAGCGCTTGAGCTAGTGGCAACAAGCACGCCGATAAGCGAGGGAAACACCACGCCACCCAAGCTGGCAAAGGCCACCGCCAGCGAAGTGGCCCGGGCCGCCCGGTCCGGGAAAACCTCTTGTAACCAGGCCAGCCCGGTCGGAAAGATGGGGGCTAAAAAAAGCCCGGCCAACGCATAAGCATAAGGCGCCAAGGACAGGATATGAGCGAGCGCAAACGCCGTTACCGCCAACACTGCGGTAAAAATCACCAGACGTGAGGACTTTAAGTAAATGGTTAACGGGACCGCTAGAAAGCGCCCGACCATCAACGCACCCCAAAAGAGCGCCGTGAAACTTGCGGCTTTAGCTTCGCCATAGCTTGGCGCCAAATGCGTCGCTATCCAACTGCCCGCCCCGGCTTCGCTACCCACATATACAAAGTAAAGGACGATAAAACCAAATAGGCTCAGTAGCAAAGCGCCACCGCCACCACTACTGCTGGGCTGCCTGCCCGTAGGCATCTCGGTGCGCCCAAGCAAGAAAAGTAGCAACGTAGCCGCTAAAGCAGAAACAACAAACGGCCAGCTTAGACCCACGGGCAAAAACACCGCCACCAGCAACGGGCCGATAACAGCACCAAGGCCAAACATGGCGTTTAGCAAATTAAGGGCAGCTGCACCCCGGGCGCCAAAACCTTGTCCAAAGAGGATGTTCATGCCAATATCAATGCCCCCGAAACCCAGACCAAGGATAAAAGCCGCCATTAGGCTCAGCAGCCAGGCAGGGCTAAAGGCAACACCCAGGCTACCGATGATAGTAAGGACTGTGGAACTAAGCAATACCAAGCGATAACCAAAGCGCCCAATTAAAAAACCTGCTAATAAAATGGCAATAAACGCCCCTATAAAGTGGAGGCTGACAATGAGGCCGAGCTGTGCATCACTGACGCCATACTTAGCACGGAAAAGAGGAAAGGCCGGACCGTACATGGCCTGGGTGATGCCTATAAAGATAAAGGCCCAAAACCCGCTAAAGAGCAGTTGACGTTTGACGGGTTCTCGATAAAAAGCGCGTAGTGACATAGCTGTAGCATCATAAGGCAAATTGTTAGTTTGTGGTGGGTGGTTGGTAGTCGGTAGTTGGTGGTAGGTAGGAATAGCCTTTCTAGAAAGCATCCCTACAAAGTGAGGCGTGAGGTGTAAGTGCCTCGTCCCTCAACCCCCGTTTCCTTTTCCCCACAAAAGCATGAGCGAGGACTGTGGAGCGGAAAACTCTATCCCCTTATCCTCGCTCCTCAATCCCCGTCTCTTTCCACTTTTTACTTTCTCCTTAACTTGGGACAGCTTCATAAGTTCAAGCCGATGCCTAGCCAGGCTCGAGCCTGCTTTATGCCCCCTACGCTAAACCTGCTTAAGCTTCTGTATAATCATTATTTAGTGTAAGCAGGAGGCCAAGATGCAAAGCCAGAAAAGCAAAATTGACATAGACGAACTCAGGCAAAAATACCTTGAGTTTTTTCAGCAAAAACACCATCTCATCTATCCCTCGGCATCTTTAAAGAGCGACGACCCCACGCTCCTTTTTAACTCTGCGGGCATGGTGCAATTCAAACCGTATTTCTTAGGGGCAACACCCAAATTTGCAGGCTACGAAGGTATTTGGCACCGCGTGACCACCGCACAGAAATGCCTGCGCATCAACGACATTGAAAATGTTGGCCGCACCTTGCGCCACCACTCCTTTTTTGAGATGATGGGCAACTTCTCCTTTGGTGACTACTTTAAAAAAGAGGCCGCGCAGTGGGCCTGGGAGTTTCTGACCAGCCCTGAGTGGCTAGGGCTTGACCCCGAGCGGCTTTATGTCACCGTTTATCTGGATGACGACGAAGCCTTTGAAGTTTGGGCCGATCATGTCGGCGTTCCTAAAGAACGTATCTCGCGCTGGGGTGAAGACGAAAACTTCTGGCCGGCCAACGCCGTCAGCGCAGGCCCCAACGGACCCTGTGGCCCCTGCTCGGAAATCTTTTATGACCGTGGCCCGGAATACGGCAGTGCAGACGAAAGCGGCCCCAACACCGGCTCCGGCGACCGTTTTATCGAAATCTGGAACTTAGTCTTTACCCAGTTTGACCGCCAAGACGGCGGCGTGCTTACGCCCTTGCCGCAAAAGAATATTGACACCGGCTTGGGTTTTGAGCGCCTGGTGGCGGTGATGACCGACGCCGAAGACGCCTATAGTACCGAGCTTTTCCAGCCCACCATTCGCAAGGTGGCCGAGCTTTCCGGCAAAGCCTATGAAGGTACTAAGAGCGTCTCACACAGGGTCATTGCCGACCATGCTCGAGCCGTCACCTTTGCCATTAGCGACGGCATCCTACCCGCTAATGATGGCCCGGGTTACATAGTTAAGATGCTGCTGCGCCGGGCGGCCCGTCATGCCTGGCTCTTGGGTTTAAGAGAGCCGGTGCTCTACCAGCTCGTCGAGCAGATCATCGAGACCATGGGCGAGGCCTATCCCGAGCTTAGGGGTGGTAAAGAGCGTGTCCAGGGCATTATCAAAACCGAAGAAGCCCAGTTTTTGCGCACGCTGGAGTCGGGCATCCAACGGGTCTCACAATTGCTTGACCAGCTTTCGGGCGCTACGCTCTTAGGTGAGCAAGCCTTTGATCTCTGGCAAACCTATGGCTTTCCTCTGGATTTGACCATGGAAATGGCTGCCGAACGTGGCGTTAAGGTGGATCGCGAAGGCTATGAGAGGGCTCGAGCCCAAGCCAAAGAAGACTCTAAGGGCGGTAAAGAGGTGGCTGCTCTTTTTACTGCCAGCAAAGACTATCTGGGCAAAATCGCCAAAGAACACGGCGAGACCGGTTTTACCGGTTATCAAACCATGGTCGACGAAGCAAAGGTAATAGCGCTTATCCATAATGAAGATGAGACCCAAAAAGCCACAGAAGGCGAGCATGTACAGATCATCTTAAATCTCACGCCTTTCTACGCCGAGGGCGGCGGACAGATAGGCGACAGCGGCGTACTGGAGTGGCCAAGCGGCAAGGCCCTGATAACCAACACCACCAAGAGCAAAGAAGGGCTTTATCTGCACCAGGCCAGGATTCTCAGGGGCGAATTAAAGAGCGGCCAACTGGTGCAGGCCATGGTTGACCCCAGCCGCCGCGAAACAGAAAAGCACCACAGCGCCACACACCTGCTCCACGGAGCGCTGCGCACCGTCCTGGGCAAACATGTGGCTCAGGCCGGTTCGCTGGTGACCCCAGAAAGGCTACGTTTTGACTTTTCGCATCCGCAGGCTATAAGCCCTGAGGAAATTACAAAAATCGAGGTCTTAGTCAATCGCTGGATTCAAGCAGATTTTGCAGTAAACTGGCAGATCGTGCCAATTGCCACCGCCCGCGAACAGGGCGCCATGATGCTCTTTGGCGAAAAATACGGTGAAAAGGTCAGAATGGTCAAGGTCGGCGACGATGAAAATGCCGTCTCCATCGAGCTTTGTGGTGGTACTCACGTGCGTCGCACCGGTGAGATCGGCAGCCTGATTATTACCAGTGAAGAAGCAGTCTCGGCGGGCGTGCGCCGCATTGAGGCGCTGGTCGGCATGGCGGCTTTAAGCTACGCTCAAGGACTGCGCGAAAGCACCGCTAGTGCCGCTAGGCAAATCGGCGCTAAACCCGGGGAGCTTTCTAAGCGCATCGACAAACTACAATCCGACCTTAAAACCGCCCAGCGCGAGATAAGCCAACTTCGCGATAAGCTTGCCGCAGCACAAACTGGTGGGGCGCAAAGCGAGCTTAAAGAAGCTGCAGGCTTTAGCTACAGCACCGTCATTTTAGAAGGGCTGGACGCGACTGCCCTGCGCAACGCCGCCGATAAATTGCTACAGCAATCCAAAGCGGATGTCGTGCTGCTGGCCAGCGGCAAGCTCATGGTGGCCAAGGTCAGCAAAGACGCTCAGGCTCGAGGTGCTCACGCTGGCAATCTGATTCGCGAGCTGGCTAAGCGTGCCGGTGGTGGCGGTGGTGGCCGTCCCGATATGGCCCAGGCAGGTGTCAAGGACAGCAGCAAGCTGGCTGCCGCCTTTGCAGCGCTACCGGAAATTCTAAGTGCTCTAACAGGTGGCTAACGCTTGAACCGCCGAACCATTCTTGCACTGGATGTAGGCGAGGCCCGTATAGGTCTCGCCCGCGGAGATTTGGGCTCGAGCCTTGCCTTTGGACGTGGCTTTATCACCCGCGGCAAAACAGCAGAAGATATCGCCGCTATTAAAAAAATCATGGCGCAAGAACAAGCCGAACTCTTAATCGTCGGCCTACCCAAACGCAGCAGCGGCGGCGACTCGGCGCAGACCAAGCGGGTGCGTGCCTTTGCCAGGCTTCTAAAAGAGGCCGGTATAAACTTAGAGTTCGAAGACGAGCGCTTTACCACTCGCATCGCCACCCAGGGCATCGTGCAAAGCGGCCTTAAGAAGAAAAAACGTCAGGAAAAGGGACGGGTCGATGAGGCCTCGGCTATACTCATCTTAGAGAGCTATTTGCGCCGACATTCTCATCAGGACGTCCTAGAATAAGCCGTTCGCCCTAGGGTTAGGGCATAACTTAGCAGGATAAAAACGTGACTGACTCCAGCAATCACAACCGCCCCCAGAACTTAGGGCCACCCAAAAGGCGTTCGGGCCGCTGGTTGCCGCTCTTTCTTTTCATCATAGCGCTTGTCGCTGCAGGGGCTTATCTTTATGTGCAAGACCAATTACAGCCAGCCGCGCCAACTGTTATTGAAAGCTTTGATTTTGAAGTAATGCCCGGCTGGGATGCCGGCACAATTGCGCTGGAGCTAAAAAATCAGGGCTTTATTCAAAATGCCGATGCTTTTGTGCTGTGGCTGCGCTATCAGGAACTTGACCGCAATTTGGGCGAAGGCTTGTATGAGCTAAGCCCTTCAATGAGCGCAACGGAAATCGCCAAAGCCCTGGCCGCCGGGGGACGCCCCCGCACCAGCCGCGTGGTCATCCCCGAGGGTTTTCGCGCCGTCGAGATTGCACAAACACTCGCCGACGCAGGTTTTGGCGACAGCGACAGCTTTATGACAATTATTCAAAACCCGGCTGAGCTTAAACCTGGCTATATTCCGGCGGGCAACAGCTTAGAAGGTTATCTTTTTCCGGCCAGCTACGATTTCCCGCTGCGCAGCAATCCGTCAGAAGTACTTGAGCTGATGCTCAAGCGCTTTGAACAGGAAATAGACGCCAATATCGCCAATGCCTTAGGAGAAAACAAGCTCAGCTTGCACCAGTGGGTGACCTTAGCCAGTATGGTACAAGCCGAAGCCGCCAATGACGCGGAAATGCCTATTATCGCCGGAGTCTTTCTAAACAGGCTTGATGAAAACATGTTGCTACAATCTGACCCGACCGTTGCCTATGGCCTGGGCAAACGCCTGTCTGAGCTTGATCGCTCCGCCGGCGACTTTAGCGCCGAGGCAGATCACCCCTGGAATACCTATACCCGGCCCGGCTTACCCCAGGGGCCCATTGGCAGCCCGGGTAGGGCGGCTCTGCGGGCTGTGCTGCAAGCACAACGTTATAACGATGACGGGGCAAAGTACCTTTACTTTCTGCATGGGCGTAATGGTGAATTTCGCCCCAATTTAACGCTGCAAGCACACTTAAGAGACGTGCAACTCTACTTGCGTTGATACTCTAGTTGTCTTTATTCGGCAATGCCAGTAAACAAATACTGGGCATAAACTTGCAAACCATTGACAAGTCTTACTCTCTTGTGTAAACTACTAACACGCGTTACTAACTCGTGTCAATTTCATGCATCAGCTTATCGAGAGTAAAATCCCCGGGGCCTTGGCTGGTCTTAAAGAGATGAGGTTTTATGGGCGTTAAATCATACACAAGACCAAAGCTCGAGCAAAGCGCCTGGCGCAGAAACTTAAAACTGGTCTTTAATCAGGAGTCGCTGACAGCTTGGCTTTTTATTCTGCCCAGCCTCATCGGCTTCGTTATCTTCTTTGCCGTTCCAGCCGTTCGGGCCTTTATGATCAGCTTTACCGAGTGGAATCTGTTAAGAGCTCCTAAAAATGTGGGTCTTGACAATTATCGGGAATTAATGACCGACCCCCAATTTTGGAATGCTCTAAAGGTAACCGGGCTTTATGTGATCTATAACATTCCCTTGCAGACTGTCATTGGTCTCTTTATGGCCGTGGTGATGGACCGCGTTACCAAATCAATACTTGTACGCGGCCTGCTAGTCTTGCCTTATTTAATCTCAAACGTTGTCGTGGCCTTGATATTTTTGTGGATGCTCGACCCGTTATTAGGCTATGTCAACGCCTTTTTAGGCCTTTTTGGTATAGATAGACAACCCTTTTTTGGCTCGGTCAGTCAGGCTTTGCCTACCATCGCCGGGGTCAATATCTGGCGACACATGGGCTTTACGGCGCTGCTCTTTTATGCCGGGCTACAGTCAATCCCCAAATCACTCTATGAGGCCGCCACCATCGACGGAGCCAACGAGTGGCGCATGTTCCGCCATATCACTTTGCCGCTGCTGCGGCCTGTAACTGTCTTTGTGCTGGTCACCTCGATAATCGGCTCATTCCAGATTTTCGATACGGTGGCGGTGACAACCCAAGGTGGACCAGTAAACGCTACTCGCGTAATCGTCTGGTACATCTACGAAAACGCTTTTCTGTTCTTCAAGATGGGTTATGCCACCGCCATGTCCGTGGTGCTCTTTTTGATTTTAATCGTGGTTACTCTCCTGCAAATGCGTATTTTGCGCGCAGACAGCTCGGATTTGGAGTAAGGAGGCATATATATATGGCTTTAGCAAGCAAGCAATCCCAGGTCATCAAGAAGTCCTTTAGCTGGGGTTATGCCGTCACCTGGCTGCTACTGGCTATCCTGATAATCATTACCATCCTGCCTTTCTGGATTGCCCTAAAAACCGCGCTCAGCACCCCTAGCTCACTTTTTGTCAACCCCGGTTCGCTCTTGCCCACCGATGCCACACTCTTTAACTTCCGGCGGGCTCTGGGGCTTATCAGCCTCGAAGAGAGCGTGGCCGCAGGTGGTTCGGGACAATCAATCAACTTTTTGTTGTTTCTAAGAACCACCTTGATCTTTACGGCCCTCATCGTCATTGCCCAGACTTTCTTTAGTGCTATGGCGGCCTATGCCTTTGCACGCATGAAATTTGTCGGGCGAGAGCTGATTTTCTTTTTCTATCTTTCAGCGCTGATGATCCCTAATATCGTCTTGTTTATTCCCAACTTTATCCTTATTAAAAATCTAGGTTGGCTAAACACCATGCAGGGCATGGTCGCACCATTCTTTTTGATGACGCCCTTTGCGGTATTCTTCTTGCGGCAGTTTTTTCTGGGCATCCCCAAATCCTTAGAAGAGGCTGCCAAACTAGATGGCGCCTCACCCTTTGGCACCTTCTGGCGCATCGTCTTGCCCATCAGCCGTACCCCGCTAATCACCCTGGCGATTCTCACCAGCATCAACGCCTGGAACGAGTTCTTCTGGCCGTTCTTAGTCGGCAAAGATGAGGAGGTACGCGTCCTGACCGTCGCACTGCAAATCTTCCGAACCCAAACGCCGCAAGGTGCTCCCGATTGGACGGGCCTTATGGCGGCAACCTTTTTAGCAATTATCCCCATCTTTATTCTGATGGTCGTCTTAGGGCGCCAGGTTATCAATTCGCTGCAATTTAGCGGAATGAAATAAGGGGGTGATTTACAGGAATTTATCTTCTTGAGTTTTTGAACGCAGATGAAAAGACTTAGTTTAGTAGGCTTCAGCTTCAACAGCAAGCTAGCCAATGTGGGCCTTAAACCCACCCTCGTTGGTTGACAGCTAGGCAATATCTCCCCGGCCAAGGCCTGGGAGTGAGTAGAAACAGGAGGAAGGATGAAAAAACTTTTAGCCCTTGCCGCAGCTCTTTTGTTCAGCGCTGGCTTGGCCCAGGTAAAATTAGACTATTGGCTTTGGGACGCTAATCAGCAACCCGCTTATGAGCAGTGCGCCGCTGTTTTTAGTGAGCAAAACCCCAACATCAAAATCAATATCACTCAGCAGGGCTGGGGCGACTACTGGACAGGTATTACCACGGGCTTTGTTTCCGGAACCGCGCCTGATGTGTTTACCAATCACCTGGCCAAATATCCTGAGTTTGCCGCCAACGGCCAACTGGTCGACATTCAACCGCTTATTGAGCGCGACGGCGTAGCCACTGACATCTATATCGGCGAACTGGCCACGCTCTGGACCAGGGACAACGCACGCTATGGTCTGCCCAAGGACTGGGACACCATCGCTATTTTCTATAACAAGGAAATGCTCGATACAGCAGGCGTTAGTGTAGAAGAACTCAATAATCTGACCTGGAACCCGCAAGATGGCGGCACTTTTGAAGAGGTTGTCGCCAAGCTCACCTTAGATGCCAACGGTAATAACGGTCTTAGCCCTGACTTTGACAAGGACAATGTTGTGCAGTTTGGTTACCTGACCGTTGACGGCGCGGACGCCTATGGCCAAACTCAGTGGAGTCACTTCGCCGTGTCGAACGGTTGGCAGTTTAATGACGGCCTTTATGCCGAAGAATACTACTACGACGATCCCAAATTTGTTGAGACCATCGACTGGTACGCCGGGCTCATCGACAAGGGTTATACGCCCAAGTTCTCCGATGTCAACGGCCTTGGCGACAACAGCCTCTTTGCCGCAGGCCAGGGTGCGCTGACCACTGACGGTTCCTGGATGATCGGTTGGTATTTGGATAACTCACCCTTTGAGGTTGGCTTTGCCCGTCTGGCAGCCGGCCCCGAAGGCCGCAAGAGCATGTTCAACGGCCTGGCTGACTCAATCTGGGTAGGTAGTAAAAATCAGGAAGAAGCTTGGGAGTGGGTAAAATTCTTAGCCTCAGCCGAGTGTCAAAACATCGTCGGTTCCTACGGCGTGGTCTTCCCGGCCATTCAATCGGGTGTAGATGCTGCGCTGGCCGCCTATGCTGAGCGTGGTGCAGACGTGAGTGCTTTTACTGAACAAGCCCTCGAACCCGGAGGTACCTTCCTCTTCCCCATTGCCGACTTTGCCTCGGAAGTCTCCGACATCATGACTTCGGCCATGGAGAGCATATTGCTACGCGAAAGTGATACGGCGGAAACCCTCGCCAAAGCCAATGAGGAAGTCAACGCCCTGTTTAGGTAAAGCACTATAGTTCTGTTCTTCGTTTCCATCCTGCTAAACAGGGTGGAAACGGTTAAGTCATATTTTGATGAGTTATTATCAGCCCGTTCTAAAAGCCAAATCTGGCCTTGTCAGCTTCTTGCTTTTAGCCCTCATACTGCCCTCGGCCTGGGGACAAAGCAGCAGTCAGGAGCCTTCTTTGATAATGCAAAGCACTCCCTTGAACACTGCAGTAGCTTGTCAGGGCAGCTTTGTTGAGCGCCAGCTAGATTACCGCAGCAAAGCCCGCGGCGATAACGTGCGTTTTTATGATAGCAACGGTTTGGGTCTTGCCACAGAAGACTTGGACAATGACGGGGATCTGGACCTGGTACTGGCAAATCTGGCCGGGGACAGTGCAATTTTTTGGAACGAGGGCAATTTTATTTTTCGCAAAGAGTTATTAGCCAGTAACGAGGCTCGAGCCGTCAACATAGTCGATGTAAATGCCGATGGCTGGCTTGATATTGTCTTTAGCCATAGCTTAGGTGCCATTAGTTTCTGGCGCAACGACAGTAAAGCTGGTTTTATCCGTGAGAACCTAAAGGGGGTGACTACACCTGCTTATAGCTTGGCCTGGGCTGACTTAGACAGTGACGGCGACTTAGACTTAGTCACCGCTTCTTATGATGCCCTGCTCGAGCTCGAGCAAAAAAGTAGTTTTCTTTTTTCCAGCGGCGCGGGTGTCATGGTGTTTGAAAACAGTGGGCAAGGTTTTAAGGGTCAAAGGCTCAGCCGTCAGGCCCAGGCATTAGCGTTGCTGCTCTTTGATATCAACGATGATGGCAGACTCGATATTGTTGTGGGCAATGATTTTGAAATGCCCGATCAGCTGTGGCTGAATACGGAAGCTGGCTGGCTGGCACTGCGCTGGCCCTTTGCCCGCCTTAGCGGCCTGACAACGGCATCACGGGTAACCGTTCATTTCTGGTGGAATGTCGGCGAACTGACCTTATTGCTTCTGGCCGCGTTTAGTCCCCTGAAAAACTTATTCAATCCCCTAGCTATAAAGCCAAACCCTTTAAAACAGAAAGGAAGCCCTTAGTATGCCCAAAATCACCTTTATCGGTGCCGGCAGTACCGTTTTTGCCAAAAACCTAATGGGAGATATCCTCTCTTATCCCGAACTGGCCGAGTCTACTATATGCCTGTTTGATATTGACGAGAAAAGGCTGCGTCTTTCTGAACAGGTGGGCCGCCGCATCGCCGAAATGCTCGGTGTAAAGCCTCATTTTGAAGTTACTACCGACCGCGAACGCGCCCTTGACGGCGCCGATTACACCATCAATATGATTCAGGTAGGGGGCTATAAACCCAGCACCGTGATTGACTTCGAGATTCCTAAAAAATACGGCTTACACCAAACCATAGGCGACACCCTGGGTATTGGCGGCATCATGCGGGCGCTGCGCACTATTCCGGTGCTGCTGGACATGGCTCAGGACATGGAACGGCTCTGCCCCGATGTCACACATCTTAATTATGTCAATCCGATGGCTATGAACTGCTGGGCGCTAAATCGCGCCAGTTCAATAAAAACCGTCGGTCTGTGTCACAGCGTGCAAGGCACCGCTAAAGAACTCGCCCACGACATTGGTGTAGCACCTGCAGAGATCAACTACCTTTCAGCAGGCATTAACCACCTGGCCTTTTATCTGAAGTTTGAGCGAGCAGGTGAAGACCTCTATCCACGCATTCGCCAAGTCGTCGAAAATGGAGAAGTACCCGCCTGGAACCGGGTGCGCTATGAGATATATAAGCGCTTTGGCTATTTTGTGACCGAATCGAGCGAGCATTTTAGCGAATACACGCCCTGGTTTATCAAAAGCAGTCATCCTGACTTGCTAAAACAGTTCAATATCCCACTTGACGAATACATCTACCGCTGTGAAGCTGGGGAAGCTTCCTGGGATTTTATCGAACGTGAGCTTGAAAAACCTGGCTCCCAAGACCCCGCAGACCTGCGGAAAATCATTGAAAAAACGCCGCTTATGCCCACGATGATAGAAGCCACCGTAAACGGCTTTAAGCACATGCACGAAGTTAAGCGCAGTCATGAATACGGCTCTACCATCATTCACAGCCTCGAAACCGGACAACCCAGCGTGATCTACGGCAACATGTCCAATCAGGGTCTGATTGATAATCTGCCCCAGGGCTGCTGTGTCGAGGTTCCCTGCGTGGTTGACAAAAACGGCATCCAAGCTACCAAAGTCGGTAGTTTGCCCCCACAATTAGCGGCCCTGATGCAAACCAATATCAACGTACAAAGTCTTACCGTCGAGGCGGCATTAACTGGCAAACGTGAGCATGTTTATCATGCCGCCATGCTCGACCCGCACACTGCCGCCGAACTTTCTATAGATGAGATTTACAGTTTGGTTGACGAACTGATTACAGCACACGGCGACTGGCTGCCCGAAAGCTTTAGACAAGACAGCACCGGTGCCAGCTTGGCTGTATCCTCTTAAAAGCGGCTTTGTGAAAAAGACCGAGCAAATGTAAAGAAACAGGAGAACCGTGTCAAGAAAACGCGCCACCAGTCATGAAGTTGCCAAAAGAGCAGGGGTTTCGCGCACCACGGTCTCTTTTGTGCTAAATAATGTCGAGGCCAACATCAGCAAAGAAACCCGGCAACGGGTTTTGCAAGCCGCCAAGGAACTCGATTATGTTCCTGATGCCGCCGCGCGGATGTTGGCCAGTCGGCAAACGCGCACTCTCGGCTTAGTCATCTTCGACGCCATTCATCTGCAAGTAGACGCTTTTATCTCGAAAGTCTTATACAGCTTAACCGAGGTCAGCCGCGAACACGACTTTCGCGTGATTGTTGAGGCGGTGGAAGACTTAGGGCGAGACGACGCCTATTTGTCACTAGTTCAGGCCAAGCAGATTGACGGCCTCATCGTGCTCAACCCCCGTTCCGACGATAGCCAGCTACCTAGACTTATCGATGAGGGCTTTCCCCTTGTTTTAGTCGGCAAGATAAAGCACCCAGGCGCTTACTGTGTCTATCACAAGTCAGCGGTTAGAGAAGCGGTGACTCATCTTATTTCTCTGGGCCATGAGCGCATTGCCCATATCACCTATGCGCCCATAGCGTATCGCTCTGCAGACTCCCGCTTGCGCAATTACCGCCGGGCACTGGCCGAGGCCGGCATCAATGCCGATGAAAAACTCATCCGCTACGGCAACTACACCGCCCAAAGCGGCTATGAAGCCATGAACAGCCTGTTAGCGGCGAAGCTTCGACCAACGGCGGTATTTGCAGGAAACGACACCATAGCTATCGGTGCTATGTCGGCCATTCACCGGCACGGCCTGCGCATCCCCGAGGATATTGCCATAGTCGGTTATGACGACATCCCTGTCGCACCCTTTACCATCCCGCCGTTAAGCACGGTGCGCACACCTGCGCTTATGCAGGGGCGGCTCGCCGGAGAGATGCTCATCAAATTGCTGCAAGGCGAAAAACCCGCTCGGCCACAAATAATGTTAGAGACCGAGTTGTTAATCCGCGAGTCTTGCGGCGCAAAATTAGCCGATTCCCAATTGAATCGAGTCTTATCGTAAAACCCAGTGTCTACCGACAAACTCTGTGCCGCCTAAAATCAGTAGTTTCATTTATTATCTCCTAGCTATCGTAAAGTGTATAAAGATTAGCAAAGGAAAATCATGAAGATAAGGCTCGAGCTTTATGCAAGTTTTCGCAAGTACGCTCCGGATCATGCCGTTAAGGGTCACTTTGAGCTCGAGCTGGCCCAAGGTAGCACCATCCGAGATGTTTTGCAGCAAATCGGCATAGCCAGGCAACCCAAGCTAGTGCTGGTCAATGGAGAGCAAGAGCGACTTTTGGAAAGGAAGCTCACCCCCGGAGACAGCTTAGCGCTCTTTCCCCCGGTTGTTGGTGGGAGTTGGGGTAAAATCGGCCACACAGTCAGCTAAGGAGGCATCATAGCCATGAAGGCAAACGGTCTTAACGGTCAGATTTTACGGGTGGATTTATCTCAGGAAAAGCTCGAGCCTGTGCAAATAGACGAGCAAATTTTTCGTCATTATGGCGGTGGCAGCGGCTTAGGACTTTATTACCTCCTTAAAAACATGCCCGCTAGGCTTGATGCCTTAGCTCCCGAGGCTATTATCACCTTTATGCTTTCGCCCATCACCGGTGCGCCTATAAGCGGCCAGAGCCGCATGTCTATAAACGCCAAAAGTCCGGCCAGCGGCGCTATTGGCGACTCGCAGGTCGGCGGCTTCTTTCCGGCACAACTAAAGTTTGCCGGTTTCGACGGCCTGATAGTCAGCGGCAAAGCCGCCAAACCCTGCTATCTTTATCTGCACGAAGGCAAAGCCGAACTCAGAGATGCCCGCCAACTCTGGGGTAAAACCACCCTCGAAGTTGAGCAGACATTAAAAACCGAGCTTGCTGACGAAAAAATAGAAATCCTGCAAATCGGCCCGGCAGGCGAGCGTAGCGTGAATTTTGCCGCCGTCATAACTATGGCTAACCGCGCTGCCGGACGCACTGGTATGGGTGCAGTCATGGGCAGCAAAAATCTAAAGGCTATCGTTGTTAAAGGCCGAGCCAATACCATCCAGTTTGCCGACAGCAAAGGCGTTGCCACATTGGCCAAATGGGGTGCAAAAAATGTTCCGCTAAACGAAGACATGTTGGGTCTGCATGAAGATGGCACCGCCGGTGTGCTCAGCAGCCAGCAAGCCATTGGCAGCCTACCTACTCGTAACTATAACGAAGGTCAATTTGAGTCTTTTAACGACATCGGCGGCGAAACCATGACCGAGGAAATCCTTAAAGACCAGGATACCTGCTATGCCTGCGCGGTGCGCTGCAAGCGGGTAGTGGAGGTAAGCGAAGGCGCGTATCAGGCAAATCCGGCTTATGGTGGCCCTGAATACGAATCTCTGGCTACTTTTGGTAGCTACTGTGGCGTTGCCAACCTAGCAGCCCTGGCCTATGCCAATGAAATCTGTAATGCCTATGGTATGGATACCGTCTCCTGTGGCGCTACCATTGCCTGGGCCATGGAAATGTATGAGCACGGCGAATTAAGCTTAGCCGACACCGGTGGCCTAGACTTGAGATTTGGCAATGAGCAGGCCATGATAGCCGTGCTTGAGCAAATCGCCGACGGCAGCACAACCTTTGGCCGCTTATTAGGTCTAGGCAGCGCTCACGCCGCTGATAAGCTGGGTAAAGGGCATGACTATCTGATCACCGTCAAAAAGCAAGAAGCGCCCGCACACATGCCGCAAGCCAAACGTTCGCTCGGACTTATCTACGCAGTAAATCCTTTCGGAGCCGACCACCAGAGCAGCGAGCATGACGGCAGCTATGAACCGGACGCTGCGGCCACTACGCTTGAGCGGCTCAGCCAAATTGGTCTGCCAACTGACCGACTTACGAGCAAGGACAATCTGAATGACGACAAGATAAGGTTTGCGCTCGAAACGCAAAAGACCTACAGCGCCTTAGACAGCTTTAGCGTCTGTCAGTTTGTCTACGGCCCCGCCTGGGCACTTTTTGGCCCGCAGCAGTTAGTGGACTTAATCAGCACTGTCACCGGCTGGCAAGATTTTAGCGTTAGAGAGCTGCAAACCGTCGGTGAGCGCCGCCTGACTCTGATGCGACTTTTTAACCACCGCGAAGGCCTTGGCCGACAAGACGACAAACTGCCTAAAAAATTCTTCCGGGCCTTAAAGGGAAGGGGACCAACCGCAGGTGTAGCCTTGCAAGAAGCAGATATCGAACGGGCCAAGGATGTTTATTACCAAGCTGCCGGCTGGACTAGTGAAGGCGTGCCTACGGCACAACTTTTGCAAGGGCTCGAGCTCGATGAGTTTACCCACATACTCAACTGATAGCTTTCTGCCACTTACTCCGAGTTAAAACTCTTTTCGTCCAGAACTCCGCCTTCTCCTAAGCGCACTGTATATTTTCTAGTTGCTGTGTATTAAGAAAGCACAAACACAAGCCGCTAAGTCCCTTAGTCGTGGGAAAATCACCCATGTATAAAACTGCAACAATAACGTTGACGGAACTATCTTATTAACGTTATTGTTACAGCGACGATTTACTAATACCTATTCCGGTTGATGTTTTAGCAGGGCCTTGTTCTTGTCCATAAAGCGGTTTTGGTATGAAAGGAGGAAGAAACCTTGAGGTTTCTTTTAGCTGTCTCTAAGGGTATTGACTGGTTTACTACCGGTATCGGCAAAATCATGTGGTGGCTAACACTTTTTATGACGCTGATTGGCGCCTATAACGTCATCACTCGTTATGCCTTTGGGATTATCTCCGACCTCTTTGGTGAGCGAGTAGCACTTCTTTTAAGCGGCAACGTTTATCTTGAACTGCAAACCTATGCTTATAATCTAGTATTTTTGCTGGGAGCGGCATTTGTCCTCAAATCTGATGCCCATGTGCGTGTCGATATTGTCTTCTCCAGACTAAGCGCTAAGACCAAAGCCTGGATCGATATTTTTGGTGCTGTTTTCTTTTTAATCCCCTTTAGCACCCTCGGGATTTATTTCAGCCGTAGCTATGTGGCGCGCTCCTGGCGACAACTAGAGGTCAGCCCTAACCCTGGCGGCCTGCCCCGCTATCCAATCAAGACCGTCATCATCATTGCCTTTGCCCTGCTTATTTTGCAGGCCATCAGCGAAATCATTAAAAACTCCGCCTTTTTAAGCGGACGCAAAGATTCCGGCAGTATTCATGCCGACCCGGCTGAAGAACAAGCCATTGAGATGGAGGCTATCTAAATGCTGGGAATGTGGATGTTTGCAGCCGCCGTAGGCTTGTTGCTGATCGGCTACCCGGTAGCTTTCAGCTTGGGTGGAACCGCCGTTTTGTTTACACTGATCGGCAGCGATATGCTGCCACAAGTCTTTGGCCTTGACCTGCCCTGGGAACCCGTTTTTCGCATGGCCCGCTTAAACATCTTGCCCCAGCGTATCTTTGGCACCATCATGGACAACTACACGCTGGTGGCGGTGCCCTTTTTTGTGTTTATGGGCGTCATGCTGGAAAAGTCCGGCTTAGCCGAAGAGCTCTTGGAAACTATGGGTGTTCTCTTTGGACGTCTGCGCGGCGGTCTGGCAATTTCCGTGGTGGCCGTCGGTGCACTCTTAGCAGCCTCTACCGGGGTGGTTGGGGCCTCGGTTGTCACCATGGGCGTGCTGGCACTGCCGGTAATGCTTAAATACAACTACGACAAAGGATTAGCGACAGGAGTTGTTGCTTCCTCAGGAACACTGGGGCAAATCATTCCACCTAGCATCGTGCTGGTGATTCTGGGTGACCAGATAGGTGTATCGGTGGGGGATTTATTCTTGGGTTCGTTCTTCCCTGGTTTTTTACTAGCAGGCTTGTTTATCGTTTGGGTGATCATCGTAGCTTGGACCAACCCTAAAGCTGCACCCGCTTTACCAGAAGAAGCACGCACTATAAGTGGTTTGCAACTCTTTTTGCGCGTAATCAAAAATTTGTTGCCGCCGCTTTTCTTAATCTTTCTCGTTTTAGGCACTATCTTTTTTGGCATTGCCACCCCCACCGAAGCAGGTGCTATGGGTGCTGTTGGTGCCATGCTGCTAGCGCTCATTAACCGCAAACTAAACTTAAAAAACTTAATCAGCAGCATGGATCAAACCGTCAAGCTAACCAGCATGGTCTTTATCATCCTCACGGGCGCCACCGCTTTTAGCATGGTCTTTACCGCCTTGCGTGGCGACCTTGTGGTGCAGGACTTTTTGCTCAACCTCCCCGGCGGTCAGGTGGGTTTTGTCTTCTTTACCATGCTAGTGATTTTCTTGCTGGGCTTTTTTATCGATTTTATCGAGATCACCTTTATCGTGGTACCGCTCTTAACTCCTATTGCTCTGGGTTACTTCGGGCAAGATTTAATGATTTGGTTTGGCGTGCTGATTGCCATGAATTTACAGGCCTCGTTTTTGACGCCACCTTTTGGCTTTGCCCTTTTCTATCTAAAAGGTGTAGCTCCGCCCAGCATCAAGACCACCGACATCTACCGTGGCATCATCCCCTTTATCATCATTCAGCTCATGGCCGTGTTACTCATTGCCCTCTTTCCCAATATCGTCATGTGGCTGCCCTCGCTTGCTCAAGGTGGAGGCTAGTACTAGTCAGTAAAAAATGTCCTCGCTAGCGAGGACATTTTCGTTTACTTGTTTTGTTTATACTGAATCCGATTAATTCCTTAAGCGTTATGAAAGGCACTCAGTTCGATTCTACTCAGCCTATCGTTCTCGCTACGCTCGGACCCACTCGCATTAAAAAGCCGAATTAACTTCGGCTTTTTAACGGAATGGGTATTACTTGCTCTATTTGCTCAAAGCAAGTATGAAGCTAAAATCGTTACTCTTGTTGACCAATCGCGTAATCAAGCCAGGCGAATTCACTGATCTTGTGGA
The DNA here is from genome assembly GCA_030147925.1 of Trueperaceae bacterium. Taxonomy (GTDB): domain Bacteria; phylum Deinococcota; class Deinococci; order Deinococcales; family Trueperaceae; genus JASBUK01. Next base: position 42,181 of record JASBUK010000132.1, read on the forward strand.
AAGCGCGAATCTCGTCACGGAATTTAAGCCAGTTTTCATAAACCGTAGCAAAGAACGCGTCCTTAGCAGCATTCTCTTCGTTAATTTCGTTGGCAAAGCCCTCCAGCGTCTTAAGGTACTCGGTGGGGAAGGTACGCAATTCGATGCTACCTTCTCCAAGCATCCGCTGCAGTGCCGGGCCATTCTTGGCATCATAATCGGCCAGCATCTGCAAGTTAGCTGCTTTGGAAGCTACCTGAATGGCATTTTTAATATCCTCAGGCAAACCATTGTAAACATCTAAATTCACATAAGTACCTAAGGTCGGTCCGGGTTCGTGCCAACCGGGTGCGTAGTAGAATTTTGCCACCTTGTTAAAGCCTAAAATCTCGTCGTCATAGGGGCCGACCCAATCGGTAGCGTCGATGGTGCCGCGCTCGAGCGCCAAGTAAATTTCACCCCCGGGCAAGACCTGCACGTTCGCTCCGGCGCGGCTCATTATCTGTCCACCCAAACCAGGAATGCGTATGGTCAGACCCTGCAAATCCTCGGCGCTGTTGATTTCCTTATTGAACCAACCGCCCATCTGCACGCCGGTATTACCCGCGGCAAAAGCTATTAGGTTATCTCCTGCATTTAACTCATTCCAGAATTCCTGTCCACCGCCCGACTCTAACCAGGCGTTTTGCTGTTGAGCATTAAGGCCAAAGGGAACGGTAGTGAAAAAAGCATGGGCAGGATTCTTGCCGACATAGTAGTAAGAAGCCGTGTGACCCATTTCGAAAGCGCCACTGGAAACGGCGTCATAAACCTCCAGACCGCCGACCTGCGCGCCTGCCGGGAAAACTTCGACTTCGACGTCACCTTCGGTGACTTCGGATAAGAACTTAGCGGTATTGGTAGCCCCACCGTAGATAGTATCAAGCGAGGTTGGCCAAAACGGAACCTGCCCGCCTGGGCATTGGCAAACATTAGCGGTGAGAACGTGGCGCTTGCCGCCGCGGTCAAACCAGCTTTTTTGAGGAAATCACGACGTTTCATTCGTACCTCCAAGAGTAATGATTGGTTTTGAACCGACGCCAGTATACGTTAGGCTTGAATTAAATTACAAGTTGGCCTGTATAAACCAATATTTCATTAAGTCCGTTACTCAAGGTTTGTAATTTATACCGTAATTGCTAGTTGCCATCCATAGGGATGACCGTTCAAACTGGTGTTGATTGACATCAAGTTTGGAGGAATCCCTATGGACGACAGCTTTATTGTAACGGCTTACTGCATTATCAGTGATACGCTCTCACA
>JASBUK010000095.1 GCA_030147925.1 Trueperaceae bacterium
CAAACTGCCTGCCGCAATCTTTACACCTATAGCGCTGCTTACCATTATGAATATGACCATTCTTGACAACTGCTTTACTTTCACATGCTGGACACTTTAGCATCTGAATAGTCTATAACATTACCTCTGGAGGACTACCAAGCTCTTTAATTCTTGACCTTAGGCAACTTTTGCTTTACGCTTAGGGGCGGTCCCGCAAAGCGGGACGAAAGGCCTCATGTTTCAGAGCTTAGGCGATAGACTCCAATCTGTTTTTGAAAACCTGCGTGGTCGCGGCAAACTGACCGAAGTCGAGGTCAAGGCCGCCCTGCGCGAGGTGCGTATTGCCCTTTTGGAGGCAGACGTTAACCTAGAGGTGGCTAAGGATTTCACCAAACGGGTGCAGGAAAAGGCCATTGGCTCTGAGACGTTGATGTCTTTACAACCCGACCAGCGCGTAATTTCTATAGTGAATGAAGAGCTGGTCGAACTCTTGGGTGGCAAGGCCGCGCAACCAAAGCTAAAAAACGAGGCTAACGTCTGGATGCTCATGGGTTTGCAGGGCGCGGGTAAAACCACCACTGCGGGCAAACTGGCTTATAAGTACAAGGCGCAGGGACGTCGGCCACTGCTGGTAGCCGCCGACACGCAACGGCCTGCGGCGCGCGAACAGCTTCGTGTTTTGGGCAAGCAGATCAATGTTCCGGTCTTGGAAGTAGAGGACAACGAGCCGCCAAGTCGCACCAAAGAGCGTTTGCAGGATTATCTCAAAAACGACTTTCGCGACCTGATCATCGTAGACACCGCCGGACGCCTGCAAATCGACGAAAGCTTGATGGACGCTCTTGCAGAGTTAAGAGACGTGCTTAACCCCAGCGAGTCTATTCTGGTAGTAGACGCCATGACCGGTCAGCAGTCTCTGCCGGTGGCAAACAGCTTCGATCAGCGTATTGGCATCTCCGGCTTAATCATGACCAAGCTAGATGGTGACGCCCGTGGCGGCGCTGCCTTATCGGCTAAGCATGTGACCGGCAAGCCGATTTATTTTGCTGGGATGAGCGAAAAGATTGACGGGCTCGAGCCCTTCTATCCTGATCGCATCGCCGGGCGCATTCTGGGCATGGGTGACGTGCTCACCTTAATCGAAAAGGCCAAGGCTATAGAAGGCGATGACGAAGAAGACATCGCCAGCTTAAAGGATTTCAGTCTGCAAGACATGCTCACGCAAATGCGCAAGATCAAGCGGATGGGTTCTTTTGGCGATATTCTCAAGATGATTCCGGGTGCTGGCAAGATGTTGCCGCCCGGAGCCGAGATTGACGAAGGCGAAATCGCCCGCATCGAGGCGATTATTTCCAGCATGACCGAGCGCGAGCGCCGCAAACCCGCTGTCCTTAACGCCAGCCGACGCAAGCGTATAGCGGCGGGTTCCGGCACTACCGTACAAGACGTTAACCGGCTGATGAAGAATTATGAACAAATGAAAAAGCTCATGAAACAGATTGGTCGCCGTCCGCCGGGTCGGGGTCAGGGAATAGGACGCGGCTTTGGCCGTTAAAGCAGATAAACTTATAAGTGAGTTGCCGCAAAAATGCGGCCCCAGGAGGATAGCATGGTAAAAATTCGTCTTACACGCATGGGTTCAAAAAGAAATCCGCACTACCGGGTTGTCGTGGTCGATGCCCGCAAAAAGCGCAGCGGTGACTACATCGAGTCATTAGGCTATTTTGATCCACGCAAAACCGTCGAAACACCCCTTAAGATAAACACCGAGCGTGCTCAGTATTGGCTCGGTCAGGGCGCCCAGCCGACTGACACCGCCATTCGCCTGCTCGAGCAAGCCGGAGTAGTTCTCGGTAGCGTCTTGCGCAAACGCGCCAAGAGCTATAAGGCCCGCCAAGGCGAAGCCGCTAAAACCGCCGAGGCTTAAAGTTTAAGATGTCGCTCGAGCTCGTCACCTATATTGTTCAAAATCTCGTCTTGGAACCCGATAAACTCCAAATCGGAGTTAAGCGTGATGGGCGCGGGACGCGCATCGAGATTAGCTGCGCCCCCGATGATGCCGGTCGGATAATTGGTCGTGGTGGTCGCGTTATCAACAGCATCCGCACCCTGGCCAGAGCCGCGACCGATGGCCGCGAACGCATCGAAGTTCATTTGCTTGACTAATTAGACTCACCCCATGAGCTATACCCCAGACGCAGGCTATGTCCTTATCGGAAAGTTGGGTAAAACCTTCCAGCTTGAAGGGGGTCTGCGTTTTTATGGCTTAAGCGAAGCGGAGATCGCCGCCATTTATGAACTAGACACGGTTTTTATCCCCGGCCTGGACAAGCTTAATATCAAGCAGGTTCGTAGCGTGGGTAGCAGTGTGGTGCTTTATCTCGCCGGAATTAACCACTTAGCAGCCGCCAAGGCCTTGGTGAACAAAGAGGTCTATGCTCGAGCCAAGGACTTACCAGAACTTAATCCGGGAAACTATTACCTCGACACTTTGCTTAAATTACCGGTCATAGGCGAGGCCGGAAATCTGGGAACCGTCACAGACGTTATCAAAGCAGGCAGCCAGGATTTGCTGGTCGTTAGCGGAGAACAAGAATACCTCTTGCCCCTGCAAGCTGACTACATACGTATAGAAGCCGCTGCCATTTATGTAGAAAACGCGCCGGAAGACCTTTTTGAGCTGCACAAACCCGCGTGAAATACACTGTTTACAGCCTCTTTCCACAACTGCTTAAACCCTGGACCGAGGAAGCGCTATTAGGCCGCGCCGTAAGAGAGGGCCATATTTCTTTTGACCTGCGCGACTTGCGCGACCACGCCAGCGGCAAACACCGCAATGTTGACGATACTCCTTATGGCGGCGGGGCCGGTATGGTGATTCGCGTTGATATTGCCGCTAAAGCCTTAGACGAAGTTTTAGCCAGCGAGCCTCCACCAGACGAAATCATCCTGCTCTCCCCTGCCGGTGAACCGCTCAGCCAAGCTCTGGTCGAAGAACTGGCTAAAAAAAAGCACCTCTGCCTCTTGGCGGGTCGCTACGAGGGCTTTGATGCCCGAGTAGAAAGCCTGGTAACGCGCGAAATCAGCATCGGCGACTATGTGCTCATGGGCGGAGAAATTGCCGTCCTGACCATAATCGAGGCTACCGCCAGGCTCCTGCCCGGTGTTTTGGGCGATGTTGACAGCCACCTGCAAGACTCGTTTAGCACAGGTCTGCTTGATTATCCGGAATACACTCGCCCAGCAGAATTTAGGGGCTTAGGCATCCCTGAGGTGCTTAGCAGTGGACACCACGCCAACATAGCCCACTGGCGCAGACAGCAAGCGCTAAAGCGAACGTTTGAGCGCCGCCCAGACTTGCTCAAAAACGCTAAACTCAGCGACGAAGACCGGGCGTTTTTAGCCACATTGGACAGCCAGGCGGAAACAAAACAAAGGGAAAAGTAAGAAATGGTCAGTGGAAAGTAAAAAGCGGAAAGTAGAAAGTGGTTGGTAGGAGGTGGAAAGTAAGGGTTTTCCAGTGCTGGCAAAGTCAAGAGGATAGGAATTTTTCGTACCACTTCCACGATATTCATAGCCTTTAAGCTAAGAGCCAGTAACTAATAAACAAGGGGTTGCAACCCCTTGTTTTCTAAAAACGGGTTTTCTACCCACCACTCACTACCCACTTCTCTGTTTTTAACTTCTTGTAACAGCCCCTACCGAAAGTAGCTTTAGCTACGTGGTAGCATCTCCTTTGCTCGATTGGGAGGAAACCGTGCGACAAACTTTTAAGGACCTTTACGCTTATGTAAAACCCTACCCCGGCAGGTTTCTAATCGGTCTTGTGGCTCTTATTGTCTCCAGCTTTTTCGCCACATTCAGCCCCATCATCGTCGGTAATGCCATCAACGCCTTATCAGAAGGCCGCATGACTCTAAGCACCATCTGGGGATATGTGCTGGCTATTTTAGCGGTTGTGGGCTTAAGTGCTTTTGCCATGATCCTCGTCAGGCGCAGCATCCTTTACGCCAGCTGGGAAATCCAGTTTGATATCCGACGGAACATCTTCGCACACCTCACCCGACTGAGCGGCAATTATTACGACAACCATCGCGTCGGCGACATTATGACCCGTTTAACCGCAGACCTAAACGCCGTGCGCATGCTTATCGGCGTCGGCACCTTTCAGGGCATGAGCGTCTCTTTGGTAATTGCCTTTACGCTCTACCGCATGTTCAGGCTAAATCTGAGCCTGACCCTGCTGACGCTACTGATTATCCCCCTTATCACCTTGAGTTTTTTCCTGCTAATCCGCATCATCCACAGACGTTACGAAAGAGTGCAGGAAAAATTTTCCGATGTTTCGGCAATGGCTCAGGAAAACTTCAGCGGCATTCGCGTGGTCAAGGGCTTTGGCATCGAAACACGTGAAGTTGAAAACTTTAAGACCTTAAACGATGAATTTATCCGCCGCAACCTCTCTCTTACCCGAATCGAGGGCACGCTTTTCCCCTTGGTGGAGCTGCTTTTTGGCCTGACCATTTCCGTGCTCTTGCTGATCGGGGGACGTTTTGTCATTGGCATTGGCAGCGACTTAAGCATTGGCGGTTTTATCGCCTTCGTACTTTTGTTTGAGGGCATCCAGTGGCCGCTTATCGGTCTGGGCTGGATCGCCAATGTGGTGCAGCGCGGCATGACCTCCTGGGGTCGCCTAAAAGCGATTCTCAACGAAGAGCCCGATATTAAAGACACCGCTGAGACTGACATGACGCTTACAACCATCAAGGGTCATATAGAGTTTAAAAATGTCACGCTGGCCTTTGGCGACCTTATGGCGCTTGATAATGTCTCCTTTAAGGTTAAAGCCGGCGAAAGCCTGGGCATTACGGGCCGCACCGGAGCGGGCAAAACCATGGTTGTCAATCTTATCGCCCGGCTGCTCGAGCCCAGTAGCGGCAAGATTTTAATTGATGGCATAGACATTAAGCGCTATCCTTTAGAAGTGCTCAGAAAGCATATTGGGGTGGTGCCGCAAGAGCCGTTTCTCTTTTCTGATAGCATCGCTGAGAACATCGCCTACGGCGTGGAATTTGATAATGCCGAAGAGCTAAAGACCCGGGTTCGCGAAGTGGCTAAGTTAGTCCAGCTAGCCGGGGACATCGAAGACTTTGCCCAGGGCTACGAGACCATGCTGGGTGAACGCGGCGTCACGCTCTCCGGCGGGCAACGCCAACGCACGGCTATGGCCAGGGCCATTATCCGCGACCCGGCGATACTCATACTTGACGATGCCCTTAGCGCAGTTGACACCCAGACCGAGGCTCGCATCCTCGAAGGACTAAAGGAAGTAACCGCCCAGCGGAGCAGCATCATTGTGGGCCACCGCATTTCGGCCTTTCAAAACACCGACCGCATCTTAGTTTTAGAAAATGGTCGCATTGCCGAAGAGGGCAGTCACGAAGAACTCATCGCGCTTGACGGTTGGTATGCGGATATGGATCGGCGCCAGCAGCTTGAAGCCTCACTCGAGGCCGCCTGATGTCGGCTTTCGCTCATGCTCAAAATCAATGTGGCTTTTGCTCGAGCCTATTAGAAACGATAACTAAAAGAAAAATTGCACGACTACCTTTTAAGACGCTAAACGAATTTTTTATAAGATGGCTAGAAATTCAAGATTATTCAACTACCAACTTTCAAACTTTGAACTTTTAACTCCCAGGAGTAAGCCATGCCCGAAAAGACAAAGCAAGCCTACAGCGTTAGCGAAGCCAAACGCCAGGCCAAGGAAAACCGCCGGGTCAAGGCCAAACGCCTTAGGGCCGAAGGTGCGTTTGACGAAGACGGTGAAGCTTTTAAAAAGGCCTTTGATGTAGACATCACCCGGCGCTTACTGGTCTACTTGCGTCCCTATGTCAAACAGGTCATTGTCGCTGTCAGCCTGCTGCTTATCTACAGCGCTATTGCGCCAGTCTTTCCTTATCTGCTCCAGCTTGCCATAGACAATTACATCGACCCGGCAACAGAGCCCTTTTTAGGCCTGAATGCCGAGGCGCGCTTTAGGGGTCTAACGCAAATTGTGCTCATTTACTTAGGCCTCAGACTGCTTAACTTTGTCTTGCGCTACGGCTATACCTACTTGGTTGCCTGGATCGGCCAGTATCTCATTTACGACATCCGCAAAGAAATTTTTAGCAAGATTCAGCGCCTGCACTTAGGGTTTTTTGACCGCACCCCCGTTGGTCGCCTGATGACCCGCGTCACCTCGGACGTTGACGCCATCCAGCAGATGATGACCGACGGCATCATTGGCCTGGTGGCCGACATTGGCTTAATCATCGGTTTGATTATCTATATGTTCACCATCAACTGGCAACTGGCCCTCATCACGCTAACCGTCATGCCGCTACTCTTTTTCATCATGAACTTCTTGCGCTCCCGCATACGCGATGCTTACCGTGCCGTGCGCCTGCGCTTGTCAAAATCCAATACTTATCTGCAAGAAAACCTCTCGGGCATGAAAACCGTCCAGCTCTTCAACCGTGAACAGCGCAACGAGCAACGCTTTGACAAAATAAACTTAGACCTTTTGGATGCCTATATCGAGCAGGTTCGCTGGTTTAGCCTCTTTTTCCCGGCGGTGCAGTTTACCGGCGCCATCTCAACGGCGCTGATTTTATACTACAGCGCCACCCAGATTCTTAGCGTAACTGGTGGCAGCGTTACCGTCGGCGTGCTGACCTCGTTTTTGTTTTACTCGGGCATGTTTTTTAGGCCCCTGCAGGACTTGAGCGAGAAATACAACATCATGCAGGCTGCTATGGCCTCCAGCGAACGTATCTTCGGCCTTTTGGATACCCCGGAGCAAATCACCAACCCCAGCGACGCCTTTGACTTTGAGGGTGGCTTTAAGGGCGAAGTCAAGTTTGAAGATGTTTACTTTGCCTACCAGGACGAAGACTGGGTATTAAGAGGCGTGGACTTCAGCGTGTCTCCGGGTGAGTCAGTGGCTTTTGTAGGACACACCGGCGCAGGCAAGACCACCATCATCAGCTTAGTGAGTCGTTTTTATGATGTGCAGCGCGGCGCAGTCAAGATTGACGGCAAAGACGTCAAGGATTATGACCAGATAGAACTGCGCAGACACATCGGCATCGTCTTGCAAGACCCCTTTTTATTTAGCGGCACTATTAAGAGCAACATCACCCTCAACGATGACAGCATCTCCTTAGAGCGGGTGATCGAGGCCGCTAAGTTTGTAAATGCGCATCAGTTCATCGAGAAGTTACCCCAAGGCTATGACACAGTCGTCCGTGAGCGCGGTGCTGGTTTTTCAACCGGGCAAAAACAATTGATTGCCTTTGCCCGGGCGCTGGTGCAAAACCCGGACATCCTGCTGGTACTTGACGAGGCCACCGCCAATGTCGATACCGAAACCGAAGAGCTTATCCAGGACGCGCTTAAAAAGCTCATGCAGGGGCGTACCAGCATCATCATTGCACACCGGCTCTCCACCATTCAGGACGTGGATCGCATCATGGTCATGCGCAAAGGCAAGCTTATTGAATCAGGCAACCACTTTGAGCTTTTAGAGCAAGACGGCTACTATCGCAAGCTCTATGAATTGCAGTATTCACCGGAGCAAAGCCAAACCGGGTAAGCAACACGCCTTCGTCTTTACTCGCTTTGCTTAAGCCCGGCAAAGAAGTCATCTACCGGTGGCTCAGGGAAAGCACCGCGCAGCCCTCCTAAAGTAAAGGTCTCGTGGCCAAAGAGCTCGAGCCACTCTTTTTCGCTGATATCGCCAAACGACGAATTTGGGCCCGTCTGTGAGCGGTGCGCCCGAATCGCCGACCGCTTCTGCGGCATCAAGTATTTGATATCAAAATTAGCTGCCAGCGAGGCTTCCGAAACACCATAGACTTTTGGATCAAGTTTTGCCAGTGGTGAATTATTACGCCGCGCCTGCATCTGCCGCAGCCGCTTTTCGGTCATCACCGAATAAAAAAGTCGCTGTGGTGCAGGTTGTGGCAGGTTGCCCGCCGACCAAAAGGTAGCTGTCACCACGCGATGCATTATCAGGTGATCCACATGTCCGTAAATACCGTGCGGGTCAAAAGTCAGCATAATTTGTGGCTGAATCTTTTGAATATGCGTCAGTAGCTTGAGCTCGAGCTCTCTCTCACCGGCATGCATAAGTGCCTGGCCATTATCATGTTGGGTGCGGTCCTGCCGCCCCGAATCGTGATAGCCAAGGAAAATCGGCGTTTGGATACCAAGTGCTTGACAAGCGTCTTTTAGTTCTTGCTCACGCAAGCTACCCACATCATTCACCGACCCCAAACTCGGGTCGGTAATCTTGCCGGATTCGCCACGCGTAGCACAAATTAGCTGAACATTAACACCTTCGGCTGCGTAACGCGCCAAGGTGCCGCCAGAGCCAAACACTTCATCATCAGGGTGGGCAAAGACTGCCAGTAGGGTCTTAGTCATAGCTAATTTTATGATGAATATACTGGACTTTTCACAACTATTCGCCCATCAAGGAGCAGCGATACTCACGCAACTCACTCCTTGCTAAGGCAAGTCTCAGCGGCGAAGATTAACATCTAGATGCAGGGCAAAAAGATACACCTCCTAGAAGAGACACACGTGACCCCTCCGAGAAAGGCCGGAGCCCTCCCAGCCTTTCTCAATTTTTTGTTTTATCCCAAACTGGCATTTGACATTCTTGATAACCTTTTCAGCAAGCGCAGCCCAAATAATAAGGGAGTTGCGTTCAACTTGCGAGCTGACATTAAGGATGACGTTAGCAAAAGCCTGAGATTTAATCATGCTTGAGAGGCTTAAGCTTTTTTACAAAATATCCACTTGGCATAACCCCTCACACCTTACGCCTCACTTTAAATAGCTATAAAGCCTCAGGTAAAGAGCGTTTCGGTGGTATTGACAACTGCCAATACCATTTGAGCAGCTGCTGAGATAGTCGAGGCTGATTCCGAGTAGAAAATTAGGCCGTCGGTCTACTACCAACGAGAATGAAACGGACTGAAATTCTAATCTCGTTTGAGCAACCAAAAATCCCAACTGTAAACAAGGTCTTACTTTATCTAATAATGACGCGGTAGAAAAAGCTTTCTTCCTGATTGGGTTCTAAGGGCACTAACAAAGTCCAGCGCACCGCAGTGTAGGTTTCCGGCTCGGCAATCACCCGATTCTCCTGACCCTGATCGTCGGTCACGGTGATAATAACCGGCGGCTCACTAAAAGTTTCGCCCCCGTCAGCAGAAAACTCTGTTAGCAAACGTTCCGAACTAGGTGTAGCCGAGCCTGCTAAAAAACTGGTTCCTTCGGGTACCGGGCCGGTCAATACCACCGTGCCGGACGGCAAAGTGGTTTCTCCCTCATTTAGTACAAACAGGCGATACTCCACAACCTGACCGGGTCGAGCAGTACTGGCCTGAGTAAAACGTTCCTCTTTGCTACCGTCTTCTGCCGTCACCTCGCTCACCACATAGGCTTCGAGCCGATAGCTCACCGGATCAGTTTGGGCCAAAGCCAGTCCCAGAGCAAAAATAAGGATCAGTAAAATTCCTTTATTCAGTCGCATACTTGCCTCCAGATGTCCATTTAATTTGCAAAATAATCTCCGCAGATAATCTACTGCACCAAATGTTCTTTTATGTCTAAAGCCATTCCGCGAGCTAGTTCGCAATAATCTTACCGACCATATTGTAAAGTAGATGAGATTACGGCCAAATAATTTTAACTGCTTTTCCGCTATAGCCGTTTAATCTGTCCGGCATGAATTCACTTACAAAACCTCGAAAAGATTTTTGATTTCGGGGACGCTTTCCACCTTATCCGGTATCGGACGACCCAGACTTATCCAAATCGGCCTCATGCCCACCGCCTCGGCTCCGGCGACATCGGCTTCCAGCGAATCTCCTACGTGTACGGCGGCTTCGGGTCTCACTCCGGCCAAAGCCAGTGCGTTTTCAAAAATGGCCGCCTCGGGTTTGGCATGACCGACGTTAGCCGAGACAACTATTATGTCAAAAAGGTCGTAAACGTCTAAGGCTTTAAGAACGCGGGTAAGCCCGGCATCCCAGTTTGAGATTAGTCCGGTGCGTAATCCCTGCTGCCGCACACGTAAAATGACTTCGCGTGCGCCTTCAAACAGCGGCCAGACATCAGGGTCCGACCAGGAAGACGCCAAGGACTCGGCTAACGCTACGGCATCGCCGGAAACCTTCATGCCCGATAAGAGCATATAGTGGAACTGACGCCAATGCGCCAGTACTTCATCCCAGGTCATGGCTATGGTTTGGGCGGTTTCATAAAAGGCAAAGGCTTTAGGTGCGGCTTCGGGTAAAAGCGACCAGTCAAGGCTCAACTGGTGTTTGGCCAAAAAGGGTGGCAAGACCTTACGCGGGTCAGTGTGAATGATGGTATTGCCAAAATCAAAGAAGACTATTTCTGTCATGGATTCACCCCATTAGCAGTTTATACCGAAAAGAATACCCGTGCCTTAAAGGGGAAAGTAAAAAGAGGGAAGTAGAGGATTTCTCTACAAACCACTAACTACCGACCGCTTACCACCTACCACCAATTTCCTTGAGCTGGCAAAGACAAAAAGATACGCCAAGAACGAGGACAGAAGCTCTTGGCGCGTAGCGAGGAGGATAGAGAAAACTAGTGTCGGTCTCCAAACCAGTGGCGTAGGCGCAAGCGCCGCCTTGGTTTGGCCATACTGAGCAGGCGTCGGCGCAGGGCTTCTTTGTGCATATCTTCGGCTCGGCACTGCGAAAGCATGCAATAAATATCGCTGGAACTGTGATAACGGTCTTGTGGCATTTTCCCTCCCGATGCTCTGTTTTAAGTCTGAACCTTTTGCCTAAAAAGCTCGAGCTCGTTACAAATACATCGCTGATTTCTTGTTCGTATATTAACACTAATATTAGGCATATTCATTGTTATATTTATCACATATAACGGCGTTTTATACTCTGCGGCTTAACTTCCAATAAATCACATAACTTTCTGCTAGCCTTATAACTGTGTTTTTTGCTAAAAAGTTGCTTTCTTTGAGTCAAAAATGGCAGCCTGTAAACACTTCTTTACAGGCTATCTTACTGACAAACAACTTAGGGAAGCAGGCGGCTCGCTATCTGATCTTTTTACCCAGTTTGCTCACCGGGCTTATTGGTGCCATCTGGCTTTTAATCAGACCACTTAATCTTGCAGCAACAGCGGGACCCTTGACTATTTTGCTTACCGCTGTGCTGCTTGTACTGGCACTGCTGGGTGGTGCCTGGTTGCTCGAGCGCTTCTCGCCTTCATTTCGTTTTGCCAGCAAGCTACTAGAGCGTGCGCTGGAGTACTTTCCCATGTCTATACCGCTGGCGCTTAGTTTGGCTGCAGTTACAGCGGTAGCAGAGGAGCTTTTCTTTCGCGGCGCACTCTTACCGCTCATTGGCGTCTGGGGTCAGGCGCTGCTCTTTGGTCTGATGCACCCGGTCCCGCGCAAAGGCTGGGCCTATATGGTCTACAGCTTTGTCGCCGGTCTGTCCTTTGGCTATGCCACCCTTTATACCGGCAGTCTCTGGGCCGCTACGGTGGCACATTTTGCCATTAATCTACAGGGTTTTTTAGAAGTGCGGGCTTTGCAAAAGCGCAAACGGCAAGTCATGGCCTCTAATACCGATTCCCCTAGTTAGTGGTTTGTGGTTAGGAGTTTGTAGTTGGTAGGAAAATCTCCACTTTTCCCTTCCTCCTTTTTACTTTTCACTTCCCACTCTGCCCGTTCCTCTTTCCACCTTTTACTTTCCACTCAACTTGTATAAGGCGAGAGTATTCTTTTCGGTATAAAGACTGATCGGGCATTGCTAAAAACGTTTGGAGCAAAATGGAGTAAACTGCTTCAAGCAAAACTCCGGGAGGTTACCATGATGAGATTTACCACCGTCCTCGTTCTTTTTTTATTATTGGGCAGCCTGGCTCTGGCTCAACCGACAATCGCCTGCCCGGACGACAGTGATACGCTGCGTAGCTACGAAATTCAGGGCAGTGAGCGCCGCTCGATCTATACCGGAGAAACCGTGAGTCTTGAGGCTGTGGTCACAGCTACCTTTCTTGCCGACGACGCCCTGGGCGGCTTTTTTGTCCAGGACCCTCTGGGTGATGGCAAAGCTGCTACCTCAGATGGCCTGTTTATTCGCCTGCCCCGCAGCGGGCCGCTAAAAGATACGGCTATCGCTGCCGGAGATATCGTGCGTGTAAGTGGCAAGGTGCTTGAGCGGGGCGAACAAACTCAGTTAGACAGACTCAGCGAACTCAGCGTCTGTGGTTATTACGGCCTAATAACTCCAACCGATGTCCAGCTTGACATGGCCTCAGCCACCGACTGGGAGCGTTATGAAGGGATGCTGATAAGGTTTCCCGAGGTTCTAACCGTCACCGAAACCTATAACCTGGGCCGCTATGGTGAAGTGAGCCTCTCGGCGGGGGGGCGTTTGTATCAGCCCAACAACGGTCAGGATGCCACAGACAATGCCGCGCGTCGGTTGCTGCTAAACGACGGCAGCACCGTCGAAAACCCCGATATTATCCCTTATCTGCAGGCGGACTTAACCCTCCGCTTAGGTGACACCGTGAGTGATCTCACGGCTGTCGTGGTCAATTACGGTCTGAATGCCTACCGGCTCGAGCCCGCTATTGCGCCTCGGTTTGAGCGTGCCAATCCACGCCTATCACAACCCAGCGACGTTGGCGGCAGTCTTAAAGTGGCAGGCTTTAACGTCTTGAATTTCTTCAGCAGCTTACAAGCAAGAGGAGCCGACAGCAGGGAGGAATTTTTACGCCAGCAAGAAAAGATAGTCAGCGCCTTAGCAGCTATTAACGCCGACGTGTTTGGCTTAATCGAAGTGGAAAACAACGGCGAAAAAGCTATCGGCCAGCTTACCAAGGCTCTAAATACGGCCGTAGGAGCAGAAAACTACACCTTTGTTCCAGACCCGGACAGCGGCACGGGCAGCGACCAGATAAAACAGGCGCTGATTTACAAACCTGGCAAATTAGAGTTGCTTGCCGTCAGCAGCGACCCTGCCGCCATTCATGACCGCCCACCGGTGGCCGCTACTTTTCGGCAGTTGGACAGTGGTGAGATATTCACCGTGGTGGTGGCGCATTTTAAATCAAAGGGGGGCTGTCCGCCCACCGGTGATACCGACGAGGGTCAGGGTTGCTGGAACTTAAGGCGTGGCGCGCAAGCACAAGCCCTGGCAGATTTTGTGACAAAACTACAAGAGCGCAGCGGCGACCCGGACGTACTGATAGTAGGTGACTTAAACAGCTACCGCCTGGAAAATCCCGTCAAGCTGTTAGAAAACGAAGGCTTTGTCAATCTGGACAACCGTTTGCCTTTAGACGAGCGCTATACCTATGTGTTCTTTGGCGAGTCCGGAACTCTGGATTATGCCTTGGCCAGCAGTGAGCTCGATCCGCAGGTGAGCGGTTTCACCATCTGGCATATCAACAGCGACGAGCCACGCGTGCTGGATTACAACACCGAGTACAACCCGGCTTATGTCTATCGCCCTTACCCGTTTAGGTCATCCGATCACGACCCGGTTATTGTTGGTCTGGATCTTGAATAACCAGTGCTCCCTCGGTGCCGGAGCTCGTCCGGGAGGCGCTTAGGCGCGTCTCCAACTTGCGTTTTTTCGCCAATCGTTCTTGCTCGCGGCGTTTTAATTCGCGCTCACTGTCAATGAGCAGCAGCACATCATGATGTGTCGAGGTACCGGCAAAAATGGCTTGCTCGCAACGTGCAATAAACTGTATGAGCTGTTGATTTGAGTATTCTTGAAGAGCGACGATTGCTGCCATGAACGAGGCTAACAAAGGCGCTCTCACAAAAATCTTACACAAGGGCTAACAGGGCTTTAATTGGTCCGTCGTCTATGCGTCGCGCATCGCAGGCCTCATGATTCTGACACAGGGAAATATAGCGAAAGCGCCGCCCCTGCGAACCGGGCATTTCCATACGAAACATCTGCAAAAATTGTCGTGGTGCGCTGTGGCTACACAAATCACAGCACATCTGGGTGTTTGCCTGACCAGTATATTTAACTGGTATCAGTAATAATTCTTGTTCAGTTTGGTTATTGCAAATGAGCAAATTGCCGTTATCTTGACATTTAAGCTGGAAGCTCTCCGAACCCGGAACGAGTTTGTCATCAGTCGCCGGGAAGAATTCCAGCACGATCTCCCTGGCCGTATAGGTTTGCGCTTCTTCTTCGCTCACTGGCTTTAGTATACCTGCTGCTCAGCTTAAGCAACTCCAAGTGTTAGCAATCGGTACGGCACTCTACTGAATTTACAGCGAAGCGTCCAGGGCTCGAGCCAGATTGGCCATCTCAATTGCCCCTGTTGCCGCTTCAAAGCCCTTGTTACCGGCTTTGGTACCGGCCCGTTCGATGGCTTGCTCGATGGTATCGGTGGTCAGCACGCCAAAAATCACCGGGACACCCGTTTCCAAGGCAGCAGTCGCAACCCCGCTGGCCGCCATACTGCACACATAGTCATAATGGCTGGTTGCCCCACGAATCACTGCCCCTAAGGTAATCACGGCATGATACTGGCCGCTGGCTGCCAGTTTTTTGGCGACAAGCGGAATCTCCACGGCTCCCGGCACCCAGGCCACGGCGATATCGGCCTCGTCGATACCGTGACGTTCCAGGGCGTCTTCTGCACCTTCTAATAAACGTTTGCTGATAAAATCGTTAAAGCGGCTCACGACAATGGCAATCTTGAGCCCGGCAGCGTTTAAGGATCCTTCAAAATGTCTCATGATGCCCCTTTTATACCAAAAAGCAGCCCTGACAGGCATTGAGCTTTTGGCTCCTGCTATAACTAGCGTTGTTAGAAAGCATCCCTACAAAGCGAGAAGTAAGGGGTTGAGGTGTTAGTAGAAAGTAAAAAGTGGAAAGTAGAGGTTTGCCTACTAACCACAAGCTACTCACTACCTACTACTAACCACCAACTACAAACTTCTTTTAGGGGTTGAACACGTCCAGCACGGCATCTTCAACAACAGCCTGGATGTTGTAAAGCGGGTCGGCGTCTTCCGGGAAGCGCACGGTGAAAATATTCCAGCCTGCCGTTAAATTAAGATCCGTGCCACTGCCGGAAAGCGTAGCGTCCTTGTCCACATAAAGCAAAACAAAAAAGCCCAAGGGATCTTCCACCGTCGCCACGCCCAGATAGCCGGTGTCCGTCTCCAGGCCGTCAAAACCTTCGTTGCCGTTGTTATCGACATAGACCTTGGTTAAGGCTCGAGCATAATTGACACCTTCCGGGCTTATCCGATATTCGTTTTGCAAACCGGGCAAAGGCACTGCACCACTGCGGAAAGGCTGCAAAACATCCGCGGCCGGTTCGGCGGTAGTCACACTAAAGGTTCCGGCGACCGGCGCAGCACTAGCGAGTTCTGCGAGCGTCACCCCATCTAGGTTAACCACGTGAACACCGACGCGCATTCCCTCGGGCAAGGCTTCTTCGGATTTGATCAGGCCGCTTATGGTCGCGCTTTGCTGAGCCCAGGCGCTTATAGCAAATAGAAAGAGCAATATTGTCAACAATCGTTTCATCGGAGCGTTTCCTCCATACGCCGTAAAGCTTATCACAGCATCTTGAGTACATTTTTTGCTGCTTTTAACCAGTTCTTAATTTTTATATGGTCAAAACAACAGACCGAGCCAGTATGACATATCCCCTTTAAGGATGATGAGGCCTAAGCGTAGCCGTTGGGATGAGCCTGATGCCAGGCCCAAGCCGAAGCAACGATGCTTTCTAAGGTCGTAAACTGCGGTTGCCAGCCTAACTCTCGCCGGATTAAGCCCGAATCGGCAATCAGCACCGCCGGGTCACCGGCGCGGCGCAGCAAAATTTCTGCCGGGATTACCTGCCCTGTTATCTGCCTGCAAATATCAATCACCGCCTTTACGGTAAATCCCTGGCCGTTGCCGAGGTTATAGGCTTTGGCCTCTCCCTCTTGCAAGGCTTCTAAGGCCAGGATATGCGCCTCAGCCAAATCGACTACATGAATATAGTCGCGAATACAACTGCCATCTACGGTGTCATAATCATCACCAAAAATGCCAATCGACTCGCGCTTGCCCTGGGCGACCTGTAAAACCAGGGGGATGAGATGTGTTTCGGGCTGATGATCCTCGCCAAAACGCTCGGAGGCACCGGCAGCATTAAAGTAGCGCAAGGTCACGTAGCCAAGTCCCTGAGTGAGGTTAAGCCAGTGTAGCATCCGCTCGATCAAGTGCTTGGATTCACCATAAACACTGCCCGGGTTTATGGCCGCAGCTTCGGTAATCGGCAGGGTTTCCGGCTGACCAAACAGCGCTGCTGTTGAAGAAAGGATGAACTTCTTAACGTCATGCTCAAGCAGGGTCTTTAGGAGCTTCATAGTCCCCATGCTGTTATTTTCAAAGTATTTAATAGGCTCAGTCATCGACTCGCCTACCAGCGAAAAAGCGGCAAAGTGCAAGACGGCTTCTATTTCATAGTTTTTAAGGGCCTCGGCCACTTTGTCATGGTCGGCAATATCGGCCAAGACAAAAGCCGCTTTGGGATGCACCGCCGCGCGGTGTCCGGTCACAAGGTTGTCGAGCACCGCCACACGATGCCCGCACTCAATAAGCAGTTCAACGGCAACGCTGCCGATATAGCCGGCGCCACCGGTTACGAGGATATTCATGAGCGTTAGTCTAACCAATTTGGGCTGACAAGTTACAGTTACTCGATCAGCAATCAGGCAAAACACCCTGGCTTTGTCCGCCAAGTCCTTGCCAGCAGCAGCCGACTTGCCTTATCGTCAGGGATAATTTCGTCGTATGATGAGCAGCAAATTTTCAGGAGGTTCTTATGTCGGCATCCTCGAGCCCTTCCGCAAAAGCGGCCCCAAGCAGCACCTCTGCTCTGAATGCTGGTTATATCTGGTTTGAAGGTGAACTGGTCCCCGAGGCCGAGGCCAAAATCTCGGTGCTTACCCACGCATTGCATTATGGTACCAGCGTCTTTGAAGGAATCCGCGCCTACGAGACCGCTAAGGGCGCCGCCGTCTTTCGCCTCAATGAGCACAGCCAGCGCTTGATCGACTCGGCCAAGATTATTGGCATGCCTTCGCCGGTTTCCGTCGAGGAAATCAATCACGCCATCTTAGAAACCATTAGAAAAAACGAGCGCAAATCCTGTTATATCCGCCCGCTCCTCTGGTACGGCGCCGAGTCGCTGGGCGTCAGTCCCGCTAAAAATAAAGTTCATTTTATGGTCGTCACCCTGCCCTGGGGCATCTATTTAGGCGAAGAGGCGGTGCGTCAGGGTGCTAAGCTGATGACCAGTTCCTGGCGACGCAGTTCCGGGGACATCATGCCCACCAAATCAAAGGCCGGCGGCAACTACGTAAACTCGGTGTTGGCCAACTCCGAAGCGCGGGACAACGGCTTTGATGAGGCGCTGCTTTTGGACAAGGAGGGTTTTGTCGCGGAAGGCTCGGGAGAAAACATCTTCTTTATGCGAGACGGTGTTTTGCATCCTATCAGCCATTCAATAAACCTACGCGGTATCACTCGTGACAGCGTCATTAAAATTGCGCAGTGGTTGGGCACTCCGGTTGAGGCCAGCATGGCCACCCGTGACGAGCTTTATACCGCCAATGAGGTCTTTATGGTGGGTACCGCCGCCGAAGTCACGCCGATAGCCTCGCTTGACCGCCGCCCCATTGGCACGGGTCGCGCCGGGGAATATTCGCTAAAAATGCGCGAGACCTATCTCAAAGTAGTCAAAGGAGAAGTGCCGGAGTTCGAGCACTGGCTCAGCTACGTAAATAGCGATTGAGTGCAGAACGATTCCCCGGCAAAGCCTTGGCTATTCTGCCCGGTTTGGCCTCTAAGCGAGTTAGGATAGCGCCATGAAACTCAAGGAATCCTATAAACCCCGCTCTATTCGTTTTTTAGAGCTCTGGGAAAACGCGGGCTGGCAGATGAAGGTCTACGGCATCACCTACGAGGGCAAGGATACCGACCCCAAGCTCATCGAGGCCAGTAAGGCCCTTGCTGCCAAGCTGTTGCCACAGCCCGCCGTCACAGCGGATTACTATGGCGTCGGCTTTATCGGCATTCATCAGGGGCGTTCCTACGACTTTGTGTTTATCGACTGGTGGAATTATGAAACCGAGTTGTGCCAGCACAGCTTTTTGCGTCCTTCGGGTCAACCGGACGTGCTCGAGCCCTTGCAAAACTCGGAACTCTCCAGCGACGTTTGGGATTTGTATCTACTGGCCTTTGAGCGCTCCGCCTGGGTTGAAGAAGTTCTCAAGCGAGCCGATAATCCCGATACAGCAAGCTATTTGCAACGCAGGCTCAACGAAGATATCTGATATTTAGGGCTTGCCGTGACACTACTGGCACTCCGCCTGATACTCGCGGCAGCCTTTATTCATGCCAGTTGGAACTTATTGGCCAAACGCGCTGGCAGCGGCGCTGCTTTTGTATGGCTCGTAGCACTTTTATCCACTTTGTTCTATGCGCCGCTGGTGCTGTTACTCATCTTGCTGCAAAAACCCAGCATTGGCGGGCTCGAGCTTGCCTTTATGGCTGGTACGGCTCTGCTGCACGTCGGTTATTTTGTCAGCCTGCAAAGGGGCTATGCCGTGGGCGACCTCTCGCTGGTCTATCCGCTGGCACGCGGCAGTGGCCCCATGCTGGCCACCCTCTTGGCTATCTTACTGTTTAGCGAACGCCCCAGCCCGCTGGCACTCTGGGGCGCTGCACTAATCGTTATCAGCATCTTTTTTTTAACCGGGGGCTCGAGCGCACCAGCAACTCCGGCAAGCCGTCGGGCACTTGGCTACGGCCTGCTCACCGGCAGCTTTATTGCCGCTTATACCCTCTGGGACAAATACGCGGTCAGCATACTGCTAATCCATCCCCTGCTCTACGACTGGGCCTCTAATGCCGGACGTAGCCTTTTACTAACGCCACATGCTATGCGCCACTGGGCTGGGATAAAAACCCTGTGGTTCAAACGTCGCAAAGAAGTCCTCGGCGTCGCTATCTTAAGTCCGCTGGCCTATCTGCTGGTATTAAGCGCACTGATCTTTACCCCAGTGAGCTATGTGGCTCCAGCACGCGAAATAAGCATCCTGATCGGCATACTGCTAGGCACTAGGCTACTGGCCGAGGGAAATACCAAACGCCGCTTAACTGCTGCCAGCGCTATGGTCTTGGGTGTAATTGCCCTGGCACTGGGTTAATGACTCAATTCACAATACCCTCGACTAAGGTGGCTTTTGGTAAGGTCTGTAGACCACCTAAAACATTTACGGTAACGGTTCCGACCAGCCGATAAGAGGTTGGTGTTCCGGCAATGATGGCCGCAATATCGTTAAGAAGCTCCACCCCTTGTAAAAGCGGAATACGGATATCCAACGTCAGTGGGCTCGAGCCCCACGCCGCCAAACTCAGACCCGCCGGAAAATTGCTGCTAAGAGCCCTGCGCTCGGCCACATAAAAATCAAAATCCAGACCGGCTAATTTCAAAGCAAGGGCATTGGGATTGCTCACCACCAACGGCACTCTAAAGACCGCTTCACCCGAGCCAATCAAGGGCGGTTCAAAACTCAGCAGCACCACCCCCTCGGGCGCTACTCTAAAGGTAGGCGCCTCGATCACTTGACCCAGACCGGGCACACAAGCCGCTAACAGCACAAGCAAAACCAATAAGCTCAGGATATAAGGGATGCGTCTATTCATGCTCACTAAATCTCCTTTGAAGTCTTGGCTGACTATCGGGCTCAATTGAGCCCAGCATAAGCTCGGCACTTAACTAAAGCTGTTTGAAAGACCACTAGCTAAAGTAAGCCAGCATCTTTAAACCTCTCTTTTGCAAAGTCAGTTCATCATGGCACGACAGCCGCAACTTATATCGCTTGACACCCTGTATTTAGTTTAGATGCTGTGACCTAAAAAGAGGTGGGTAGGAAAATCTCTACTTTCCACTTTTTACTTTCTCCTTGACATCCACTTTGAGACGGCTTTAAGTCAACACTGCTAAGATGTTATTGACATCTGCCAATAATACCGAAACGCTCTTTAGGACTAATGTCTCTTGAGTAAGGCTAAAAAGACCGTTACCTTATTGACTAAAGAATATTAAATAAAGGCCCAAGCAGCCAGCTAAGGAGTTGGAGATGACAGATCGAGTACGCGAAATTCTTTCTTATTATCAGGCTGAGAATATCGGAGTACGCACCAATTTAGCCCGAATGTTAAATCACGGTACCCTGGCAGGTCTCGGCAAGCTAGTCATCCTGCCGGTGGATCAGGGCTTTGAACACGGTCCGGCTCGCAGTTTTGCCGAAAACCCCGTCGGCTATGACCCTAACTATCACTTTGAACTGGCCCTGGCCGCCGGTTGTAACGCCTATGCCGCCCCCCTGGGTTTTCTTGAGGCTGCTGCGGCAGACTACGCGGGTGAAATGCCGCTTATTCTCAAACTCAACAACCACGACTCGATGGCGCCCGATAGCAGCGACCCGATTCCCTCAGTGACCGCCTCAGTGCAAGACGCCTTGCGACTTGGTTGTGTAGGCATTGGTTACACCATCTACCCGGGATCGGCCATGTTTAAGTCTATGTATGAGGATTTAAGGGCTATCACCCAGGAGGCCAAGCGCCATGGTTTGGCCGTGGTGGTCTGGTCTTATCCACGGGGCTCGAGCCTGTCCAAACAAGGTGAAACGGCCATCGACATTGCGGCTTATGCCGCCCAAATTGCTGCCCAGATGGGTGCAAACCTCATCAAGGTCAAGCTACCGAGCGAACACATAGAGTTAGAGGCCGCCCGCAAGGTCTACCAGGCGCAAAACATCCCCATCGACACCGTGGCCAAGCGCGTGCGCCACGTGGTGCAAAGCGCTTTCAACGGTAAACGCATCGTGATCTTCTCAGGTGGCTCCAAAACCAGTGAAGAGGCCTTCTATGCTGATATTCGCGGTATTCAGGAAGGTGGCGGCTTTGGTTCGATTATTGGCCGCAACTCCTTCCAGCGTCCCAAAGACGAGGCCGTTAAGTTCTTAAAACGGGTGATGGCTATTTATGCCGGTAAGGCTTAGTTTCTGAAAAAAATATCACTGCGAGCACCCGTTAGCTAAAGAAACGTTTTGGCAAATGGCGCAAAAGAGTAGGGTTCTAGGCTCTACCCAAGTTTCACCTTATCCAAGGCGGGAGTGAGAAGATAGGTGCAGGACTTTTTGTAGTCGTGACTTTTTACTCTGTCAATAACCTGGAAGCTCTAGGCTAAAAGCTCAAGCCTGAGCTTCTTACCATTGCCGGCTGCTGTGAATCATCATTGGTTATCCAAGACCAACCCCAGGCCCCACTTGGGCTTAAGATACTTGCATGGAGCAGATAAAGAACGAAATTGAAGTGCGCGAAGTTACCCTACCCGGCGTTGGGGTTAAGTATGTGATGCCGCTTAGGGCCGGGGGTAATGTCGCCGTCTTGCTGCGTCCGGACGGCACGCGCCAAATCTATCACTTTCTGGAAAACGAAGACCGCCCCTGCGATCTTATAAAGTTTGATGACGACGAAAGCCAGCAGCTTGCCAATCTCTTGGGACGGCCTCTGGTCAGCGCTCCCGCCGCCTCAGAGCTCGAGCTGGCCTTAGGTGGGCTGGAAATTGAGTGGGTCACGTTGGACGAAGGCTCCAGTGTGACAGGTAAAACCCTAAAAGAAATGCAGTTTCGCACTAAAACCGGTGCTTCGATAATTGCCGTCATGCGCGATGATAAGGCTATCCCTAACCCGGGTGCCGACACGGTGCTTAATGCTGGAGACACCCTCTTGGTTATTGGCTCCAAAGAACAATGTCATCAGGTACGTGACCTCTTGTAGCAAAAGCATTTATTAGTCACAAAAGTTTGCCACCCTGGTTAACAGATACTCAGGGCAAAGGAGGCAGATGTCACCCCTGTTAGAACTCGGCGCCATTGCCCTCGGCCTTTATTTAGCGGGTTGGCTGGCGCAAAAGTTGGGGCTTTCCAGCATTATTGGTTACATGCTGTTGGGCTTGCTGCTAGGTCCCTACGGCTTTTATACCCTTTATGAAGCCACAGCCATCACCGGCATGTTGGGCGAACTCGGCATCCTCATGCTGCTTTTTTACATGGGGCTCGAGTTCTCGCCACAGCGTTTTTTAGAGGGTGGCCGCGCCACAACTCGGGCCGGACTGCTGGACTTGCTCAACTTTCCGGCGGGTTTTCTCATCGGGATGCTGTTGGGTTTTGGCTGGCTGGCATCGCTCTTTTTAGGCGGCATAGTCTATATTTCCAGCTCTGGAGTCATCACCAAGCTCTTAATTGAGCGCAATCTGATTGCCTACCCAGAAGCAGAGCGCAGTCTCGGCGTCCTGGTCTTTGAAGACCTGGCCATGGTCTTTGTTTTGGGTGGTCTGGGTCTTATCACCAGCGGCGGCGGCCTGTTAGATTTTGCCGGGGTAGCACTATTTTTTGTCCTTTATTTGCTTCTTATGCGCTATGGCCGGGCGCAGCTCGAGCGCCTGCTCTCGCGTGAGGGCGAAGCCCTGGTGCTCTTGGCCTTAGCGCTGGTCATCCTCTTTTCTGTAGGCGCTAAAAGCCTGGGCTTTCCCGAGGCCGTGGCCGCCTTTTTGCTCGGCATGATGGTAGCCGAAAGCCACTTCAAAGAGCGCATTATTGAGACCCTGACTCCTTGGCGGGATGTAGCGGCAGCAGTATTTTTTCTCGACTTTGGCCTTCATGTAGACGTCTTGGGAGCTTTGGGGCAAATCCCGGCGGCGCTGCTACTTATCGCCGTTACGATTGTTGTTAATCTAGCTACCGGCTTTTGGGCTGGCCGCCTCACCGGTTTAAGCCCGCGCAGTAGTGTCGGGCATGGTCTTATGCTGATTCCGCGCGGCGAGTTTTCTTTGGTAATTGTCGGCCTGGCGACAACCGTCAGCAGCATTCCACAAAACATCCGCGACAACTTAGCCGGTATGACCTCCCTTTATGTCATTGCGCTGGTCATTTTGGGCAGCGTGATTTTCAGGTATTACGACGCCATCACTCAGGTCTTGTCCGCACCCTTTATCAGCCGTGAAGCCCAGGAAGCGGAGCGGCAAAGACAGCAAGAGCTTGAAGCAATGACCCTTGATTGAGTGTAAGTGAGTGGCGTTCTAGGCACTGTTGACGTTTCACCTTATCCACGTACTGGAAGAAAGTAGTGAAGGCTTAGACGCAAAGCGTGAGGGCTGGGTGCTTGCGATGACTCAGGAAAACGCTTTAAGCACAACCGGCCTTGGTATATACGGTAAGTTGTCTGATAACCCCGTCGCGGCGGAAAACATGTTGACTGAACTCCTCGTTCATAGAGCTACCCATCCCCTCCTGTGAGTCCCCGTCAGCTAGCTGGATAACGATTTTTTCCTGCTCTGCGGCGCGGTAAACTACGGGTAGTTGACAAAAGGTAAAGGCCAGCGAATCTTTGGGCAAATCAAGCTTTTGTTTTTTGCCGGCCACATCGATATAGCTAAAGACGCCAGGCTGCTGCTTAAACTCTCGCTCTCTAAGCAAAAGCGGCTTAAAGGAAAGCCGACCTTGTTCCACCCATGCTCCCATTTCACCTAAACGCGTGAGAATTTCCTCCTTGACCTGGCCGGTCATGCCAGGCTGTTTAGCTCCCTGGCCCGCCGGTGTGTGCGAATAGGGGTCGGTAGGAAAAGCCCCATAGACATCTGGGGTTTTGTTAAAACCGAGTCCCTGGCGAATGTCATAGTAGGTTTCTGTCAATGCCGATAAGGTAGTCGGTGTCACACCCGCGTCACTAGCCCGCCAGTAGGTTTCCTGCACGGCCAGCAGCAACTTAGAGACCATATGCCAGTAAATACTGCCCAGACCCTCGTAGGCAAAAAAAGTTCCGGAACGGCCTGTAAAGGACTGGTGATCAAACACCTCATCGAACAATTGCAGCACCACATCTGCCTCTGCCTCGACCAGTTTGACCAACTGAGCATCTTGGGGCAGTTGCAGTAGAGCCCGTTTGACATCCTTAGCATTGCGAAATTCGCCGTTAAAGTGATAGGCACCAGACACATCACGGCTGATAACGCTCCGGTCATTGCGCTTAAGCAATGCTAGCAGCAGCGCTGAGTTCTGCACTTTTGCAGACGGTATGGTGTTTTTTTGTAAAAAGCCCGCTAAGTCCCTATCCGGGTAGAGCATATAGCTGTGCTGGTCGGCTCGATACATAGGGCTATTACGCAAGCTTTTGAGCAGTGTCAAAGACTCATCTGCTGATAAGATACCAGCTGACAAGATCGCCACTTGCCCCTCAAGCATCGCAAAAAGATGGCTGACCGAAGCTTTTTTGCCGTCTAACTGCAAAATATTGTAGGCGTGGTAAAGCCCGTCCTCGCGTTGATTGGCGCTAAGTGTATGTTCGACATAGTGCAAGGCAATATCTAACAAAGCCAGCAGCGCATCTTTGTTTAGTTCTGCCAACTCACCCGAAAGCCCCTTTTCGTAACAATGCCAGCGGTAATTGCTGGCGGCAATTCCCAGTGCATCCATGACAGCACGGCGCTGCTCATCGCCAAACGTGGTCTGCAAGGCCGCTTGATGCTCGAGCAGAGTCGCATGAACCTTGTCAAAGAGGGTTTTTAGCTCCCAAGTTATTGGCACGCTACCGCTGGTTTTAGCAAACAAATCCCGGCAAAAAGCTATAAAACGTCGCAAATAACAAACAGTCACCACAGAAAGACCCTTGCCGACCAAGGCATTGTTGGCATCATTCCATTCCGGGCGCTGGGTGTTCATCCAAATACCACCTTCGGGCACGAAATTAACCAGCTTGGCCAGCAGCAGACTGAGCAGTTTTTCCGTTAGGTTAACGTGTAAGACCTTAGCGCTAGCGTCAGGTAGCAATTTGGCATCCGTGCCCAGCAAAGCAACTTTGGCGGTGATTTGTTTATCCAGTTCCGCATCAAAATCTATGGTGTTGTAGCAGTCTTTTAACAGCGAGGTATAGGGTTTGATTCTGTAGGGCACGTTGGCATAGCTAAATATCCTGCGCGCTAACAGAGACTGTAATTTGCCGGGATGAAAGCGTGCGGAAACTTCTAAAAGCTTTTGCAGGTAGATTATCTGATGGTCGCTCCAGTAACCGATATTGGCCCAGGGATTATCCGGTTCTGGGACTTCCCACTCAATCCCCGCCCGGGTCACACGGTAAGGATTGTAGCCGTCGGCGGTTGTGGCATTAAGAAACTTGCAAATCATAGTTTCAACAAATTCGGGATAGCTGTAGGCCAGTGCCTCCCAGTTTTGAAAGATGTCGCGCCAATTGCCCTGATAATCCAGTCGTTGACTACCATCGGGATTTTTTAAGTTGATCGAAAAACGGTTCCAGGGGCGGCTGGGGTCACCGTGTCGGCGGCTAAAGCTGAGTGGCAGGTATTCATAACAGAGCCGCTCGATATCGGCTACGGCAGTTTCTGCCGCTCTAGTCAGCAAATCGGCGACATTCACTTGCGTCGACAATTCTGCAAAGAAGCTGGCCACAAGCTCGAGCACTCCCGGATTGCGCACACGCACAAAGTCCAGCAGGTCGGCCTTGTCGATGGTGTAGTTGTCAGCAAAATTGCCACCGCGCATAACATTAAAGAGCACGTTGGCAAAATGATGGGCGGCATCGAGCCGGTCAGCTGAATTTTGCAGGCCATCGCTGCTGGCAACAATATCAAGCAGATTATCCCTCCCCTGCTTGATATCGCTTAATAAGCTTTGCTTTAGTATTGATTTATCCGTCTTCAATTCTCTTAGCAAGGCTGCAATGTCACTGCTGCCCTGGTTTACCTCGGCTACGAGACTCCACTCCTTTTCCTCACCTGGGGCCAGAGCAAAGTCAGCATTGAGCAGATAAGCACCGCGTTTGCCGCGAATATCGCTTTCCGGTCGAATGGCGAGACCCTGTCTAAACGCCTCTAACTGCTCCGAGGAAAGCAAATAACAGACCCTCTTAAGACCAATTTGCCAGACGGTAGTCGCCTTGAGCGATTCGCTGGGTTCGGCCAAGTCGGTCAGAGTGGCGCTGAGCGCAAAAATACCCAGGCCCGTTTGCGGCTCGAGCTCATTGCGTTTATAGGCATTGAGCAGATTGCTCATGTTGTTTTGTAAAGTGGTTGTCACTCCGTAGGGTAAAAGGTTCTGCAAACCATCGACAAGACTAACCGGACAACTCTCAACATCATCGTTTTTGAGCCAGGCGGTTCTGACTAAGCCATAGCGGTCACTGCTGCGCCAGGCATAACGAAAGCGTAGTTTAAGATCGTGGTTAATCTCTTCAAAGACCAGGGTGTCGCCACTGATGTTTTTATACAGATTGCGCTTAAGCCGGTACAAACCACCGTAGCTTGCCGAAAACGGTTCCCATAAGTAACGGCACTCTTGTCTATCTATCAACAGCACCGTTTTACTGCCGGTGTTCTCACTGTTTTCCGAGAGCTTATCTTCTGTGTAGTAAGGAAATAAAGCCGCCTCGGCATTCACCCGGCCAGCACTGAGACCGCCCGTGCTCGAAATAAACAGCCAGTGATCCGTGCTACTGACGATGCTCATAAAAAAGGGCGGCATCCGGTCATAATTCTCGATGCGGTAGAAGGTCTCACCAAGCATCTCGACATAATTACCCTCAACACTCTTATCCTCATGATGAACAGGACAAGCACCGATATAGACACTCTGATGTTTTTGACTCATAACATAATCACCAACCAACGTGAGGGCCTAGGCCCTCACGCCAAAATTTCTTGATATTTAAGAACCATCCAAAGCTTTTACCTGAATGTTCACTACGTTTTTAACAAAGTTCGACCAAGTCAGTAAATTGCATTTCCGCGCCGTACCAAAGCAGCATAGTCTCGGCAACCAACTAAGGCTCGAGCCCTAGTTGGTCAATATAAAGATTGCCGCTTAACTCGCTGGAAAGTTTAAATCCATAACCCCATACCTCATCAAGCCCCAGACCGTCATTAGGCGCACCAGCAGGCTGCTTGGCACTGCGGCTGAAATCACTAAAGGGTAGGCTTATCTTTTGCCAGCCACTAAAGTTATCACTAAAGCTAGCCTCAAAACGCTCGGCGCTGTCCGGCCCCTGATAAACCCGAACGTAATCAATGACCAGCTCCTGTGGGAAAACGGTATCCGCAGCAACCGGGCCACCAAAATTACCGCCAACAGCCACATTGAGAAGCAGGAAAACTGGATCGTTAAAGACCCACTCGTTGGGGGCTACATCGCCTGGGGTGGCGCTGTGATAAAGGATGCCATCCACGTACCAGTTGATCGAGTCGGGCTCCCATTCTATAGCGAAGGTGTGAAAGTCCTCAAAAGCCGGCTTAGCGAAGTTATAGGTATTGCCAAAGCTTTGCCCACCGGAGTAGCCGGGGCCGTGAATGGTACCAAAAATTTCATTGGGCAAACGACCGACAAATTCCATTATGTCAATCTCGCCTGTCTGCGGCCAGCCAACTTCGTCAATGTCTGTTCCTAAGCTCCAGAACGCGGGCCACAGACCTGCACCCTGTGGGAGCTTGATGCGGGCTTCAATGCGACCATAGGC
The DNA here is from genome assembly GCA_030147925.1 of Trueperaceae bacterium. GTDB lineage: Bacteria > Deinococcota > Deinococci > Deinococcales > Trueperaceae > JASBUK01. The sequence goes on from JASBUK010000095.1 coordinate 27,675, forward strand.
AAACTCCGCCTTGCGCCAGGAGATAAGACGCGCCGAGCTGTAGTCGCAAGGCCCGTAATAACATTGCAGCGAACCATCGGCTTCTTTAGCGCTTATAAGCAGATTGCCTGAACCATCCATAGCGGCATTCTCAGTACTATCACTGTAGTACTGCAGTTCACTGTTGCCCCAACCGGGTATGCCGTTAGCAGCGCCGTCGCCAATTTCGTAGCTCCAGTTAGCGGGGTTGGGCGGCGTGCCGACTGGCTCATTGAACTCGTCGCTCCAGACCAGGCTCCAGCCTGACGGGCCAGGGTCGGGAGCGCGGTTATCTTTTAATTGCACGGTAATATCAAGGCCGCTATTCGTGCCGTAAAACCAAAATGACAACCCGTCGGCTTCGGCCCAGTTCTGACCGATGGCAAAGTCACGGCCAAAACTAAGCACGCTACTGGCTACAAAAGTCTCTCCGGCAAAAGTCGCACCCGTTAACGAGGTCTCTGTGCTGTTGCAGTCGTAACCTGTTTCGTTTACCCGGAAGTGAAAAAGCAGATCGGTGTCCCCATCATTATCCACATCTTCTTCATGACGTTTTGGCTGGTTGTTTTGCTTATTCACATGCGTTTCGGCGGCAACCCCAAAACGAACGCTGCTGTGATCAACGGTGGTGGCATCAAAATTATCCGTGGTCAGGATAGCCACCGGAACAACAGCATTACCCCGGTTGCAAAGATTGCCGTCAATGCGGATAGCCACGTTGTTATCGGCGCTTACTTGCAAGATATTCTCGTAAGCACCCTGAGCAGGGACAGCTAAGGGATCACCAGGGGCAACCTCTAAGGGCTCGAGCAGCACATTGCCACTGCCGTCCCACAGGTAAGCGCCTCTTTCAAAATCATCAATCAGTTTAGTGTCCAAGGGGTCATCATCAAGGATAGTCAGCGTCGCCTGAGTCACAAAACCCAGCGTGACACCCAGCGGATCGACAAGGCGCAAAATGGCGCGGCTATCACCATCGTGTTTATTATCTTCAAAGCTGTCTATGCTAAAAGTCTGCTCGGAAGGCCCACCCTGGTTAAAGCTGAGCGTGCCCTGGGCAGGGCTATAATCACGGTCCGGGATAGCCGTACCTGGCTCCGTGAGGTAAGAAACGCCGACTTGTTGCGGGTCGTTGGCGTCTGCACCCAAGGGCCGGTTAAGCTTAACGCTAATGGTAGCGCTGCCGCCTTCACTGACATCGTAATTATTGGCCGAAAAGGTCACGGCCAGTTCCGGCGCCGTAGCCTCGCCAAAAAGACCCACATTATCAAGGTAGTTGCTAAAGGCCAGCCCACTGTCAAAAACACCAAAGGCCCAGCCGTAAACCTCGTTTAGATTAAAGCCGTCATTGGGCGCACCGTTGCCAATTTCCTTGCGGTTAAAATCAGCAAAGGGAATTTCAAAGAAACGCCAGCCAGCAAAATCATCGATGATATCCACCGAGAAACGCTCGGCGGTATCTCCGCTGGAACCAGGGGCAAGGTTATCGAGGATGTCAATAAACATTGTGCTGCCGGTATTATTGCCATAGAGCCAGAAACCAATGCCTGCAAAACTGCTCCAGTCTTGCGGTGTCCAACTGTTGAGCGCTTGATTCTCGAAAAGGTGAACCAGACCGGCAAAGCCAAAGTTGTTGTTTACATTGGTATCGACTTGTAAAACATTATTGTCGCTCCCAGCCCCAAGGGGTTGCTCCGGTGGTGTGCTGGTGGTGCTTATGGCCACGGTGCTGTTGGGGTCGTTAAAAGTCACGAAGCCAATGGCATTGCCACTGCTGTCACTACCACTGAATAGACCAGATTCAAAATCATCAATCAGGGGAAGCTCGAGCGCTAGCTCGTCTATGTGCAGCGTGCCTACATTACCGTCAAGAACAACGGCCCAACCATAGATTTCAGTTAGGGTAAGACCATCGTTGGGTGCGCCCCCAGGCTGAAAATCGATGGCTCGAGTAAAGTCTGTAAAAGGAATAACCAGCTGCTGCCAACCTACAAAGTCATCGATAAAAACCACATCGAAACGCTCGGATGTGTCAACAGCAGGGTCAGAGCGATTATCAAAAATTTCAAACTGGTAGGCGTTAGCACTGTTGGTGCCGTAAAACCAAAAGCTGACGCCAGCGGCATCGCTCCAGTCCTGCGGGCTGGTAGTAGCGTTAAAGTCCTGACCAAAACCAGCAAAACCGCTGCCAACATTAAAATTGCTTTCCAAGACGGTATTATCACCAAGCTGGCCGGGTCGCGCCAGGGCATCGTTGTCTGCAACGATGAGCGTATCCGCCGCAACGGAAGCCCCTGCGCCGCTGAAGACAAACCAACCTCCCGGAAGACCGGATTCAAAATCTACCAGTATGGTAGTTGTGAGGGCTTGTTGCTTAATTTGGGCCTGACTTCTTTCATTTTGGTCAAAGTTATTGAGACTTTGCCCCTGCTGGCAAGCACTCAAAACCCCAAGCATAATTGCGCTCACCACAACATATTTAGCAAATCGACTTATCATTATCAACCTCAATCAATTCCAGCAGTTAAAAACTCAGGGCAAAACAGCTCGTTCTTGTTGTCGAAGGATAAAATCGCTATACCAGCGAGCACTGTCTTTTAGGACGCGTTTTTGCGTTTCATAATCGACATAGACCAGACCAAAACGCTTGGCGTAACCGTGCCCCCACTCAAAATTGTCCATTAAGCTCCAGGCAAAGTAACCGCGCACATCCACACCTTGCGCTATAGCCTCGTTAACAGCTTCTAGATGCGATTCAAGATAGTGCAGGCGGGCGCTGTCATGAACCCGATCATTCTCCAAAACATCTGCAAAGGCAGAGCCGTTTTCAGTAATAAAAATCGGCAGTGATCTAAAATCTTTATGCAGTCTTAGTAGCAAGTCGGTCAGTCCTTGCGGGTAGACCTCCCAGCCCATTTCGGTGTATTCGGCGTCTGGCACGGTTACAGCGCGAACCCTAGGCCAGTCACCACTTTCTTTATCTGCAACTAGCGAGCGGGTGTAGTAATTTACCCCCAGGAAATCCATGGGGGCCGCTATGGTCTGCAAATCACCATCCTGTAAGCTTGGTACGCTTTCGCCATAACCTGCCCAGGCATCTTCAGGATAGCTGCCTTTAAAAAGGGGGTCTAAATACCAGCGATTGAAAAAACCATCTAAACGCCGGGCAGCCGCTATGTCCTGGGCGCTGTCACTCGCTGGCTGGGCCGGATACAAATTCAGCACGATGCCATGCCGGGCTTTTGGAGCATTCCTGCGCATGACACTAAGAGCGCTGCCGTGCGCCAGCAAGAGATGATGTGCAGCTTGTAAGGACTTGGCTGTATCGGCAATGCCCGGAGCATGATGTCCGGTGCCATAGCCAAGATGTGCTGAACACCACGGTTCGTTAAGGGTTGCATAGGCTAAAACGCGATCCCCGAGTTTAGTCGTCACAACATCGGCATAATCAACAAAGGCCGCAACGATATCGCGGTTCAGCCAGCCACCTTTATCTTCCAGGGTCTGGGGTAAATCCCAGTGATAGAGTGTACAAAACGGCTTGATGCCGCGCCCCAAGAGGCCATCGACCAGACGGTCATAAAAATCAAGACCCTTTTTGTTCACAGGCCCGGTGCCATTTGGCATAATGCGTGGCCAGGCAGTAGAAAAGCGATAGGCATTCACCCCAAGTTTCTGCATGAGGTCTAAGTCCGCCTCCCAGCGGTGGTAGTGGTCACAGGCAATCGCCCCGCTCTCGCCATTATGAACCTTGCCGAGTGTAGCGCTGAAAGTATCCCAGATGGATGGTCCCCGCTCATCTTCATTGACAGCGCCCTCGATCTGATAACTTGAAGTGGCGACACCCCAGAGGAAGTCCTGAGGAAAGCTTGCTTTTTTTGATGACATGTTTATTTAGCTCCTATGACGTTAACTGGACTCTTGGCCTTAACGAGCCTCTTAAAGCATTTCCGATATGAGGCAAAAAACGTTACTCGCTGCCAGACAGTTGCAACTGATATTATTTTTCCCCGGTAACCACGATGCCCTGCATAAAGAAACGCTGCGCAAAGAAGAAGATCAGCAGCGGAATAATCATGGTCAGGATGGACGCCGCCTGAATGAGTTGTGGTTCAGAACTGTACAAGCCGTTAAACCTAAACAGACCCACGGCAATTGGGTTTAGTTCCGCGCTGCCCGCTAAGTAGATGAGCGGCCCAAAGAAATCGTTCCAGGCGAAGAAAAAGTGGAAAAGCGATACGGCGATAAGGGCTGGCACCGCTTGGGGCAAAATCACCGAGATGAAAGTGCGAATTGGTCCGGCCCCATCAATGCGCGCGGCTTCCTCCATTGACGTAGGAATGGTCATGAAGTACTGCCGCAGCAAAAATACGTTGTAAGCGTTGGAAAAAAACTGTGGCACGATTAGAGGCAGCCAGGTCCCCACCCAACCAATCCGGTAGAAGAAAGCGTACATAGGCACCAGCGTGACCTGCGGTGGCAGGATAATGGTGGAAATCAAAATGATAAAGAGAACGCTCTTAAAAGGAAATCTGAAGCGCGAAAAGCCGTAAGCAACAATGGCTGCCGAACTGGTTGCCGCAATAGTGGTGACGATGGCATATAGGAGTGTAAAACCCAGCAAACGCCAAAAGTTGATGAAGTTAAACGCCCTGGGATAATTACTCCACTGAAAGGCCAGCTGGTAAGAAGGTTTAAGTGTGCGCCAGCGCCCTTGCCACTCGATTAAACCCGCCTCGGGGTTTTGGGGATCGACAAACTGGCTCGAGCTCCGACCCTTTTGCACCAACGCCCACTCTTTTTCTCCTTCAGCCGTAGGTATCTTATAGACATCGTATTCCTCGCCCTCATAGAAGTAAGTTTGCGCTTCAGAGGGCAAGATGGGCGCATTGACATCCGAGACTTGAGCCTTGCTTTTAAGCGAGGTCAGGACACTGTACCCCAGGGGCAAAAGGTAGAGCAGTAAAATCACCAAAGTCAGCGAGGTAATAGCGGCACGCATCACCAGCGTACGGCTCTGCTTGTTAAGACTGCGGTCTTTCTGGCGGGTAGTTTGGGTGGTGCTGATCGTAGCCATTAGCGTGTCTCCGCCGCGTAGTAAACCCAATAGCGCGCGGTGCCAAAGAGCAAAACGGTAATGCCTAAGGCAATTATGAACATAAACCAGGCGATGGTTGAACCGTAACCCATGTTAAGAAAGCCAAAGGATTGCTTAAAGAAATGGATCATGTAGTAATAAGTCTGCCCTTGGGGATAGCCGCTACCACCGTTTAGGACATAGGGAGTAATGAAATACTGCATCAGCCCAATAACGCCTAAAACCAGGTTGTAAAAAATGACCGGCGTAATCATGGGTAAGGTGATGTTTACTGTTTTAGTCCAAAAGTTAGCGCCATCGATATCGGCGGCTTCATACAAGGCCGTGGGAATCCCCTGAAGGCTGGCCAAGTTGTATAAGATGGCGTTGCCAATGGCCCACAAACCGATAAAGGTGTAAGCGATGTAGACTAAGAAGGGGTCGTCAAACCAGCGAATCCCGTTAGGCCCCGCCGCGTCAAAGCCCGTTATAAATTCAATGAGTTGGTTCAGCCAGCCTGTGGTCGGGTCTAAAAAACCGCTCCAAATCAGCACCCCGGCGACGGCTGGAACCATGACCGGTGCGTAAAACAGCGTTCGGAACAAGCTTGTGCCGATAAGGTGCTTTGAGTTAAGCAAAATCGCCAGAAAGATGGCCGAGATCATACCGACGGGCAGCGAAATAAGGGCGAACTTAAAGGTGACCCCCAAAGATTGCCACACTAAAGGATCATCAAACAACAGGCGACGCCAATTTTCCAGTCCTACAAAACGGGCCTCTTCTGGGGCGGTAAGCTGAAAGTCAAAGAGAGAAAAAACCAGCGAGGCAATCATCGGCACGAAGTAAAACAGCAAGAAGCCAACCACCCACAAACTGATAAAAGCGTAGCCCCAGCGCGCCTCACGCCTGGCCATAGTGCCAAGCTTGCCGCGCCGCCTACGTTCACCCCCTGCGCGTTGAACCTCATCCAGAAACATTGCCATAAACTTGCTCCAATCGTGCGGGATACCATCCCACGGTACTGCCGTGAGGCTTTTAACCTTGCGGCGCTTTTACTTCTATAACTTCGGGCCAAACAAGGTCGCAGCATATGGGGTCCAAGCTATATGCCTGAACCCCAGTTGTAGTTTTGCTTAGTTTCTGGCTTTAGCTAAGTCAAAAATGCGCTGGAGGTCGCTTATAAGTAGCTCGAGCTCAGCATCAAGGTCAAGATCGGGCTCGTTTTCAAGGCGTTGTGTAAAGGCGTTGTAGCGATCTTCTGCTTCGCGAAAACCCGGCAAACCTTCTTCGTGGTTGGGATTATCGGGGTAGCTCAGGCTATCGACAACCACCTGCCAGTTAAGATCCTGTCCAGGGAATTTTTCCTCGGCAAATTTCGCCAAGAACTCCTCTTGCAAACTCAGACGAGCAGGCATGCCACCATAAATGTTGGCAAGTCGACCGGCCACTTCCGGGCTGAGCAGATAAGTCAAAGCCGTGAAAGCCGCCTCAGGATTACTGCTGGCTTTGGGAATACCAAAGGTGTCGGCGTTCAAGTTTGCAGTTATCTTCCCATTGTAAGAGGGTAATGCGGCCATATCCCAGGCGGCGCTTAGAGATGTCATGCAGCAGCCCAGGTACCAGAGCTGGGTCTGCGCCATTGCCAAGTTACCGGAGTCAAACCAGTTACCTTCGCCAAGCAGCGCACTGTTTCCGTAGGGGCCGTTGGGGTAGAAATAGTCTTCCCACATGGCGTCTTGATACCACTCGATGGCTGTACGCCAGTTATCGGGAATAACGGCGTTGCCTTCATCATCCACAAAGTTACCGGCGCCAAACAGGGTGAGGCGACCGCGAATGTCTCGCCACATAGTGCCAAAGCCCCACTGCACGATGTTATTGGGGTCAAACTCCGCCATGGTAGCATCATTGCCGTTGGTGTCAACGGTGAGAATCTTGGCGACTTCGCTCATGGTTGCGATGTCCCAGATCTTCTCTACACCACTCTCATCAATATATGGTGCGCCGTATTCTGCCGGCGGATAGGCTAAACCCGCTTCGTCAAAAAGATCCTTGTTATAAGAGAGGAACGAAGGGAACACGGCAAAGGGAATCCCTAATTGGCCTTCATCTCCAAGTCGATAAAACTCAACCAGAGCTGGATCAAAATCACTCAGGTCATAGTTGTTAGCCTCTATCAGAGGTTGCAAATCAAGCCACACACCCGGAAAGGCCGAACGACCCCGAATCCCCATCGGGCCTACGATATCCGGAGCATTTCCCGCGGCAATTTGGGTGGCTAAAACATCATAAGCCTGGGTGTTATCGACAATTTCCAGCACGAGCTTTACTTCATTTTGAGAGGCGTTGAATTCTTCGACGACAGCTTCCTGTGCAGCAATAGTGGGTTCGTCGGTGCCCGCCCCAAGACCGACGTACCAACGCACTTCGGTCTGAGCTAAGGCAATCCCTAACAGGAGCGTTAAGAGCACAAAAAATTTCTTCATTTACTTTCCTTTCCGCTCCGGCACTCCAAAAAACGTTTTTATGGCAAATTTTGCAATAAAGTAGATATTTGGGGTGGGAGCTTTGATGCCGTGGTCAGAACAGCTGCGCCAACAGCTGCTCCTAGCGAATACTAGTAACGGATTTTCTGACGATTAGCTCAGGCTCAAACTTGCGTCTCACCCCCATTTCTTTACCATCCAGAGCGGCTAAAGCAAGCTTTGCCGCAGCCTGACCCATCTCAAAGAGTGGCTGACGAATGGTTGTAAGCGCAGGATAGAGATAACGAGCCAAGAGCACGTCGTCGAAACCCACCAACGAGATATCTTCCGGCACTCTTAAGCCTGCTTCGCGCAGGGTTTGCAGTACTCCTACGGCCATCTGATCGTTGGCGACAAATATTGCACTAAAGTCAAGTTTGCGCTCGAGCAGACGCTTGGTGGCAATTTGTCCTCCCGCTTCCATAAAATCGGCCTCGACAACAAAATCTTCTTCATAGTTCAGACCGGCTTCTTCCAGCGCCCTGCGGTAGCCAACCAATCTTTCACGGCTATCGTGAATCGACAGTGGCCCGGTAATATGGGCAATGCGCCGGTGCCCTTTTTCAAGCAAATGCCGCGTTGCCAGCCTCCCCCCCGTTTCGTTATCGAGGTAAACACAGCTCTTAGCGAGTTCGGCAATATAGCGGCCAATCACCAAAATAGGAATGTCGCCTTTAGCCCAATTTAGTAAGTCGGCATCCGGTAGTTCTTCCGAATGGATAATCAGGGCATCGGTACGGCGCTGTTTTAAGAATTCAACCGCCCTGCGCTCAGTTTCGGCCTTGGCATGACCGCTGGCAACGATCAGGTGCATACCGGCCTCTTCTATCACCTCTTCAACACCTTTTAACAAAGTGCCAAAATAGGGGCTGGACAAATCATTGACAGTTACGCCAACACCCCCGGAGCGGTTGGTTACCAAACCCCGGGCAAAGGCATTGGGCTGATAATCCAGCTTTTGCACGGCATTCAGGACGCGTCTTTTGGTCTCATCGGCAACCGGCACCGTGTCATTCAACACGCGTGAAACCGTGGAAATGGATACGCCGGCTAAGCGGGATACCTCTTTGATCGTAGACATTAGATCACCTATGAAAACCTTTTCATAAAAAGTCTATGACAATCTGATAGCATTTGTCAAGAGTCAAATCGATGGATTTGGTGATAAATTAGTTTATCGCGTCACAGGCATGGTTTATTTGGGCGATATTGTATTTTGGCAATATTATCAACTTAAATTTTGCGACCAAGTTTATGTAAACGCTTTCATAATTAAGCTATTGCACAGACCAAATAAATCACCGGCCTCACCGAGAATTGTCTTCTCAGCTAAGCCGGTTTTTGGTTTTCTTGTGTGATCTTCGGCAATAAAGTGATTGAGAATTTGCTCCAAATCAGCGCCGCCGCTTGCCATCTTTATCAGGCTCGAGCCCTGGGCTTACGGTTTACTGCTTGCAAGTCGGGCTCGAGCTTTTTAAACAACCACAGCGCCAGACGGGTCTTCCAATGCCTGCCGCCCCGCTTGGCTTTAGTCTCCCGACGCAAATCGGCTAGGCGTTCATAAGCCAGTCTTTCCATTAAGTAGGGATGATGCACTATCTTCTCCTCAAGCATCGAAACAAGGCGAAAACTTTGGGAAATAAAAAACCCCGGCGTGTCTACTTCGCGCCGGGGGCCAAAACATTGAGGAGAGCTTAGGCTTTTACCGTCTTCTCCTGATACCGATCGGCCCCAGCGGGCGCAGAGGTGATAGGCTTGATAAGCACAATACGTCCCTGACGCAAAGCGTTCAGCGGGTACGAAATGCGTTGCCTTAGGTTGTTAATCACCGTGCACCTGCCTTTCTGCCCAAGGATGAGCTAGCTAGATTCTAACAAAAAATATGCAATTATGCAATAGTAAATTCAGTGGCTAGTAAGCGCGACCATCCCACCTCGCAGCTAATAAGGTTTAATCACTTTTTTCAGCAGTTTTAGCACGCCTTAAAGACTTGTGTTCCCTAAAATAACGATAGTCTTCTATGGCCTCGTCTATCTCGGCGGGTATAACTCCACCCGCAAAGATATTGCGGAACTCCTCAGGAGAGGTTACTTGACTTAAGCTTAGATTCATTGATAAATCTTTAACTTCTTGTCCAGTAGTCGTGGGAATATCCTGGCGCTCAAGAATCATGTTTCTGATCCGGGCGGCCTGGTTTCGTTCTACGTGCTGGTTAAACTCCTGGGTGGCTTCGTCTATCTTATTTTCTGCCACACCCAGCTCCCGAAGCCGCAAAACTATCTCATCTCTGCGCTGCACGTCTTCGTATATTTTATTGTTACCCTCAAAACGCCCTTGCAAAGCAATACTGTCAAGGTTCTGTCGAGCCAGTACCGCCCCTAACTCACGCGTCTTCTCAATGGCGTCATTGGCTTCGCTGACGACCTGTTTCATACGCGCCTCAAAGCCAGCACCACGAAAGCTCTCGATCTTATCGATATTCAAAAAGGCCATGACAATGGCCCCGAGCAAGGTTGTTAGGCCCATCTCGGTAGGCTTGCCCTGAAAAGCCAGGATGGTGGCGACGGCAAGAATATAGCTTGCTATTAAGATAAACGCCCAAAAGTTTCTTCTTTCACTGCTTTTGTCCACTGGCTGCTCCTCGCTAAGGTCTTAGGCCTTCGCCCTTATTATCTCCAAAACCTTTAGCTTGTGTTGACACTTTAGGCAGAACCCATTTGCTAACGCCAGCAGAACAGAAACCCTAAGGCTGATCTTAATCGAGATCATAGCGGGCAAAACTCAGCAGCTTTGCCCGGCGTTCTTCTGAGTGGATAGTTTGGTCCTGAAGTTTTTCGGTGACAACCAGCGTGAGGGTATGCAGCAAGCGCTGGACATCGTGGTTGATAAGCTCGATATCCGTATCCGGCAGGCGTTCGGAGAGCTGCATGAGAAAATCGGAAACCCCTTTTTTATCTCCTCGAACCGTAACAAAGCTAAGGTCCGACTCCCTTTTGCCCTCAGCGAACTCAATATTGACATCCAACCGTTCGGCGGCCTTCCGAGCTGCCTTGCGCACCAGCGTAGCCTGGTCAAAGTCCACGTCTTCGCTCACTCTACCCTCCTAATAAGCTTTTGCGAAAATCACCTTCCGGGGATATGCACTTGCCTCAGCACAGCGCACACAGGGTCCATCGGTCTCGGGGCCTACAAAGGGGATGCAGCGCGGTGTGGCTTTAGTTTCTTCCTGGATAGCCTCCTCGCAAGCCGGTTTACCACAGTGGTTGATATGGACCCAGCCCTGAGCCACTTTTTCTTTGAAACTTTCGTAATCATCCACCACGAAGCTGCGTTCGTCACGGAATACCCGGGCACGTTCATAAAGATCGTCATGAAATTGCTTAAGAGCGCTCACCACAACAGAGCTAGCTTCTGCTAACTTAACGGTCTCCTTGTTTTCTTTTAGGCGGTTAGCTATAACCACTTCGCCTGCTTCAAGGTCTTTGGGGCCAAGCTCAAGACGAAGCGGCACGCCTTTTTGTTCCCATTCGTTGAACTTCCAGCCAGGGCTCATTCCTCCGCGGCTATCCACCTTGACACGCACCGCCTGGTCGCGCAATTGCCCAGCCAGTTCGTCAACCGCCGCCATCACCTGGTCTTTGGCCAGCTGATCGTCCTTGCGATAAATCGGCACTATCACCACCTGATGAGGGGCAATTTTTGGTGGCATGATCAGACCCTTGTCATCGCCGTGTGCCATGATAATCGCGCCGATCATGCGGGTGGAAAGACCCCAACTGGTGGTAAAAGCATAAGCCTGTTCGTTGTTTACGTCATTAAAGGAGATATCAAAGGCTTTGGAGAAATTGGTGCCCATATAGTGACTGGTGCCGGACTGCAAGGCTTTGCTATCACGCATCATCGCTTCGATGGTATAGGTCACCAGCGCCCCGGCAAAGCGTTCCCCTTCAGTCTTTTCGCCTTTTATCACCGGAATGGCCGCAAAGTTCTCCGCAAAATCGGCATAGACATTCACCATCTGAGTAGTTTCCGCCATGGCTTCTTCGGCGGTGGCGTGGGCGGTGTGACCTTCTTGCCACAAAAATTCGGTGGTGCGCAAAAATGGCCGGGTACGCATCTCCCAACGCATCACATTGCACCACTGATTGTACAAAAGCGGCAAATCACGATAAGATTGTACCCACTTGCTGTACATCTCGCCAATTATAGTTTCGCTGGTTGGGCGAATCGCCAGCGGCTCTTCTAGCTCTTTGCCACCCGCATGTGTCACCACGGCCAACTCGGGCGAAAAACCCTCGACGTGCTCGGCTTCGCGCTCGAAAAAACTTATGGGAATAAGCATAGGGAAGTAGAGATTATCGTGCCCGGTTGCCTTGAACATATCGTCTAAAGAGCGTTGAATGTGCTCCCAGAGAGCGTAACCATAGGGCTTGATGACCATGCTGCCACGCACGGGAGAAAGATCAGCCAGATCAGCTTTGTAAACAATCTCGTTGTACCAGGCGCTAAAGTCTTCTTGTTGTGAGGTGAGACCCTTTGTCTTTGCCATAACGCTATAGCCTACCAAACAAGACTCTTTTATGTAATTAATTGATAAGGTGACTGATATAGCCACAGGGTAGCCATGAGCAGGCTGTGCGACTCAGCTCGTAATTCATTTATACAGTAATGATCTGCTATAATCCGGGGCAATGATCTGGCGAATGATGCAAGTAGGCCCTGTTCCCGGATAGGTAATTACCTAATCGCTACAGGGCGCTGCGTCACGGCGCCCTCTTTTTTTGCTTTTTGGAGGACATCGATGGACACCAAGACAAACCCCAACTCGGCAGACAAAGCCTCTACGGTAAACACATATTATGCGACCACACCAATCTTTTATGTGAATGCCGAGCCGCATATCGGTCACGCCTACACCACCACCTTAGTAGACGTGGTGACGCGTTTTCACCGCCTTAAAGGCGACGATACCTTTTTCTTGACGGGCACGGACGAGCACGGCGAGCGCATCTATCAGGTGGCGATGTCGAAGGGACAAACGCCTCAAGAATACACAGATGAAATCGCAGGCAAATTCCGCGCCATCTGGGATAGCTTGGACATCCGCTACGACGAATTCATCCGCACGACCGAGGCGCGGCATAAAGAGGTCGTGCGCCATATTCTGCAGCGGGTGTACGACCGAGGCGACATCATCTTCGGCGAGTACGGTGGGCTCTACTGCACGGGCTGCGAGCGCTACTATACGGAGAAAGAGCTCGTGGGCGGACGCTGTCCGCAGCACGACATCAAGCTCGAGTACCGAAGCGAAGAGAACTACTTCTTCCGCATGGAGAAGTACCGCACCTGGCTCCGCGAGACTATTGAGGACAACCCTGACTTCATCCGCCCTGAGCGCTACCGCAACGAAGTCTTGGCTATGTTGCGCGAACCAATTGGCGACCTCTCGATCAGCCGCCCCAGAGAGCGAGTACCTTGGGGCATTCCTCTACCCTGGGACGATAAGCATGTTACCTATGTCTGGTTCGACGCGCTGATTAACTACTACTCCGCGTTGGAGAGTCGAGGCTTAACCGAGCGCTACTGGCCGCATGTAAACCACTTCATCGGTAAAGACATCGTCAAGCCGCACGGCGTCTTCTGGCCCACTATGCTCAAGGCCGCCGGGCTGCCTATCTACCAGCATTTGAATGTCCATGGTTACTGGCTTACCGACAGCGGCAAGATGAGCAAATCAAAAGGCAATGTCATCAAACCGCTCGAGCTCAAAGACAAATACGGTAATGACGCCTTTAGGTACTACCTGCTAAGAGACATGAGCTTTGGCTTAGACGCCAACTTTAGCGAGGTGGGTTTGGCCGAGCGCAACAACAGCGACCTGGCTAATGACCTGGGTAACCTGCTAAACCGCACGCTGGGCATGCTGGGTAAATACCGCCAGGGCATAGTGCCGGCAGCGGCTGAGCTGACAAGCACCGACCTTGAACTGAAAGCAGCGTTCAATACGTTACCCCAAGAGATTGTGCGGCTTTTTGACAATCTGCAATTTGACCGGGCGATTGAGAAAGTTTTAGAAGCCGTCCGCAAAGCCAATAAATACATTGCCGACACCCAACCCTGGGTACTGGCCAAGGACGAGCAGCAAGCCAGCAGGCTTAACACGGTGCTTTATAACTGCATAGAGGCTTTGCGCTGCGCTTCGATTATGCTCGAGCCCATCATCCCGCAAAAAGCGCAGGAATTGCGTCTTCAACTTGGTTTAGGTAACAGAAACTACACCCTGGCCGACGCTGCGCAGTGGGGGCTGACACCGGCTGAGACCCAAACCCAGAGCGGTGAGCCGCTCTTCCCCCGGGTGGATTTAGCGGCGTTGCAACAGGCCATAGAAGTCGGTGAAGAAGCGCTAAAACACAAAGCAGAAGTAAGCATTGACGACTTCGCCAAACTGGAGTTTCGCGTGGCCGAAGTCACTAAGGCCCAGACACACCCCAAAGCCGACAAACTCCTGGTTCTTACGGTCAAAGTCGGCCCCGAAAAGCGCACCATCGTCTCGGGCATCAAGCAGTGGTACCAGCCCGAGGAAATGGTGGGTAAGAAGCTGGTGATTGTCGCCAACCTGAAACCCGTGAAACTGCGCGGCATCCTCTCCGAGGGTATGATTTTGGCCGCCGAGGATAAAGACGGCAACTTAAGCGTAACCACCCTGGACCGGGATTTGGCCAGCGGCAGCGAAGTTCGTTAGGTCTAAAAAACCCCCGATCTTCTCGGGGGTTTTAATTGGCTCCGCGACTTGGATTCGAACCAAGGACCGATCGGTTAACAGCCGATTGCTCTACCGCTGAGCTATCGCGGAATAAACGCCTCTCAATGAGGCGAAAGCTAGTCTAACAAAGCTGCTTGAGTTTGACAAGTCTTATTCAGCGCCAATTTATACCAAATCAATCTAAAGGTGTCGTAGTTTGAATCATCTAAGGATACGCTCTCGCGGGCGGTTTTAATGTCACCTTGGTATTACTCCAGCCACCAGCCTATGTCACTTTATCTTAAAAAGGTTTTAGGACAACACCATAAAGCTTCCGGTAAAGCAGATACCGGGATGTACAATCTAAACTGTGAAGACTAGTTTTGTAAGTAGTGTTCTGCATTTGAGAATCTATTTGCTCTGGGTGCGCGGGGGCTCGAGCCATTCTAAAGAGCCAGGTGCAACTTTCGCGCTTTTCGCGCTGAGGAGAAACATATTGTGACGACATTCGTTCTCATCCTCTCTTTTATCCTCGGCTATCTGCTGGGCAGCGTGCCCACCGGCCTGTTGGTAGCCAAGGCGCGAGGGGTAGATATTCAAAAAGCTGGCTCGGGCAATATCGGGGCTACCAACGTACTGCGCTCGGTGGGTCTGATACCGGCCTTGGTAGTAGTGATTGCCGACCCGGTAAAAGGCATGTTAGCCGTACTTATTCCTACAATGCTAAACGTCAGCCCCTGGGGTATTGCCTTAGCAGGTTTGGCCGCAGTACTGGGCAATAACTTCAACATTTTTCTAGGGTTTAAAGGCGGTAAGGGCATCGCCACCAGCCTGGGTGTTTTTTTGCTTATCTCACCACTGGTGACCGTAGCCGCCGCTGCAATTGGCATCTTTACTATCGCCATAGGCCGCTATGTTTCACTGGGTTCACTCGTGGGGCTTTTTAGCACACCGCTGCTGCTGTTAATGGGCAGTTATAGCCCAGCAGCACTCTTTTTAGCTATCGCCCTGGCAGCTTTGGCCATCATACGTCACCGCAGCAACATCATTCGTTTGGCTCAGGGCGATGAAAGGCGCCTGGGCATGAAGTCGTAAGCCAAGGAGGCAAATGCAAATGCTTGATTTTCTGGTTATCAGCCCTCATCCAGACGATGCCGAACTGGGTATGGGCGGCAGCCTTGCCAGGGCCAAGGCCGAAGGGCGCAGCACCGGCATCATAGACTTAACTCGTGGCGAGGCCGCCACTAAGGGCACGCCGGAAATACGTGAGCAAGAGGCGAAAGCCGCTTCACAAATCCTGGGATTGGATCTGCGCTTAAACCTAGGCTGGCCCGATTCAAGGATAATGGACAGCGAAGACCGGCGTTTGCAGCTCGCCCATCACCTGCGCGAACTTAAACCCCGGGTCATCGTCGCGCCACATTTTAATGACCGGCATCCCGATCATGTGGCCGCAGCGCACATCATTCCGGCAGCGCTGCATTTAGCTGGTCTTAAGAACAGTCCTCTAAGCGGTACGCCTTTTAAGCCCGAAAACTTCTTTTACTATATGGGTAACGGCCCCTTTGAAGCTTCTTTGGTAATCGACACCAGCGACTATATCGATATCTGGGAAGCGGCCATACGCTGCTATGACAGCCAGTTTACCGGCGAGGCCGCTTCGGAAACGGTCACCCCGGACATTTATCTGCGCCGCCGGGGACGCGCGGCTTACTGGGGCACCTTTATTGGTGCCAAATACGGCGAACCCCTGTGGTCGCCAAGGCCGGTGGCCTATACGCCCTTTTAGCGCTTCTTAGCCCTGTATCGTAAGCGGCTAAACCGCCTGGACCTCTCGCTTGGCCGCCTGCTCCGCCTGGATCGCGGTTAAGGCAATGGTAAAGACGATATCTTCGACCAAAGCACCTCGGGATAAGTCGTTGACTGGTTTGCGCAAGCCTTGCAGCATAGGGCCGACGCTGATAACGTCCGCGCTGCGCTGTACGGCTTTGTAGGTAGTGTTACCGGTGTTTAGGTCGGGGAAGATAAAGACCGTGGCGCGACCCGCCACTTTGCTGTCAGGCGCCTTGCTGCGGGCCACGTCTTTGATGGCGGCAGCGTCATATTGCAACGGCCCATCAATCAGCAAATCAGGGCGGCGTTGCTGGGCGATACGGGTAGCTTTTATGACTTTCTCGACATCGCTGCCGCTCCCCGAGCTACCGGTGCTATAGCTGAGCATGGCCACGCGCGGCGGAATGCCAAAGGCTGCAGCCGAGTCCGCGCTTTGCAGAGCAATATCCGCCAGTTCTTCCGCCGTTGGGTCGGGGTTGACGGCACAATCGCCATAAACCAGCACCTGCTCGGGCAGCAGCATGAAAAAGATTGATGAGACGATGTTGATGCCCGGTGCCGTCTTGATAAGCTGCAAGGCCGGACGGATAGTATTGGCCGTAGTATGCACCGCCCCCGAAACCAGGCCGTCAACATCCCCCTGTTGCAGCATCATAGTGCCCAGAACCACGTTGTCTTGCAGCGCTTCTTCGGCGGCGGGAGGGATAAGGCCTTTGTGCTTACGCAGTTCGACCATGGGATCAATGTATTTGGCCAGCACATCCGCCGGATTGATTATCTCAATACCCGGGGGAATTTCCACGCCATTTTGCGCCGCGACCTTATGAATACGCTTGGGCTCACCGAGCAGCACGCAACGGGCAATACCGCGCTCTTGGCAAATAGCCGCGGCTTTGATGGTGCGGGGTTCGTCACCCTCAGGCAAAACAATGCGTTTATTGGCCCGATGTGCCCGCTCCACTAAATAGTAACGAAATGCCGGAGGGCTTAAGCGCGGCTCGGCGGTGCGGCTGCGCAGCTTATCCGCCCAGGTAATATCAATATGCGCGGCAACAGCCCGCACCACCATTTCAATACGCTCCTTGTCGTCAAGGGGAACTTCTAGGTTGGTGCGTGGCACGTTCAACACCGATTGCAGGCTGCTATAAGGTACCGACAGTACCGGCAGACCTGTCTCCAGACCCTGACGGCACAGTTCCAGGACATTAGGATTTGGCTTTAGGTCGCCGGTGAGCAACAAAGCGGCAATATGCGTACCGCTTAGCGCCGCCATCGAAGCAGCCAAAAGCACATCGTTGCGGTCACCAGGAGCAATCACCAAAGCGCCGGGGCGGAGTTTGTCGCTTAAAGTTTCTAAAGAGCTTGCTGCTAAAGCCACGTGGGTAATGCGGCGGTCCAAATGCCCCTCAAATAATATCTTGGCTCTTGTAGAACGCTGGATATCCAGCACGCGGGGCTCGAGCAAATCCCGCTGCCAAGGAATCGAACCTAGCAGTTTGAATTTGCCGTTTTTAAACAGCGGAGCTTCCGACCACTGCTGCACTTCCTGCTGCCTGCTTTCACTAGAGCTTTCTAGGGTAAAGTCCAGACGGATACGCCCGGCCTGGTCAACAGGAGCACCCACCTGATTGAGAATCACCCCCAGAATGCGCTCATGGGTAATCCCGCCAAAATCCTGAGCGGTCAGCTCGAGCACATCAGCAAGCTGCTCGGGCGTATTCTTACCGGCTGTCGCCACAAAGATGATATTGGCGTCTAAGCTCTTGGCAATATCGGCATTGATGCGCGCGGCATAGGGAATTTCGCGGGTGGCCACCAAACCTTCCACGATGACGATGTCAACACCCTCTGCCGCCTGCTGATAACGGGCTATAACTTCTTCTAAGAGCTGATCTTCCCGGCCTTGCCCAAAAAGTTCCTCGGCGTGGGTCAGGGCAATGGGCACAGGCGGAGTTAAGCTGGAAATCATTTCCACCAAACGCGTCGAACGCTCCGGCCCTTTATCCGAGCGGTGCATTTGAGCGATGGGCTTGCAAAAGCCCACCGGGATGCCGCGTCTATCAAGCGCCCTCACCAAACCCACGGCCACTGATGTCAAGCCTACACCCTGTCCGGTCGGGACTACCAAAATTGCCTGCGCCAAGATTTGCTCCTCCTTAACACTTAAAAGCTGGCTTTAAAAGATCACGTTATTTGAGGGGCTTTCACCCTTGCCTAAAAGACATAGATTCAGCCAATTTATACATATCTAGCGTAGTACAAACATTCACACCCTATAAGCTGAATCTGCTTAATTCTCTAATTTTGAAAACTCCCATTTGCTTCTTTTCATTACACTCGCATTAAAAATGCCTCAACCCCTGCAGCTTTTTAACAGAATCAGCATCACCTCACCACAACATTTCATCATAGCGAAGCCGCCAAAGGACAAATGCCCTAGCGACGTTGGCAAAAACTCAATCGGGAATGCTGATTTGCGATAAATCTAAGTCCACGCTGGGATAGCTTAAGTCCATAGCCTCTAAAGCTCCTACAATCACTTTGGCTACGACCACATCCCGGTACCACTTTTTATTGGCCGGGATGACATACCAGGGGACGTCAGGGCTCGAGCAAAGCTGCAATACATCTTCGTAGGCTTCAATGTAGTCATCCCAGCGTTGACGCTCTTTTAGATCCGCTAGGTTAAATTTCCAGTTCTTATTGGGATTTTTCAAACGGGCTTCCAAGCGCTCTTTTTGCTCGTCCCTGCTGATACTCAAGTGAATCTTAAGCACCTTAGTCCCGCTACTGTCAAGCAGTGATTCAAAAGCGTTTATCTGCTCAAAACGTGCCTGCCACACCGGCTCGGGAACCAGTTTGTGCACGCGCGCCACCAAGACATCCTCGTAGTGCGAACGGTTAAAAATACCAATCATGCCTTTACGCGGCGCAGCCTTATGAATACGCCATAAAAAATCGTGGGCAAGCTCTTCTTCAGTGGGTTTCTTGAAGCTGCTCACCAGCACGCCCTGCGGATTTACACCGGACATCACCCGGCGAATAGTGCCATCCTTACCACCGGCATCCAACGCCTGAAAAACAACCAGCAGAGCACGGCTCCCGTCGGCGTAAAGGAGGTTTTGCAAGCGAGTCATGCGCCTGATAAGCCCGCGCAACTCCGCTCTAGCAGCCTTGCGTCCAGAATCTCCCGAAGGATAATCCCCGGTATCGGCAGCATCAAAATTGCGAAGATTAAAGTAAGTACCGGGCGCAACGCGATAGGCCTCGGTATTGATGCTACGCTTTTTGTTCTTATTGTTCTTGCTCATCACCAAGCCCTCAATTTAAGCCCGACTATTCAAAATCGCCAGCTAAGCCTTGAGCTAAGCTGCCGCGCAACTTTTCTATTTCGGTGAGTTGCCCGGTTAATTCGTGGTCTATATAGACATGCAGGCCACTCTGATCGGGGTGAGGATCAATTTCATCGTCTCGCTCGACACGTAAGATGTCACCCTGGGTAGCCGCTTCCGGCAACCAGTGCCGGGGCAAATAAAAGCTGCGGCCATCTTCATGCTTAAGCACAACCCGGTCATCCGCTTCAAAACCGACGATGGTGTAGCGATCACTCATAGCCCAGAGCTTAGCAGATAATGGGCAATGACAGGCAAACTGCAACTCGGCCCGGCAATGATTTTCAAAAAAACACTTACGGTTTTTGCGTGGTAATAACTACACGTATCGTATCCCCCACGCTTATATCTCCATCTGTAACAATGCGCGCGGTGATCCCGCCGTGACCACGCATAGCGTTGTAACCGCCCTCGCCAAGATTTTCTTCCATCCGTGAGCAAGGCTGACACAAACCCGTACCTTCAAATAAGACCTGGCCAATATAAAACCGGCGGTCTTTCAGAGCTAAAAGGTTAATGCCGGAAACCAGCAAATTGCGCCTGAGCCACTGAGGTTTCACTTCCTGATGACCGCTTAACGAAGCGATGGCCGCTAAGTGTTCGAACTGAATCAAAGTGACCTGACGTTTACTGTTGGGGTCAAAGGACTTGCGCAAGCTACGATGATCACCCTGCAAACCAAGCCCGGCAATGGCTTGGGTAGTTTCCACGCTCTGCACCTCGGCGCGCGGGGCGCTTCTTAAACCAATCCAGTCAAGTTTACCTATCTGCGGCAAGTGGTCTAAGAGTTCTGTAATCATGGGTCAGTTTACTCTAAGCGTCAAAAGCGAAAGGTGTCCCAAATTGTGCATATTGAAACCACCAATTAACGTTGCGGACTTCATAAACCGCAATACGCAATTTTTGGCACACCGCTTAAAGTCAATGAAGTGAAGACCGTCTAGGTTGTATCCCTTTCCATTAAGGATAAATTCAAAAGCAAAAAGCTCTCATATTCTAGTAGCAAATGACGGCTACACTTAGTTTGGCCCTACTTCTGTTGTGAGGACTGTCAAAAGATCTGTGCTGCGGGTTCGGAAGCTTTCGTAGCCGATGAGGGAGATCGTGATCCGCACATCATGGATGGGAGGGGAATTAGATGAGTAGTGAAACCGTCACAACCGATGCTAACCGTATCAAAGAAGTAACTCTGAGCCTGCTCCAGCGGGTCTTGCCTGAAAAACGCCCCTTCGCAGTAAGGCTTTGGGACGGCACCTTGCTGCCCGCCACGCTGCCGTCCATCACCGGCGAACCGGCGACGACACTGGTGCTCAGGGACGAAACAACCCTGGGAGTGATGCTGCAACTGCCACTCGACCTCAACATGGGCGAAGCCTATCTGCGTGGCGAGGTCGAGATAGAAGGCAACATCGAGACTGTGTTCGGCCTGCTCGAGCAGGCCTCGCTGCGCCTTTCGCCACTTGACTGGATCGGGCTCGCCAAAGAGGCGATGACGTTGCGACGCCGGCGTGACTCGTCCCCTAGCGCCCTGGCTGCCAAGATGAGCGGGCGTAAGCACTCCCGCGACCGTGACCGTCAAGCGATAACGCATCACTACGACCTCTCCAACCGCTTCTATAAACTCTGGCTGGATGAGCGGATGGTCTACTCCTGTGGCTACTTTCCTGACGGGAACGAGACCTTGGACGAGGCGCAGGCGGCCAAACTCGATCTCATCTGCCGCAAGTTGCAACTTAAGCCCGGCGAACGGCTCCTAGACATCGGCTGCGGCTGGGGCGGTCTGGTCAGCTACGCCGCCGAGCACTACGGGGTAAGCGCGCTGGGCGTGACCCTGTCCGAACGGCAGCTTGACCTGGCTCGAGCGCGCGTGCAGTCGGCGGGTCTGGCAGACCGGGTCGAGCTGGCGCTGCAAGACTACCGCGACCTGTCGGGAACGTTCGACAAGATCGTCAGCGTCGGTATGGCCGAGCACGTGGGGGGCGTGAACTTGGCTGTCTATTTCCAAACAGCCTGGAACCATCTAAAACCAGACGGTCTCATGCTCAACCACGCCATTTCACAAGGACCAATTCGTTCCATGTCGGATAAGCGCATAATGTCCGGTGAATTTATGCGTCGCTACGTTTTCCCCGACGGCGAAATCATACCCGTCTGGCAGAGCCTGAAAGAGGCTGAAGCGGTGGGTTTTGAACTGCGTGACGTGGAGGATTGGCGCGAGCATTACGCCAAGACCCTGCGCTGCTGGGTACAGAACCTCGAGACCTATTGGGACGACGCCGTGGCCGAGGTGGGGCTCGAGCGGGCCCGTTTGTGGCGGCTTTACTTGAGTGCTTGCGCCCACCAGTTCGCCTACGCTCGTCTCGCCGTGCATCAGGCGCTGCTCGCCAAACCTGGGCCGAACGGCCATGTCACCTTGCCCGCTTCCCGCGCCGGCCTCTACCACCGGGTTTAGCTCGGGGGATTGAGGGTGCACTCGCTATCAAAAGATGTGCCCCAAGCTGCTCGGCTGCCATTTCGGTGGCTACTGAAGGCAGGTCCCACATTGCTATGTTGCGACAAGTGGATACAAGGCGTTTCTAAAATCATCCTGGCTTCGCTTAAGTCCCAGTTTGTAAGCCTGCAAAAAGTATTGCTGAGAGCCTCTGTTAAGATAAAGTCATGTCCCTTACGGACAGTTGTTTTTGAAAGGGGAGATGACCAATGGCCTTTGAACTAGCTGATTTACCTTATGCATTTGATGCGCTCGAGCCGCATATTGATGCCCGCACCATGGAAATCCATCACGACAAGCACCATGCCGGCTATACCGCCAAACTAAATGCTGCTGTAGCAGGCACCGACTTGGCTGCTATGAGCATCGAGGCAATCCTAGCGCTTGGCTTAGACAAACTGTCCACCGCCGTGCGCAACAACGGTGGCGGCTATGCCAATCACAACCTCTTTTGGGAAGTGATGAGCCCCAGCGGTGGCGGTGAACCCAGCGGCGAACTAGCTGCGGCCATAAACAGTGCCTTTGGCAGCTTTGCCAACTTCAAGGATGAGTTTTCCAACACGGCGGCAACCCGCTTTGGTTCAGGCTGGGCCTGGTTGGTAGTGAGTGGCAACCAGCTTGAAGTGTATAGCACCCCTAACCAGGACAGCCCGCTGATGGAAGGAAAAACGCCCATCTTAGGTCTGGATGTCTGGGAACATGCCTACTACCTCAACTACCAAAACCGCCGCCCAGATTACATCAGCGCTTTTTGGAACGTCATCAACTGGAACAAAGTCGCAGAGAATTACGCGGCGGCCAAATAAATAAAGAGCGTTCCGTTGGTGTTTATAGTTGTCAGTACCATCTAAGCAATGCCGACACAGTTGAGACTGAATCGCAAGTAGAAAATTAGGCAGTCAGTCTACTATCAAAGAGAATGAAACCGACTATAATTAACTAAGTTTTTAGCGGCACTTTAGCGCAGGCTTATCCTGCGCTTTTTTGTGCCCAGGTCATCAGTGGGCACAATTATTTTCTTATGCCAAATACGATTAATTCCCTCGCCTTAAAAGGAAAATGTGGAGTGAGCTTGGCTCCCCACTCCAGTCCTTGATCCTCCTTTTATAGAAAAAGAGGAATTCCTACTAACTACAAACCACCCACTTCGCTCTGACGCAACAGTCGTTACGGTATTTCTCTTGCTGACCGGACTTTCTTGTCTGTTGGGCCTCCTGTAAGACGTCCCGAAAATGGTTGCTAAAATGGGCGACACTCTCGTTTAAACAAAATCAGTATTAAACTGGCTTCATGAGTCAACGCGAAGCGCTCTTAACCTGGGGACTCATAATTCTTAGCGGTACGCTGGTCTTAGTCAACCTGCTGCCCCGTGTAAGCGTGCAGCGCAGTTCTGTAGAACGCATCCAACCCAATATCACAGTCTCGATATCAGGGGCTATAAAATCACCGGGTGTCTATGAATTGGCTTGGGGCGCTAAGCTCAACGACCTGGTCGAACTGGCCGGCGGCCTCTCCCCTGCCGCTGAACTGACACTTGTCAATCTGGCTGACCCTCTTGACATGGGTGAGACCGTCGTCATTCCTTATCGGCGTACCGGCGGCGGCGATGACCGCATCAGCCTAAACAGCGCCACAGTTAGTGAACTTGACAGCTTACCGGGAATCGGCCCGGCGCTGGCCCGACGAATTATGGCGAGGCGTCCTTATTCCAATATTGAGGATTTGCAAAAAGTTTCCGGCATAGGCCCAGCCAGCTTAGAAAAGCTGCGGCCTTTAGTAAGGCCATGAAATCTAATAGCCAAGCGCTTCCGACCCCTGGTTTTATCCCCTGGTCGATTCCAGCGGCAATATTTTTCGGCCTGGGTATTGTCATGGCCGTATTGGGTCTGCCCTGGTGGCTCAGTTTGCTGAGCCTGGGGGTCTTGCCTTTTGCCTGGCGGCCTAAAGGACTCAACTGGCTGCTGCTCACAGCGCTGCTGTTACCACTGGGTTTCGCCCGTTACCAGCTGTGGGAAGGTCGTCCCAACCCCATAACTCCGCTGCTGGGTCAAACGCGCACCGTTTCGGGTTTCAGCGACGGGCGCTACTTGCGCTTAGATGAGCCCAAGGGCGTACGCGTAGCAATCTCCCCGCGCGCGGCTGTGCCCCCAGGCCGGGTGAGCCTAAGCGGCAGTTTTGCCCAAGCAAACGGCAAACGCAACCCCGGCGGCTTTGACTATCAGGACTACTTAACAAAACGCGGCGTAGCGGGGCAGTTTCTGGTTGACGAAGTGTTGAGCAGCGACACGACGAAACCCAGCTTAAAAGAACGGCTGCGCTTAGGGGCCATAGCTGGCCTTAGCGAACGTTCTGCGGCCCTAATGCAAGCCATGACTCTGGGCATCAGAGATGACTTAGGTGACTTGCGAGAGATATTTGCCGCTTCCGGCTTAGCGCATATCCTGGCTTTATCGGGGCTTCATGTCGGTATTTTGATGGCCGTACTGGGCGTGGCGCTGCGTTTTCTGGGGCTGCTGCGCTATCCCATAATGATCTTGCTTCTATTTGGCTTTGTACTTTTGGTGGGAGCCAGCCCCAGCGTGCTGCGGGCCGCGGCCATGGTTGCCGCCGCGCTGCTATCGCTGTGGTTGGGCAGCGGACGCATCGAGCCCTGGCCCGCGCTGGCATTGGCCGCGTTAATCACTCTGAGCTGGAATCCTTCGTTTTTACTAGACCTCTCGTTCCAGCTTTCCTATCTGGCGGTGGGTGGTATTTTGCTCTTTACTCCGCCCTTAATGAAACGTTTTTTTGCCAACAGTCATCAAAAACTCAAGTGGTGGCACTGGCGCACGCTGCTTATCGGCAGCATGGTGGTAAGCGCCTCGGCGCAGGCACTTAGTCTGCCGCTAGTGGCCAGCACTTTTGGCAATGTGCCACTTTTAAGTCCCGTTGTCAATATCGTGGCTATTCCGCTGGCCAGCTTGTTGGTGCCGCTGGGTTTCTTGGCGGCCCTTTTGGGTTTGGTATCGACTGCGTTGGCTGGACTGGTCAATCTTTTTACGGGATTTTTTGCCAATATGCTGCTGGGCTTAGCCCAACTGGGCTCGAGCTGGCCGAGTTTGCCCTGGGGTGAAATTTCTGTTTATGGCTATGCTTTTTATGCCATTGCCATGCTGGCGCTGGCTTTGTCTGCCTGGGGCTATCTGCGGCTCTGGCGTAGCCTGCTGATAGTAAACGTTACGCTGCTCAGCTCTATGCTAACAGTGGCAGAAAATCAGCCACCGGAGATTGTTTTTTTAGATGTGGGTCAGGGCGACAGCACCCTTATTCGTTTACCTGGTCGCATTGAAATTTTAATTGATGGCGGCGGTAGCCCCTTTTCGGATTTTGATGTGGGGGCACAAACGGTAGTACCCGCCCTAAGGGCGCTAGGTGTGGACGAGCTCGAGCTGGTCATAGCCAGTCATCCTGATACCGATCACGTCGAGGGTCTAATCAGCGTGCTTAAACTCATGCCGGTAAGACGGCTTGTTGTTGGCGTTCCCAAACCCGGCGACAGCGTATTTGACAAGCTAATGGCTGCCGCCGAAAGAAACCGGGTACCGGTGGAAGCAGTTCTGCGTGGTGAAAGTTTAAAGCTGGGCAATGCCCGCTTGGATATTCTCAACCCACCCCGCGAAGCCTATGCCGATGACAACGACAATTCCGTTGCCTTTGTGCTTAATATAGATGAAGTTCCCAAGGCTCTATTGCTGGGAGATATCTCGACAGAGGTAGAAGCCGAGCTGGCCTTTCCCGATGTTGACGTGCTCTTAGCCGGACATCATGGCTCGCGCTTTTCGACTTCGGAAGCGCTGCTAAGAGCCGCTCAGCCCGAACAGGTGGTTTTGTCCTATGGCCTCAACAACTACGGCCACCCCAACCCGGACGTAGTAGCACGCATAAAAAGCAGCGGGGCAAGCTTGCGCGAGACTTACCGTGAAGGGGCAGTGCGTATTTCGCTGGCTCGCTAAAACCAAAGCTGACAAGGCTTTTGGGGATTGGGGAGAGAGGGTTGAGTTTTGCTTATCAATCCCTCGTTATTTTTTATAGTCATGATTTAGACGATAAAACTCTCTAGTGTGTTAAATTATTAACAATGCTGACACCCGTGCGCATCCTTTCGGACAATGGTCCGATGCGCGTTGAACTGGCGCGCTGGCAAAACCAACTGGTAGTGGTCAAACGACTCCGGTCAGGTTCGCCACTGTTAGAGCAGCGCCTTGAGCGCGAAGCCGCCGTGGTTAAAAAGCTCAAACACGAGAACATCATTCCCTTATTGGCAACCGAGGGAGAAAGCCTTATTTATGCTTATTGCGCCGGAGTATCTTTAGCAGATGCACTCTCAGGAGGTGCGCTTAGGCTCGAGCGGGCCGTCAGGATTGTCAGCGATGTATTAAGGGCACTGGATTATGCTCACAACTTAGGGGTAATTCATTTCGATGTCAAACCGGCTAATATCATCATCAAAGGAGAGCAAGCCCTGCTGACCGATTTTGGTTTTGCCAAAGATTTAGGGCTCACCGCCATCACCACACCCGGCATGTTTTTGGGCACACCGAATTATATGGCCCCAGAACAGTTTCAGGGTAAACGCGATGATCCGCGCAGCGACCTCTACTCGGCTGCCGCCGTACTTTATCACATGCTGACAGGCGCACCACCTTATGGCAACCAGGTCTTGCGTTTTTTAGCCGGTGATACGCGTCTAAAGCTCGATCCCCTGCCTGCTAGCGCCACTCCGCTTGTCGGGGTGATAAGCACCGCCCTATCACGCTCACCAGAGGCGCGTTTCGATTCTGCCGCCGACATGCTCTCGGCGCTTAAGCACGCTTATGATCTCGCATGATCTTAGCCTTTAGCGGCGATCCGTTTTTAGCCACCCGGGCGGCTCGCCGGGCTTTACAAAGCCGGGGCTTTCGCAACGGCGAATTCACCGAACTAGCTGAAGGCTTAAATGCCGAACAAGTCGCCCAGTTAGCCACCCAGACCGGTTTGTTCGGCCAGGTAGCCCTGCTGCTGGATTTTGATGCTGCTTTTAAGGGTCAGGCAGGTGTAAAACCCCGCAACGATACCATCAAGACCCTAGAATCCGTTCCCCCGGAAAGTCTGATAGTCATCATCGACCTGTCAGCCACCGCGTCAAGACAAAAAACCTATAAGCAGCTAGGGGAACACAACCACCTGCCCACCCCACGTTTCAATGCCCTGAGTAACTGGATACGCCAAGAGTTGACCGACGCAGGTCTGCGCTTTGAAAAAGACGTGCCGGAAACACTCGCCGACTTATTTGGTGAAGACTTACCCGGCATTGCCGCTGAAATTCAAAAGCTGGCTGTATTAGACGAAATGCTCTCCAACGAACGCGTGAGGATTATTGCCAACCGACCAGCCGCCCGTGACGCCTTTAATCTGATTGAAGCTACCGCCAAAGCTAACGCCAAAGAAGCGCTGCTGATCTGCCAAAGCCTGCTAGCCCAGGGCGAAGCTCCGGCTCGTATCCTGGGTGCGCTTAGCTGGCAGTACAACTTAGTGGCTCGCTGCGTAGGGCTTAAAGAGGGGCGGGCCAAAGTAGATGCCGGTTTGATAGCGCAAACCCTTAAGATCAAACCGTTTGTGGCCCAAAAAGCCCTTGGCTTGGCCAAAGACCTTGACGAAAAAGGCTTAAAACTTGTGCTAAACGCCATTCTCGAAGCTGATGTAGCCATGAAAACGGGTAAGGACGAAGTCTGGGCGCTGGAGTCACTGGCGCTTAAACTGGCCTCGCTTTTTCAAAAAACCCCCTAAATTATCGCCCCGTCATAACAAACCCACTCGATGGTATTGCCCTCCGGATCGTCAAGGTAGAGACTGCGCCAGTGTACCCAGGCATGCTCGGCAGTTCGCACTTGCATACCAAGCTGCTCTAAGCGGCGTATTTCGGGTTCGTATTCGGCTGAGTCAATGGCAAAGGCAATATGATCAACGGTGGTTTTTTCCGGGTTTAAGCCTTTGTAGTTGGGGTCCTTTGAACGATCAAACAAGGCCAAAATTTGGGTGTGTCCGGCGTATCCTTCGGCAATCTCAAAAAATACGCTGTCGGGAAATCGCTTTAACAGCTCCAGTCCAACTACTTCCTGATAAAACTCCTGCATTACCGATAAGTTGTTTACACGCAAGGCAATTTCGCCCAGGGTCTTAATGGCTCGTTTCTGTTTAGTCATAAATCCCTCCAATTGTGATAGCAAGGGGTTGCCAACCCCTTTTTGTCGTGGGGTTTGTAGGACACTCAAACGGAATCAGTCTCAATCAAATCATAGAGCCTGGGATTTGGTGGTGTACCACAAGTAGTGGGTAGTTTGTGGGGAGTGGAAA
Organism: Trueperaceae bacterium; assembly: GCA_030147925.1. Taxonomy (GTDB): domain Bacteria; phylum Deinococcota; class Deinococci; order Deinococcales; family Trueperaceae; genus JASBUK01. Next base: position 56,125 of record JASBUK010000095.1, read on the forward strand.
GTTTTTTCCACTCCCCACACAATTTTGGACAACCGTGGGGATTTGGAGTTTACAAAATCTAAGTAATATTCCACCATAATGCTATAATTCCACCATGCCCCTAAATATCAAAAACCCAGAGGTTGAAAAGCTGATCAACGAAGTGGTTGCGATAACCGGTGAAAGCAAAACAGAAGCGGTTAAAAAGGCCTTACTGGATCGCAAAGCCAAATTAAGCCTACGAGTCACTGAACCCAGAGAAGAACGCCTCTTAAGATTCCTAAAAGAAGAAGTCTGGCCACAAGTGCCAGAGCATTTATTGGGCAAGGGTATCTCTCAGGATGAGCAAGACGAGATTTTAGGATTTGGGCCTGAGGGGATATGATTCTAGACACCTCTGCAGTTCTGGCGATTCTATTTAAAGAAGCAGAAGCGAAACCTTTAGCAAGAATAGTGGCTGAGTCAAGTTCGGTAGCTATTGCTGGGCCAACCTTGGTAGAAACAGGCATTGTACTTGGTTCTCAACTAGACTTTAGAATTACCTTGTTACATCGTTTTTTGCAGGAAGCCCAGGTAAGCATTGTGCCGTTTGGCGAACCGCATTGGCAGATGGCCGTCTCCGCTTATGAGCGCTATGGCAAAGGTCGGCACCCGGCTGGTCTCAATTTTGGAGATTGTTTTTCCTATGCTGCGGCCAAGCTCTTCAAGCAGGCTTTGCTCTGTAAAGGACATGATTTTAGTCAAACGGATTTAGTGTTGGTGGAGTATTAGGGGTTTACTGGTGTCCGGTCTGCAGCCAATTGGTTACAGAAAACTACAACACCGCAAAGCTAAAGTCATGAGTTATGCTCCTTAGCGTGAGTACCGCGCTTATAGACCGTTTTTTTAACCGCGACGAGCGGGCACTGGCCAGGGCCATCAGTTTAGTTGAAAGCGGGCTTAGGCAAGGCCAGCAGTTATTACAGACAATGCGTCCTCACGGGGGCAAAGCAGTAATCATCGGCATCACCGGCTCGCCAGGAAGCGGCAAAAGCACGCTGACAGACAGGCTTATTGCCGTGGCCAGAGAGCGGGACAAGAGGGTAGCCGTTATTGCAGTCGATCCGACCAGTCCTTATAGTGGCGGAGCGATTTTGGGCGACCGCATACGCATGATGCGCTGGCACCAGGATGAGAATGTCTACATCCGTTCGATGGCGACCCGGGGACACTTAGGTGGTTTGGCTGCGGCTACCTTGCAGGTAGTGGCGTTGCTTGACGCCTATGGTTTTGATCTGATCTTTATTGAAACGGTGGGTGTCGGCCAATCGGAAGTGGATATCGTAGAAGTGGCCGACAGCACCGTGCTGGTGCTAACTCCGGGGCAGGGTGACGGCGTGCAGGCTTTTAAGGCCGGTATCATGGAAATTGCCGATATTTTTGCCATCAACAAGTTTGACTTACCAGGTGGGCCCAGGCTCAAACGAGAGATTCAGGCGGTGCTCGAGCTAAATCAGTGGACCCCCGGCAGTTGGCAGCCGCCTATTAGCGAAACAATCGCCTCACAAGGGCAGGGCATTAGTGAACTCTACGAGCATATAGAAGCACATTATCGTCACCTGCAAAGCTCCGGTAAGCTTAGGCAAGTAAAACAGCAAAGGGCGCGTTTTGAAATTGCTGCGCTCATCACTGAAGAAGTCCGGCGCAAGGTTCACGCTCGCGAGCAAGGCTTTATCGAGGCCGTGCTTCACGGTCAGATGAGCTTAGAAGAGGCGGTTAAGGAGCTACTTAGGGAAAGCTAGTACCCATCTGTCTCGTAATGCGAATGGCTATTTCAAGCAAAGACCCGGGGCAGCTTTTTTGAACACGTTAAACAACAGGGTAAACTAGGTCATGGTTCACGCTGTTTATCCCGGTAGCTTTGATCCTTTGCACAACGGCCACCTCGACATCATCCGCCGGGCAAGCAATATCTATGACCGCTTGACCGTCGCCGTGCTCAACAATCCGCTTAAAGACAACAAACTCTTTAGCATCGAAGAGCGGCTTGAGATCATCCGGGCAAGCATAGCAGGTATGCCCAATGTCTCAGCGGATAAGTTTGAGGGTTTGCTGGCCTATTACATGCGCGAAACACGTGCTAGTGTCATTGTTAAGAGCTTAAGGGCTATTTCGGATTTTGAATACGAACTGCAGATGGCACACTTAAACCGGCAACTCAACCCCGAGGTGGAAACGACTTTTATCATGACTGCGACCCGCTGGTCCTATGTTTCCAGCACTCGGGTTAAAGAGATTGCCATGTATGGAGCCAGTGTCAAAAAGCTTGTTCCCAAGGCAAGCTTTGCTGCTCTAAAACGAAAGTTTGCCAACAGCACTTAGCTCGCAGATAGCGCCGTAGTCGATCTTACGGCAAGAAAGACAAATTCGCTCTATACTCTGCCTCGTGTATGGCGCAAGCCTGCTTGAAAGGAAAAGCATGTCTTTTTTAGTTCGCGGCCTGGCGGCTGGCGGTGGCATTCGCATAGTCGCAGCCGATACCACCAAACTTGTTGAAGAAGCTCGAGCACGCCACGAAGCCAGCCCTACGGCGGCGGCGGCTCTGGGCAGGGCGCTCAGCGGAGCACTTTTGCTCTCACACGTGCTCTTAAAGAACCCGCAGGATCGCGTTACTCTGCGTCTGCGCGGTAGTGGCCCGCTTGGCGGCGTTATCGCCGAGGCCGGTTTAGATGGTGCGGTGCGCGGTTATGTCACTAACCCTGATATTGATCTGCCCCCTAAAGATGACGGCAAACTCGATGTGGGTGGGGCTCTGGGTCGCAATGGTGACATTCAGGTTATCCGCTCTCACGCACCTTATGGCGAGCCCTATAGCAGCAGCGTCGATCTCGCCTCTGGTGAAATCGCCGAGGATATTGCCATGTTTTTGGCGCAATCCGAACAGATCAACTCGGCAGTGCTCTTAGGGGTCTATCTAGAGGCTGGCAAAGTCGTTCAATCCGGCGGGATTATCTTACAGGCCTTACCCGGCGCTGACGATGCCGCCCTGACCCTGCTAGAAGCCAATATTCGCGCCTTTGGTCAGCTTACTGATGCTATGCGCCAAGGTTCGCTGCTTGAAATTCTTGAGCAACTGTGCTGGGGGCTCGAGCTCAAATTATTAACCAAAGACGCCCTGCCGCTAAAATTTGATTGCCGTTGCAGTGATGAAAAAGCGCTTGACGCCCTGGCCTATTTCAGCCCGGCGGAACGCGAGCAGATGATCAGCGAAGACGGTGGCGCCGAGGCCGTCTGTCACTGGTGTGGTGAGAAACGCTGGATGGCCCCGGAGGCCATTCGCAGCATCTCCAGCGATGAAACCCGTTGCCCCGACTGTGGCACCCTCTGGCACCGCGAGGGCCAAGCGACCATGATTCGCGAGCAGGAAACCTGCTCCTGTGGCCGCCCGGTAATGCTCCCGGTTTAGCTAAACAAAAACAGCTTTACTGCTTTTGGCGTAAGCCTGCACCGCCGTTTTAATAAGCGGCGGTGCTATTGTTTGTCCTGTGAGCCTCAGCGTCTTTTTTGCCATGTTTATCCTGGCCATCTTGTGGGGCTCGGCCTTTCCGGGTATAAAAATCGGTCTGGAGGGTTTATCGGCAGGACATCTCACGCTGGCGCGTTTTCTGGTGGCTTCGCTGAGTTTTATCCCCTATTTGCTAATTAACAAAAGAAGACTATGGCCTAAGCGGCAAGACATTCCCTTCTTTTTGCTGCTCGGCCTACTGGGCATCAGCATCTATCACACGGCTCTGAATTTTGGCGAGCTCTATGTCACGGCAGGGGCGGCCAGTTTAATTATCGCCACCGCCCCGGCCCTAACCGCTATCGTCGCCTATTTTTTGATTGGTGACCGTCTGCCGCTGCTGGGTTGGCTGGGGATTATTGTTTCTTTTGCCGGAGTGATCTTAATTGTGCTCGGCGAAGATGCTAATCTGGGTTTTAACCCTTATGCACTGCTCATTTTGCTATCTGCTCTGGTGACAGCCTTTTTCGCCGTGCTGCAAACTCGTCTGTTTGGACGTTACCAGGCCGTCGAAGTCTCGGCTTTTGCTACCTGGGCTGGAACCCTGCCCTTGCTAATCTTCTGGCCTGGTTTTTTAACGGATATTTCCAGCGCCGGTCTTAAACCGCTTTTAGCGGCAATTTATATCGGCGTCTTTCCCGCCGCCATCGCCTATGCACTTTTCGCTTATTCCCTGTCAAAAGCGCCGGTGACGCTGGTAACAGCTTATCTCTACAGTGTTCCCGTATTCAGCCTGATTTTTTCCTGGCTGCTTATTGGCGAAGTGCCGACCCGGCTTACCTTAGTCGGAGGCGCTATCGCCGTTTTGGGCATTATTTTAGTCAACCAGTCCAAACGTCGGCCAACCGTTAAAATTTAGGCAAGATAACCCTCAACTTTCCCCACTTATCTTTCCACTCACTACTTTCTACTTCTTACCAACTCGTGTAAGGCGGCTAACAAATCTTATGCAGCTTTGTTAGCTCCGATTGACAATAGAATAAAGTGGTCATATAGTTATTTTTAGCTATGTCTAACTTTGAATTTCTGAAATCCTTATTTATTAACAAAAAGCTTAGTTACAATACCGTGATAAATCTGCAAGACCTCGGTTTTAACCGTGTTTTTAAGCCCGTTGACAAAATCCCAGCTCCGACACTGTGTACAAGAACTATCAGCAAATGAGACCTTCTCCTAAGCAAAATGATGGTGCAAATCCGGCTGATGACCAAACGCAGGCCAGCTCGAGCATGGATAAGCAGGCCCTACGTGGCGCTCAGGAAGTGCTCGAGCGCAAAAAAAGCCCTCGGCGGGGCTGGCATCATCTCACACCCTTTTTAGGCCCAGCTTTTATTGCGGCAGTAGCCTATGTTGACCCCGGCAACTTTGCTACCAATATCGAAAGCGGCGCCACTTTTGGCTATCAACTGTTGTGGGTGGTGCTCTGGGCCAATCTCATGGCCATGTTGGTACAGGCACTCTCGGCCAAATTAGGCATTGCCACCGGCAAAAACCTACCCGAGGTCATCCGCGACCGCTATCCAAAGCCGCTGGTCTGGTTTTACTGGGTTCAGGCCGAACTGATCGCTATGGCCACCGACCTGGCCGAGTTCTTAGGAGCGGCACTGGGTTTTCAACTGCTCTTTGGTATCCCACTTTTCTGGGGCGGCATCTTAACCGGCATTGCCACCTTTGCCATCCTGGGCTTACAGCGCTATGGCTTTAGACCCTTAGAAGCCGTTATTGCCGTGTTAGTCGCCGTAATTGCCGGCGCTTATGTCATCGAGATTTTCTTGAGCAAACCCGGAGGGCTCGAGCTGGTTCGTGGACTGGCCATTCCCAGTTTTCAGGGTCCGCAAAGCGTTTACTTAGCTGCTGGCATCTTAGGTGCAACGGTTATGCCCCATGTGATTTATCTGCACTCAGCACTCACCCAAAACCGTATTGTGCCCCGCACTGCAGAGCAACGCCGCCGCCTCTATCGCTTTAATCTAATAGACGTTTTTATTGCCATGGGTATTGCCGGTTTTGTCAACATGGCCATGCTGGCTATGGCTGCAGCTACCTTTAATGCCACTGGCAACCAAGACATTGCCGATATCACTACCGCCTACCGTACACTCACACCTCTTTTAGGAGGTCTTGCCAGTGCGGCTTTTGCCATTTCCCTATTGGCTTCGGGGCTTTCTTCTTCAACAGTTGGCACCATGGCCGGGCAAGTGATTATGCAAGGCTTTGTCCGTTTTTCCATTCCATTGTGGGTGCGCCGCGGTATCACCATGCTGCCTTCACTAGTCATTATTCTGCTAGGTCTAGACCCCACCGCCGTCCTGGTGCTTTCACAAGTGATCTTAAGCTTTGGTATTCCCTTTGCCCTGATTCCGCTGCTGCAATTTACCCGCAAGCGCGAAATCGTCGGCGAACTAGCCAATAGCAAGCTAACCAGCGTTGTCGGCGGCATTATCGCCGCCGTGATCATTGTGCTCAATGCCTTTTTGCTGCTGCAATTATTTCAGAGTTTTTAAGATAGAAAGTTAGAGAGCGTTTCGGTGGTAGTGAGTGGTTGGTGGTTAGTAGTTGGTAGTAAGTGGTGGGTGGAAAAACATTTCTAGAAAGCCCCTCACCGAGTTCATTTTAGACGTTTGCAGCTAACTGACAAATTCCCGTTGCCTGAATGCCACTTCTGGAAAACCCCTGGCTTCTACCTCCTACCAACCACTTTCCACTTACTTTTTACTTTCCACCTGTTAAATCCTAGCAGTAAAAATTGCCGGGACATTTAGCCCTGGAATCTTGTCTTTAACCTCATTAATATAATTCGGACGTAAATATCCAAGTATGCTTGCCCCCCGGCACTCAGGCATAACTGCGTGGCAGTAACACGCAAGAAAAGAAGGTGATAGCAAGTGAAAGTCGTTCGAAGCATTATTCTAGGCTTAGCCAGCATATTGCTGTTAAGCACCGGTCTTGCTCAGGCCCAGATACTTACTGATGAAGCTGCTGCTGTTGCCAGCGAACGCGGGCTTAGCGAGAGTGACATTCTGGCCGCCTTAAAAACCTATATGCCCTCGGGCGAGCTCGACGATTACGTCATGTTCAGCTCGGGTGGTCAGTCGGGTCAGGTTTTGGTCATCGGGCTTCCCTCAATGCGTTTGTTAAAAGTCATTGGCGTCTTCAGCCCGGAATCCTGGCAGGGTTGGGGCTACGGCACGGATGCCCAAGAAATTCTGGCCAGCGGCAGTGATAATGGCGTGGAATTAACCTGGGGCGACACCCACCACCCAGCACTCAGCGAAACCGCCGGTGATTACGATGGGCAATACTTATTTATCAACGACAAGGCCAACGCTCGCGTTGGTGTGATTGACCTGCGCGACTTTGAAACCAAGCAAATCGTCAAAAATCCCGTTGCCAACAACGACCACGGTGGTGCCTATGTCACGCCTGACACAGAGTGGGTCATCGAAGGCGCTCAGTACTCCGTTCCTACCAGCGGAACCTATGCTTCTATTGATGAATACAACGAAGAGTATCAGGGCATGGTGACCTTCTGGAAGTTCAACCGTGAACAGGGTCGTATCGACTATGACGCTTCCTTTGCCATGGAATTACCTCCTTACTGGCAAGACATAGCCGACGCAGGCAAGCTTGTTAGCGACGGCTGGGTCTTTTTGAACTCCATCAACAGCGAACGTTACACGGGCGGCTTCGAGGAAGGTAAGTCTCCGTTTGAAGTCGGCGCCTCGCAAAACGAGTTTGACTACCTCCATATCATCAACTTAGACAAGGCCAGCGAACTGGTCGCTGCAGGCAGAGCCGAAACAGTCAACGGCTTTAAGGTCTTACCGCTTGAAACCTCGGCGGCAGAAGGCGTGCTCTTCTTCGCTCCTGAACCCAAGAGCCCTCACGGTGTCGATGTCACTCCTGATGGCAAATTCATCGTAGTTGCGGGCAAACTCTCGCCGACGGTCACCGCTTACAGCTTTCAGAAGATTCAGGATGCCATCGCCAAAGGCACAAGCGAGCAAGACCCCTATGGCATCCCCATCCTGGCTTTTGAAGACGTAGTAGAAGCGCAGGTTGAAATCGGTCTAGGACCTCTGCACACGCAATTCGACAACCAGGGCTATGGCTATACCAGCCTCTTTCTTGAAAGCGCCGTTGCCCGCTGGTCTTTAGACGGCTCCTCGGGCGAAGAACCCTGGACGGTTGTCACTAAAACACCGGTCAACTACAACGTAGGTCACATCACTGCTGCCGAGGGCGACACCGTCAGCCCTGATGGCAACTATCTGGTATCGCTAAACAAGTGGTCGGTAGATCGCTTTGTCAATGTCGGGCCACTCCTGCCCCAAGACTTGCAACTCCTTGATATCTCCAAGTCCGGTGAGCAAATGCAAGTGCTCTACGACATGCCCATGGGTCTGGCCGAACCTCACTACGCCCAAATCATCAAAGCCGATAAATTAAACCCCTGGCAAGTATATCCGGAAACCGGCTGGAACCCCACCACCCAGGCCGTCGATCCTATCGCCGCCATGCCTGGAGAAGAACGCATCGAACGTGATGGCGATACGGTACATATCTGGATGACAGCCGTGCGCAGCCGTTTCAACCCCGAGCGGATAGAAGTCAAGAAGGGTGATAGAGTCGTCTGGCACGTCACCAACATCGAGCGGGCCGTAGATAATGTGCACGGTTTGGCTCTGCCTGATTACAACATCAACTTAAGCTTGGAGCCGGGCGAAGCGCAAACCTTCGAATTTATCGCAGACAAAGAAGGTGTATTTACCTACTATTGCTCCGAATTCTGCTCGGCCCTGCACCTAGAGATGGCCGGCTACCTCATGGTTAGCCCCTAATTGCATTGACGCCCTAAATTTCGGGGCCGGTCCTTAACTCGGGACTGGCCCTGACCCCATTTATGACAAGGTATACACATGAGTCCAAACAGTGAACAAAACAGCGCCGTTAAGCGCAAAGCAAGGTATTTACCATCGCTCTTTTTAGGTCTGGCGGCCATTTTGCTGGTCGTTTCGATTTTCTTACCTTATTGGCAAATCACGCTCTTTGCCCCTCAATATCCTGGCGGGCTCAAAGCAGAGGCCTATGTCAACCGCTTAGAGGGTGATATTGAGGAAATTGACAGGCTGAACCACTACATTGGCATGCATCCGCTCGAGCACGCTGCGCGGTTCGAACGTTCCATGAGCATAATTGCTATCGCCACCTTTGCCCTGCTGGTACTTGCAGCCATTTTCGTGCACAACAAATGGGCGGCTTTGCTGGCCCTACCAGCGGTCTTGCTACCCGCTACCTTTTTATTAGACCTCTATCTCTGGTTACGCAATTTTGGCCTCAATCTCGACCCGAGCGCACCACTGAGCAGCTCGATAGAACCATTCATTCCCGCTGTGCTTGGCAGGAGCAAGATTGCGCAATTTGGAACCCTGGCCACACTGCAAAGCGGCGCTTATCTGGCGCTGGCAGCGGCATTACTTACCCTGATGGGTCTGTTTTTTCATCGCCGTGCTTATAAAGATTAAAGACTTCCAGGGATAGTAATTCACCTCTGGGTGTTATCTCCCAGTCTGGCAGAAATACGCTCGAGCTTTTCAGCAACAAGCTGCGCAATGTCGCTAACTTCCGGTGCGTGTTCTTGTTCGGCGCTTTCGCTGCTGGCAAGCATCACCTTGCAAAACGGACAGGCCGTTGCTATGGTCTCGGCTCCGGTAGCCTGAGCCTCTCTAAAGCGATTTTCCGAAACGCGCATCTTACCTGGCTCTTCTTCTTTCCAGAACTGCGCCCCGCCCGCCCCACAGCAAAAGGAATTGTTCTTGTTGCGCGGCATCTCCGTTAGCCGCAGACCCGTTTCTTGCAACACGTTTCTGGGCGCGTCGTAGATATCGTTGTGTCTGCCCAAATAACAAGGGTCGTGATAAGTCACGTCACCGCTAAGGTCAATGGGTGGCAATCTCCCGGCTCGCATCAGCTCGTCAATAAGTTGGCTGTGATGCACTACATCGTATTCGCCGCCAAGCTGCGGATAGTCGTTAAACAGCGTGTTGTAGCAATGCGGACAGGTAGTGACCACGCGCTTTTTCTTATTGGGGTCAAGTGTCTGGTCTATTAAGACCTCGTTTAAGGTCATGACGTTTTCACTGGCCAGCTGATAGTAAAGATATTCGTTGCCGGCCCGCCGCGCCGGGTCACCGGTGCATTTTTCACCCTTGCCCAAAATCGCATAGTTGACCCTGGCGTGTTCCATGATCTTGGCAAAGGCTCGAGCCGTCTTTTGCGCCGAAGGATCATAAGAACCGGCGCAACCAACCCAGTAAAGCACCTCAAAGTCGGGGTTTTGCTGCACAGTAGGCACATTTAAGCCCTCGGCCCATTCCGTGCGCTTGTCCTGCGAAATCCCCCAGGGATTGCCGGTACGCTCCATGCCTCTAAAAGCGTTGTTAAGTTCGCTGGGGAAAGAGCCTTCCATCATCACCCGGTCACGGCGGATGTCGATGATGTCAATCATCTGCTCGCAACCAACCGGACAAATCTCTAGGCAAGCACCGCAAGTGGTGCAGGCCCACAGAGCTTCTTCGCTCAACAAAAAGTCCATGACTGGCCGGGGGCTGGCCTCGCCGCCAGCTAAAAACACCGCCGTCTGATTGAGTTCATAACGCTTGTTGATCTCAATTGCCGCCGGTGACAGCGCCTTGCCCGTGGTCTGCGCTGGACAGACGTTGGTACAGCGATTGCACTGAATGCAAGCATAGGCGTCTAAAAGTTGGGTCATGCGGAAGTGCTCGAGCTTGGCCACACCAAACTGCTCTAAAGACTCGTCTGCAAAATCGATGGGCTCGAGCACTCCACTGGGCAATTTTTCAAGATTCGGGCCACGTCTTTCTAAGGCAAACTTAGCCGGAGCCCCAAAAAGATGGATATGCTTTGAACGCGGAAAATAGGGTAAGAAGGCCAAAATCAGCCCCAGGGCTCCCCACCAACCAATATGCCAGCCAATAATGCGCCCCTCGCCGTAACCAATCCAGCTTGCCAGGGTGTTGGCCACAGGCTGCCAGGGGTCGGCAATGCCTTCGGCGGCCAGCAAAAAGGTCGCTCCGGTAAGGCGAAAACCTACGTGCAAAATAATAAAAAAGCCGACAATGAGGCTATCACGGCGAATGCTGCCAAGCTTTACTTTTTCGTGGAGCAAGGTTGAATCGTTAAACTCTAAGCGCTTGTCCCCGGTCATAAAACGACGCAGCAAAAAGAAAATCACGCCGATAATCACCAGGGCGCTAAAAATATCGGCGCCAAAACGATATAAATCGCCTACCAAACCAAAATTCAGATTCTCTGTCCAGGCTTTCGGCACATAACCTTCGAGAAAATCAAGAAGATTAACTAGACCGTAAAAGATAAAGCCATAGAAAACAAAAGAGTGAAAAAAGCTCACTACAGGCCGGTCACGAAAGACCGTAACCTGCGAAACGGTGCGAGCCAGCGACTCGCCCAAACGCTCGGTTAAGTTATTAAAATGAGGGTAAAAGCCCGCCTCGCCTCTGCCGATGACATCGACAATACGTTTAAAGCCGATATAGCTAAAATAGATAGAAATTGCCGCTAGCAGCAAAAAGAGGATTTGTTCAGGCGTTGTGAGCACGTTAGCCTCCGTCAACTATGCTTTGAATAAACTAAAGCTCTGCCGTCAAAAGAGTAAATCTTGGCAAGATTCCTATAAACAGGTATAAAGCTGCTGTTATCTTAGCTTAGGCTTTTAGTCGTGTCATCTTTTGTACTCGGTATAAATTTTTGCCCTAAAGCTTAATTGCCACAAGGTTGCTGTGCTTTTCCGCTTCTTTAAGAAATTTGATGTTGCCCGATCAGCACGGTGTTTTTTTTCGCCCTCTCCACTTGGTATTTAAAAGCTGAAATTAATTTAGCTTTTAAGCAAAGTTCAGTATTTAAATCAGAGAAAGTAAGCGATTATACAGGGATAAAAAATGATCCAGAGTAAACTTTTGCTACCACGGAAAGGAGGTGGTTCTGATTATAAATAATGATTTGACCAGTGGAGGTACCCGTCGAGGGTAGCTGACCACGCCTCCTCTGAGTCGGGACTCGGTTCCCCTCAGTACCAGGCGGGTATCCGACAAGCTCGAGCACGTGCTCGAGCTTGTTTTTTTAGCTGTCCCCAGTTGGGTAATAGGCAAAAAGTAGAAAGACCTAGCTCATTTAGTTTCGGCGCATATGCAATAGCTTCCACACAACGGGTAGCAGCGTCGCAGCAATAAGCAGCTTTAAAACATCCCCAGGGATAAAGGGAAGCAAACCCCACTGCAAGGTAGTCGGCCAGTCGGGTGCAAGCTTGTTAAGCCACAGCAAGCCAGGCAGATAAATGATGATGTTGCCTATTAGCATTGCCAGCGCCGTAGTGCTGAATTTGCGGTCCCAGCCACGCTGGGCCAAATAGCCAAGCACGCCGGCGGCCAGCACAAAACCAAAAAGATAACCAGCCGTTGCTCCCGTCATAGTTGCCCAGCCTGCCGCGCCACCGGCAAAAACGCCCAGCCCCAGGCCACCCACCAGCAAATAAGCCAGCAGGGTCAGGGTGCCTAAGCTAAGACCGTAGGTCATGCCAATTAGCAAAACGCCCAAAGTCTGTCCGGTGATAGGCACGGGGCCAATATCAAAGCGAATTTGCGCCAACAAGGCTATAAAGGCTACACCTATAAGAACTTGTAACGGAGCGCGTAGCACAGTTTTGCGCAGCGGAATCAGCCGCTCAGCTAAGGGCTGCAATAGGGCCTGACTTGTCACAAACAACCTCCTCGACAAAAGCATTGCTGCTTTAGTACTGCTTTTAGTACCGCTGTCAGTATAACTTTTGTGGGCCAAAGAGCATAAACTAGAATCATGCCAGATTTATCTGATAACACCGATAACGCTAGAGTCTCTAACTGGGTGACTACCGTCGATACTATTTTTCCCAATCACACCAATCCTTTGGGCACGCTCTTTGGTGGACGCGTCTTAGAGCTCATGGACATTAATGCCGGTATTGCCTGCACGCGTTTTTGTCGCCTGCCCGTGGTAACCGCTTCGAGTGAGCCTATAGACTTTCGCAATCCTATTTATGTCGGCGAGATCATCGAAGTCATGAGCCGCGTGGCCTGGACCGGACGCAGCAGCATGATCGTGCGCTGCGAAGTTCATGGCGAAAATCCGCTTAGTGGCGAACGTCGGCTGTGCACCATCGGTCACATGAATTTTGTCGCCATTGGCAATGACGGCAAACCAACCCCGGTACCCAGGCTGCGAATTGAGACCGAGCTCGAGCACAAACACTGGGCCGTAGGCCAAAGGGTCAGGGAAGCTATTTTGCTGCGCCGCAGTCAGCCCTCATACATCCCGGACGAACTTTGATTCTGTCAAGCCTCAATCAGAAAAAGGCAATAATCTCGTCGCGAGACTTGTTTTTTTGTTGACGATGTTCTGCCAAAGAATCCTTTAGCAACTACCCTCCATACAACCTGCTAGTGACCCATGATCTGAAATCAACCAACAGTGACCGGTGTTATAAGACAAACCGTGTCAAAATAGACACATTTGGAGGCCTAAAAGCTTATGTCACAAATCGATCAGACTATAGACAGACAAACTCTTGAGGCTCGAGCGGTCAATACCATTCGGGCGCTGGCCATCGACGGCACTCAGGCAGCCGGCTCGGGACACCCCGGTATGCCCATGGGCAGCGCGGCCATGGCTTACGTCTTGTGGACGAGGTTCTTAAAACACAACCCCCAAAACCCGCAGTGGCATAACCGTGACCGCTATGTGCAGTCTGCCGGTCATGGCTCGATGCTCATCTACAGCCTGCTCCATCTCAGCGGCTACGACCTGCCCATGGCAGAATTACAGGGCTATCGACGCTGGGGCAGCAAAACACCGGGTCATCCCGAATACGGCCTGACCCCTGGGATCGAAATCACTACCGGGCCGCTGGGTCAAGGCATAAGCAGCGCCGTTGGTATGGCACTGGCCGAAGCGCATTTATCCGCTAACTACAACCGCCCCGGTCATGACATTGTCGATCATTACAGCTATGTCATCGCCTCGGACGGCGATCTGATGGAGGGTGTCTCCGGTGAGGCCTCGTCACTGGCCGGACATCTGGGCCTAGGCAAACTTATCGTCCTTTATGACGACAATAAAATCAGCATCGACGGCAAGACCGACATCACTTTTAGCGAAGACGTCTTAAAACGCTACGAGGCCTATGGTTGGCATACTCAACGCGTGGAGGACGGCAACGATCTGACCGCCATAGAAGCGGCTATCACCACCGCCAAAAACGAAACAGCCAAACCAAGCATCATCGCCGTGCGCACCATCATCGGCTATGGCGCTCCCAACCAGGGCAGCTCGGCGGTGCACGGTGCGCCACTGGGTGAAGAAAAAGCCGCCCTCGCCAAGGAAAATTTGGGCGCTCTGTGGCCCGCTTTTACCGTACCGGAAGATGTTTTGGCCCACTACCGCCAGGCCCTTAAAGACGGTGAGGCCGCTGAGCAGGACTGGCGGCTTCGTTTTGAGCGTTATAAAGAGAGTTTCCCCGAGTTAGCTGCACAATATGAGCGGGTCATGGCCGGCGAAATTCCTGGCGAGCTGGCAAAGGCCTTACCGGTATTCGAAGTGGGTAAAAGCACGGCCACGCGCAACTCATCACAGCAGATAATCAACGCGCTGGCCGCGGAGTTGCCACAATTGCTGGGCGGTTCGGCGGATTTGGCCGAATCCAACAAAACCACTATCAAAGGTGTTCCCTTTATCAACCATCATGATTATGCCGGGCGCAACATTCACTTTGGCGTGCGCGAACACGGCATGGCCGCGGTAGCCAACGGCTTGTCACTGCACGGCGGCCTCCGGCCCTATGTCGCCACCTTCTTGATTTTCTCCGACTACTTGCGTCCCAGCCTGCGTTTGGCCGCCCTGATGCACCAGCCGGTGATTTATGTTTTCACTCACGACAGCATTGGTTTGGGGGGCGACGGCCCCACCCACCAACCCATCGAGCAACTCATGGCTCTGCGGGCGATTCCCAACGTCACCGTCATCCGCCCGGCTGACGCCAATGAAAGTGCCGGGGCCTGGTTAGCAGCGCTCGAGCACAAGAGCGGCCCCACAGTTTTAGCGCTCAGCCGACAAAACCTGCCTCATCTGGATGTTGCTGCCTCAAATGTTAAAAAAGGCGCCTATGTCTTAGCCGACAGCCCAGGCACACCCGAAGTGATTTTGATAGGCACTGGCTCAGAAGTTCATGTCTGCTTAGCTGCCAAGCAGTTATTAGCAGAAGAAGGAATTGCTGCGCGAGTTATCAGCATGCCTTCGTTTGAACTGTTTGACGCTCAGGGCGAAGACTACCGTGAAGCCATCTTGCCGGCCAGCGTCAGGGCGCGCGTGGCTGTAGAAGCCGGCGCTTCACTGAGTTGGCAAAAATATGTCGGTTTGGATGGTGGCCTGATTACGCTAGACCGCTTTGGCGCTTCGGCTGACGGTGCTGAACTCATGGAAAAGTTTGGCTTTACAGCACAAAATGTTGTTGAGACTGCCAAAAAGCTACTGGCTTAGAAGTGGCAATCTTCTCATAGCTAAAGGCTGTAAGCTAAGTTTTAATCTCTAGTAGGAGGAAACTACCTTGTTACGACGTGGCCTGATATTTTCATTATTACTAGCCCTGATTTTGGGCGGCTTTGGCTTTGCGCAGCGCTTAGCCGATCTCTTACCGGCTGAGACTATCCTGGCTTTTGGTTTAGAGGATTTAAATGGCGTCTCGGCTCAGCTTGAAGATTTTAGAGCGGAGTTTGAACGCCTGGACCTTGCCGGGGCTTTAAGTACAATTTTTGCAGACGCAGAGCAGGGGCAAGATTTAAGCCAGAGCCTTGACGAGCTCTCGGCACAGCTTGGCGACCTGACCTTCTTTGATCTGCTGGGGCAAGAAGCCTGGATCAGCGTCTCCGCCTCCGCATTTAACCCCTTACCGGCAGTTACTTTGATTACACGTTTAAGCCCCGATTCTGTACCCCTGATCAAAACACTGCTCCGCAATCCGCCGGACGATATGGCCGCCGAGCTGCAAACTTTTAACGAAGGGGATTTCACCTTCTATCAGGTGCCGCTAGAAGGTGCCGATATGCCCGTGCAGTTTTTAGCCTATGCCGAAGCCAACGGCTTGCTCATGTTAAGCAGCAACCCTGATACTCTGCGGGGAATACTGCGCCGGACCGGAGGCTCGAGCGAACCGGGTTTTGCCGCTGCTAATGGCTATAGCGGCACTTTAGGACGCTTTGAACCCGGGAATTTCTACAGCTATATAGATTATGCCCAGATTGCCGCAGTCATCAAACCCTTTACCCAGGGCCTTGGTTTTGATGGACTGGTAGACCGCCTAATCAAGGCTTTTGATACCGCCGGTGCCTCTGGTGGCGTAGCACGCATCACCAATAGTGGCATGGTCAGCAAAAGTTTTCAGGCCGTCAATCCGCAAGGCGGCGACTTTGTCCTGTATAACCTCTTGACCGACACGGCTCCGGCTGACCGCTCCACGGTGCGTTTTGCACCCGTCACCTCCCTTAGCTATGGCAGCAGCTACGCTGATTTGCGCGGCTGGTGGGATTATCTCAATGACTTGGCACTAAGCATGCCCGAGCTTGGCGGCGATCTTGACAGTCTGATCCTCTCTTTTACCGGCATCGACCTGCGCAGCGGCCTCTTTGACTGGACGGACAGCCAATTCAGTACGGTAGTCACCGGTTTGAGCGAAGTAGTCGAGCCAGGTATGCCCAGCGATAACTTCTTAGGCGAGCAGGTCTATCTGATTGCCACTCGTGATGAGATTGCCGCCCGCGATGGTTTAGGGCAACTTTTGCAAAGCATAAGCCAGAGTTTTGCTGGTTTTAGCGATCCCTTTAGCGACGGCGGTGGCGAAACGCTTATCGAGCCGGTAGCCAGCGTCGAGGAAATCGCCGGTATTACCGTCACTCACTACAACATCACCGACGGAGTGAGCCTCAGCTATGCCATTAGCGATGGTTATGTGCTCTTAGCTACCTCCCGCGAGGCCATGCGTAAATCTTTAGAAAGTGACGCTACCTTAGCCGATCAAATCAGCTATCGTTCGCTCATAGAGCAAGTTCCCGGCAACGCCAATACCTTCAGCTTTTCTGACAGCCGCGCCACCATGGAAGCCACCGCCTTGCAACTGAGCAGCCAGTTTAGGCTCATGGCCGGTTTTGGTGGTTCTGCCAATCTCGACTTTGACGCCGTCATGCGTGCCACTAACGCTTTAGAAGAGTTTTTGCTCTTTGTCGCTTTGCGCTTAGGCAGCAGCATTGGCTACAGCGAGCGCTCGCCTGAGGGCATTTACTTAAACAACGAGACAGAGGTTAGTTGGTAATACCCAGCAGTTCGCACCACAGCGCATCGAGCTGTTTTTTAAGCGCGGAAAAATCTCCTGCATTGTCAACAACATAGTCGGCCTTAGCCAGCTTTTCGGCCAGGGGCATTTGCGCTTCGTTGCGTGCCTTGATTTCCTCTTTGTCAAGACCGCTTCGTTTGCTCACTCGTTTGATTCTGGTGTCCAAAGGAGCATTTACCACGATAACGGCGTCGAGCCCCTGCTCGAGCCCGTTTTCATAGAGCAAGGGAATATCCAGCAAAATTAGCGGTGGTGGTTTGGGGCTTTGCTCGAGCTCACGTAAGCGTTCGGCAGTCTTAAGCCTGACCCAGGGATGAACTATGCCGTTTAAGGTCTTTCTTGCCTGGGGATTGTTAAATACTCGCCTGGCGGTAGCGGCGCGGTCAAGCCGACCATCTTTTATCAAGTCTGCACCCAAAGACTGGGCAATAGCACTAAGCACCCCCGGGTCATCGGTGGCGGCTCGAGCCAGAGCATCGGCGTCTATAAGTGCCGCTCCTTTTTGAACAAGCAAGCGCGCCACCGTGGACTTACCGGAACCGATATTGCCAGTTAAACCAATACGCAAGGGCCGCCCTTTCATATAATGCCCATTATGAACTGGCTGACACGCGTTTTTAGCAAAAACAAAGCCAATATCGACATGGCCCAGTTTACGCCAGTTCCGTCACAAGGCTATCTGGTTGGTGGCGCACTACGCGACGCGCTCTTAGGCCGACCATTTCAGGACATCGACTGGCTGGTCGTCGAACCGGAGCAAGCAGCCAAAGAAGCCGCCAAGCTCTTAGGCGGTAGCGCCTTTCCTCTAGATGAAGTTCGCGGCCACTGGCGGGTAATAGCCGCTAACAGCACCCGCGACTACGCCCCGATTGGTAGCAGCTTAGAAGAGAATTTGCTGCTGCGCGACTTTAGCGTCAACGCCATTGCCGCTAATAAACAAGGTCGGCTCATCGACCCGGTGAACGGTCAGACAGACTTAAAAAACAAAATACTGCGCATGGTCAGCCACAAAAACCTCCTTGCTGACCCGCTCCGCTCCTTACGCGCGCTGCGCTTGGCCACACAACTGGGCTTTAAAATTGAAGAAGCCACCACCCAGGCCATTGCCGCACATGCCAAAGAACAACAGGAGGGCCAAGCCCCGCTGCCCGCCTGGGAAAGAGTCAACGAAGAATTAAACCGCTTGCTGCTAAATGCCCGGTCAGCTTGCGGAATAAGGCTGCTCAATCAGCTGGGGCTACTTGACGTTTATCTGCCCGAACTGGCGTTAAGCCGGGGTATCGGCCAGGGCGGTTTTCATCATCTGGATGTGCTCGAGCACTCTGTAGAAGCCCTGCACAGGCTAACCCAGGGCTTCCCCGACGCCGACTTAGCTCTGCGCTGGGCCACACTCTTACACGATATCGGCAAACCCGCCTGCAAAACTTTGGACGACCGTGGCAACTATTATCACTTCTATGGACATGACCGCCTGGGCAGCGACATGACTAAGACCATGCTGCGGCGCTTACATCAGTCCAGTGAACAGATTAAACGCGTTAGCCAACTGGTGCGCTACCACATGTTGCCGCTGCCCAAAAATCGCAAGGAAGCACGGCGCTTTGTACATCGCCGCCGTGAAATTCTGCCCGACCTCCTCAAGCTGATGATTGCCGACCGTGAGGCCGCGCGCGGGCCATTGTCCAGTGAAGAAAATCGGCGTGCCTACCGTCTGGCGCTAGGTCGTATCCTAGAAATTATGAGCGAAGCACCGGCTAAACAGCCGCTGTTAAGCGGTCACGAAGTGATGGCCTTGCTAAATCTCTCCCCCAGTCCCCAGGTGGGTCAGGCACTGCGCTTTATCAGCGAGGCCGAAGCTGTAGGAGACATTAAAAACAAAGCCGAAGCCGCTAAAGCACTAAAAAACTATGCTCGAAAACAAGGCTGGCTTAATTAGAACTCCCGCTTTTGCACTCTCAGCTTTTTAAAACTGTGTAATTTTGTGCGTAATACACCATCAGGAGTGTAAACTTCACCGGATTACACGGCCTGGCTAATTACACAAAATCGCCATACTGAAATCACTCCGCCTGTTAGGCCGAACCGAGTGGTTTAGCCAAGCTCAGCGTTTCACAAATCAGCAAAAGCTTAGGAGGTGCCATGGCACTCATTACCGCCGCAGTCAATAACAGCAGTGACGCCTTACAAGAAACACAAAAGCAAATCCTCACACCCGAAGTGATAAATTTTGTCATTGCCTTGCAACGCGAGTTTAATGCGACTCGCAAGGCACTGCTTGCAAAGCGCCGCGAAAAGCAAAACGCCATAAATGAAGGCATGCTGCCGGATTTTTTGCCAGCCAGTAAACACATCCGCGAAGCGAGCTGGCAGGTCGCCTCCTGCCCCGCCGATCTGCTAGATCGCCGCGTAGAAATTACCGGCCCAGTAGATCGCAAGATGATGATCAACGCACTTAACAGCGGCGCCAAAGTGTTTATGGCTGATTTAGAGGACGCCAACGCACCCAGTTGGGAAAATATAATCCAGGGTCAACAGAACCTAAAAGACGCTGTGAGGCGCACAATTAGCTATGAAGACCCGGCCAAAGGCAAGAGCTATGAGCTAAACGAAGAAATCGCCACATTATTGGTGCGCCCGCGTGGCTGGCATCTCGAAGAGAAGCACTTTACCGTAGACGGTACAGCCGTCTCAGCCAGCCTTTTTGACTTTGGGCTCTATATGTTCCATAACGCCCAAGAGCTGTTAAAACGAGGTAGCGGCCCATATTTCTATCTTCCCAAACTAGAGAGCCACTTAGAAGCCCGTCTCTGGAACGAAGTCTTTAACTACAGCCAGGACAAGCTAAACATCCCCCGAGGCAGCATCCGCGCCACCGTCTTGATCGAAACCATCCATGCGGCTTTCAAAATGGAGGAAATCCTCTATGAATTGCGTGAGCACGCCGCAGGCTTAAACGCCGGACGCTGGGATTATATCTTCAGCGTCATCAAGACCTTTCACCGCCGGGAAGACTTTATTCTGCCAGATCGCGACCAAGTCACCATGACCGTACCCTTTATGCATGCCTATACCGAATTGCTGGTCAAGACCTGTCACAAACGCGGCGCACATGCCATCGGCGGCATGGCCGCCTTTATCCCTAATCGCCGTGACCCCGAAGTAACCGAACACGCCCTGGCCAAAGTGGCCGAGGACAAACACCGCGAGGCCAACCAGGGTTCAGACGGCACCTGGGTCGCCCACCCCGACTTGGTGCCTGTCGCAAAAAAAGAGTTTGATGCGGTCTTGGCTGATAAGCCCCATCAAAAGGAAGTCTTGCGTAGCGAGGTTGACATCAAGCCGCAACAGCTTTTGAATACGGAGATACCCGGCAGCACAATCACCGAGGCCGGAGTCCGCAAAAACATCAGCGTGGCCTTGCAGTACTTAGATTCCTGGCTTTGCGGCAACGGTGCGGCAGCTATCAACAATTTGATGGAAGACGCCGCCACCGCCGAGATAAGCCGGGCGCAGCTGTGGCAATGGCTACACCATAGCAGCAAGCTAGCCGACGGCGAGAGGTTAAACCGCGGGCGCTACGAACGCATTCGTGATGAAGAGCTTAAAAGCTTAACTGGCCTGCGGCTGGCCGAAGCAGCCGAAATTCTTGACAGCTTAGTCACAAACCCTGTCTTCGAGACCTTCCTGACACTTAGGGCTTATGACTATCTTGATTGATTTAGTGAAACTTGCAAGGAGGAGAAAATCATGAAAAACAGCAAGCAGCAAGCCACAGACCTGCAAGCGCACTGGAAGCTCGACCCCCGCTGGAGCGGCATCAAGCGCAACTATAGCGCCGAGGATGTCATCCGTTTGCGTCCCTCGCTGCCAATTGAGCAGTCGCTGGCCCGCCACGGCGCCGAGCGCCTTTGGGAGCTACTCAACAGCGAGTCATATATCAATACTTTCGGCGCACTGACCGGAGCACAGGCAGTGCAGATGGTCCGTGCCGGTCTTAAGGCCATCTATCTGTCGGGCTGGCAAGTGGCAGCAGACATGAACTTAGCTTCTCAGACCTATCCCGATCAGAGCCTCTATCCGGCCAACAGCGTGCCAGCGGTAGTCAAGCGCATCAACAATGCCCTGACCCGTGCCGACCAAATCGACAAGATCGAAGGCAAGTCGGAAGCTTCTTGGTATGCACCAATTGTTGCCGATGCCGAAGCCGGTTTCGGCGGCCCTTTAAACGCCTTCGAGCTGATGAAAAGCATGATCGAAGCCGGTGCTGCCGGGGTTCACTTTGAGGATCAGCTGGCCAGTGAGAAAAAGTGTGGACATTTGGGCGGCAAGGTTTTGGTGCCCACTTCGGGCTTTATCCGCACGCTCAATGCCGCACGTTTGGCCGCCGATGTTCTTAATGTACCCACGCTGCTTATTGCCCGCACCGACGCCCACGCCGCCACCCTGCTCACCTCCGATGTTGATGAGCGTGACCATGAATTCTTAAGCGGCGAACGCACCCCCGAAGGCTATCATTTCGTCAAACCGGGTATTCAGTCCGCTATAAAGCGCTCGCTTAACTATGCGCCTTATGTGGATATGCTCTGGATGGAAACCTCTACGCCCGACCTTACAGAAGCACGTGAATTCGCCGAGGCTATCAAGGCTCAGTATCCCGAGAAGATGCTGGCTTATAACTGTTCGCCCTCGTTTAACTGGAAAAAGCATTTGGATGACGCTACTATTGCCAAATTCCAAAGTAAACTCGGTCAGATGGGTTATAAGTTCCAGTTCATTACCTTAGCCGGTTGGCACACCATCAATTTGCGCACCTTTGAGCTGGCCAAGGCTTATGCCCAGCGGGGCATGAGCGCCTATGTTGAGCTGCAAGAAGAGGAGTTTGCCCGTGAGCAAGACGGCTACACTGCTACTAAGCATCAGCGTGAAGCCGGTACCAGCTATTTTGATGACGTCTTAAACAGTGCCACTGCTGGCAAGGCCTCAACTGCTGCTTTAGCTGGCTCAACCGAAGCAGAGCAGTTTCACTAAGCGCAAATAGCAAACTTTTATATCAAAGTGACGTTTTAATGTCCAGGGCGTACGCATGTACCAATCTTTCACGAGTGAAGGGTCTCCCAGACTTTATTTCCCAAAAGCTCGTCCTTTCGCTGTTTGGCAATGGATGCTTGAATAAGCCATTTTCCACCCAGCGGTGATGGGAGTCTACCTTCGAAAATAAGGCTGCGCGTTTGTCTGAGAGTGATGACTCCCCCTCTACAGGTCTACATGCGTAAGCCCTGGTCAGGGACGTTAGCTGGCAGTTTCAACACACACAATTTGGGACACCTTCGACAAAGTCCCATTGCCTGACTTTGCCACCGCTGGAAAACCCCTGGCTTCTACCTCCTACCAACCACTTTCCACTTACTTTTTACTTGCTTCTTAAGCTTTACACCTCAGGGCATGGGGTGCTTTTGTGCCAACTGCACTACCTCGGCACGCACCGACTCGGCGGCTTCACCACGCAAGGCCCGGTCAATAAGTTCAGCGATTTGGGGCATTTCTTCAGGCCTAAAACCCCGCGTGCTAATAGCCGGTGTGCCAACGCGAATGCCCGAGGTGACAAAAGGTGAAGCCGGGTCATAGGGGATGGTGTTTTTATTAACGGTGATGTGAACCGCGTCCAAAAGCGCCTGAGCCTTTTTGCCACTTATCTCTAAGGGGCGCAAGTCGATTAGGAACATGTGATTGTCGGTGCCACCCGAAACAATGCGGTAACCGCGCTGGCTAAGCTCGGCAGCCAGCGACCTGGCGTTGGCAACTATGCGCTCGGCATAGGTTTGAAACTCAGGTTGCATGGCCTCAAAAAAGGCCACAGCTTTAGCGGCAATCACGTGCTCAAGCGGCCCGCCTTGAGTACCCGGGAAAATCATCTTGTCGATCTTTTTGCCCAGTTCAATGTCATTGGATAAAATCAGGCCGCCGCGTGGCCCGCGCAAAGTCTTGTGAGTGGTAGTGCTAATTACATGGGCATGTGCCATGGGGCTGGGGTGCACGCCTGCGGCAATAAGACCAGCAATATGGGCAATATCAGCCAGCAGATAAGCGCCGACCTCATCAGCAATCTCACGAAAACGCGCAAAATCAATGGTGCGGCTGTAAGCCGAAGCCCCGCAGATGATCAGCTTGGGTTTGTGCTGAAGCGCTAATTCTCTTAACTGCTGGTAGTCAATAAGTTCTTCATCCCGGGTCACGGTATAGGGAATCACCCGATAATTAAGACCCGAAAAATTCACCGGTGAACCGTGGGTCAAGTGACCGCCGTGTGAGAGGTCCATGCCTAAAACGGTGTCCCCTGGCTCTAACAGCGCATAGTAAACGGCCAAATTGGCCGAGGAACCCGAGTGTGCCTGCACGTTGGCCCAGGCCGCGCCAAAGAGTTCCTTGGCGCGATCAATGGCTAACTGCTCCACACTGTCAACAACTTCACAGCCGCCATACCAGCGCTTACGCGGATAGCCTTCGGCATACTTGTTGGTAAGCACACTACCGGTAGCTTCCATCACCGCAGAAGAAGTGAAGTTTTCCGAAGCGATAAGCTCGAGCCCGTCACGCTGGCGGGCATATTCACGGTCGATTAAGTCAAAGAGCGTCTTGTCACGTACAGAGACTGTTACATCTCGATTGGCAGAAGCAGGTGTGGTCATGAAACAAAGTATAGCAACCCGCTGAGTAACCGGGGCAAATGTCCCCTGTGCGCGAAATCGCTACTGCGTTATACTGGCCGCCAAAATATAAAGGAGGCAAGGATATGCACGGTTTCCAGCTTTTCACCGAAGAGGGTGGTTCGGCACAGATCGTAAATCATACCGACATTGTCGATGGAGATAGCCATAAGCTCACGCCGGAACAGTATGAGGCTTATCGCAAGGCTAAACAGCTGATCTGGTCACAGCGTGGCGAAGGCTGGGAAACGGCGCGTGACCTTCTTGAAGACGCGGGCTTCACAATTTTGGATTTTTAAAAAGCGTTAAGGCTAATTTAGCCGGGCTCGAGCAATTTGCTTGCTCACCTTTGGCCCTAACATCCCTTGCAGTGTCATAGCGCCGGCCTGAATCGGCCCAAAAAGCTCGACGACGGCAGCTTTCTTAAACTTTACTGCAACCGTGGCGGTATCATCGCTAAGCAGTAGCGAGGTCAGTTCGCTTAAATAGGGTTCGTGGCCGACTAAGGCAATGCTGTGATCCTTGCTTTTTAGCGCTTGGGCAATGTCTATCAAAACTTGGACATAGTCATTATCACTAAGCGATTTAAGGGTCTCTAAGCTCCGACCGGGTTTTAGTCTTGCTGCTAATGGCCCAGCCGTTTGCACAGCGCGCAGCATTGGGCTTGAAAAGAGCCGGTCAAAACCAATATCAAGCACCTTAAACGCTGCTGCCAGTGCTCGAGCTTGTTCATGCCCCTTGGCAATAAGCGGTCTTAGGCTGTCATCGGGATAAGCCGGGCCACGTAAATCGGCTTTGGCATGACGGATTAAATAAAGCGTCATCATCTTAAGCCTCCTCGCTGATATCCTGGGCAAAATTAAGCAGTACTTCGGCACGCTCAAGCTTGTTAATCGAATTTGGCGTCAGCGGCAACAGCTTATCTAGCGCCGTCACAATTTGCTTAAGCTCGGCTTCTGTAGCCGCTTTTGCTTCTAGCTCCAGCTCCAGAAATTCACCGCTGATTACCTGTCCGGGGCGCTGCACCCGGCAGTCATCAAATGCCAACTCGGCCAGCTCCACCGCTCCCCGCCACAGCAGATAGCGACTGCGCTGAGTGTTTATATCCAGCACGGGTCTAAGGGCGCTTAAGTCAAGCTTATCTTTTAGACGCGCGGCTATTTCCGCTGGCCACGCTCCGCCATTAAAGGCTAGCTCGAGCTCCTCACGCCGATGCAAACTGCCGCTTATCTCCCCTGCCGTTTTTAACCCGACCAAGCGCTCGCCATCCACCTCACGAATACGCAAAGCCATGCCCAGGCGCTTTAGCCTCCTGTCGCCAGTATCAAAGTAACGGTCTTGCTGCTGCTGGCGCCCTAAAGACTGCAACAGCAAACCCAGGGGCTCTATAGCGGCCTTAAGAGCGTCAAACTCGGGAAAGCCATCAGCTACTAATGAAAATTTGTGCTCGAGCTCTTTCAAAATCCCTACCACTTCCAGTTATTTGCAAAACAAAGCGCTTCTGCCTCTCTTAAGCGGCTTGATAACTCAAGCCGCCTCTGCCCAAGTCTAGCACCAGCACGGCAGTCTTTATTGAATCAGCTGCCTTAAGGGCATCAGGGGTTATAATCAAGCAAATATTAACTGCACGTCGGCTCGTCATTTACAGTATTTAACGATAAAAATTATTTGACTCCGATTGATGGAGCTGACGCGCTCGAAAGGAATAGCGAGATGCCGGACAGCATTCGCAACGTAGCAGTACTCTCACACAGTGGCGCGGGGAAAACCTCGCTCGTCGAAGCCATGCTCTATCGCTCGGGCGCCAAATCCAGTCTTGGCAAGATAGAGGATGGCAACACGGTTTCGGACTACAGCCCCGAAGAACAAAGGCGCAAAATTTCTATTTACACCAGCGTCATTCCAATTGACTGGAAGGGGCATAAATTCAACTTCCTGGATACTCCAGGCTACGCCGACTTTGTCGGCGAAATTCGTGGTGCTCAGGTCGCGGCTGACGCGGCCTTGATTTTGGTCTCGGCAGTTTCCGGCGTGGCTGTGGGTACCGAGCGCGTCTGGTCAAGCTCGTTTGAACGCGAACTCTCCACGCTTTTGGTCATCAATAAAATGGACCGCGAAAACGCTGACTTTTTCCGCACCATGGCGGATATTGGGGCCAGCTTGCCGGGTAATATCGCCGCCATTCAAATACCTATTGGTCAAGCCGATGACTTCCGTGGCATAGTCGATCTGCTGCACATGAAAGCCTATTTGTGGCCGGACGGTGAACCCCAGGAAACAGCAATCCCCGAAGAAGTGCGGGGAGTTGCCCAGGAATACCGCGACCGTCTGATCGAAGCCATCGTCGAAACCGACGATGAGCTTATGATGCAATACCTAGAAGACGCCGACCTGGATAATGCTGCGCTGGTCGAGGCCTTTTATGCCGCCGTGCGCCGCAACGAACTCACCCCGGTATTGCTCAGCTCCGCTACCGAGGCCATGGGCATCGGCCTGCTGCTGGATTTTATGAACGACGGCGTGCGCCACATCGAGGATCACCAGCCCCTGCCCACCGAAGAGGGTGAATCGCCCCAACTCGGCCTTGGCAACCCCTTTAGCGCCCGCGTGTTTAAGACCACTATCGATCCTTATCTGGGCAAAGTCACCATCATGCGAGTGCTCTCCGGCACTCTAAAACCCGGTGACACTATCCTGGATAAAAATCAGGATAAAGAATTGCGTGCCGCTCATCTCTATGTGCCCAAGGGCAAGGAACTCAGTGAAGTCAAGGAGCTAACTGCCGGTATGATCGGAGCGCTCACCAAACTCGAAGAACCAAAAACTGGTGATACGCTTTGTGACAAAGCCCATCCGCATCGCCTAGTGCCCATCCCCTTGCCTTCACCGGTTATGGCCTTGGCTCTCTTTCCCAAGTCCCGTGCCGATGAAGATAAATTGGGCACTTCTTTACAAAAACTATTAGATGAAGACCCCACGCTTAAGCTCGAGCGCAACAGCGAAACCCACGAAACCGTGCTCTGGGGCATGGGGCACGTGCATTTAGAGGTCGCTATTGAAAAACTGCGCGAACGCTACAACGTTGAGGTGGCATCGCAAAAGCCCAAGATTCCTTATCGCGAAACCATCGTGGGCAAGGGCAACGCCCGTTACCGTCACAAAAAGCAATCGGGCGGTGCCGGCCAATTTGGCGAGGTATCGCTGCGAGTTGAACCCTTGCCGCGCGGTAGCGACTTTGAATTTGGCAACGAGGTGGTGGGCGGTTCCATTCCCACACAATTTATCCCCAGTTGCGAAAAGGGTATCCGCAGCGCCTTAAAAGAAGGCGTGCTCGGTGGCTTTCAGGTTGTAGACGTAAAAGCCACCATTTACGATGGCAAACACCACCCGGTTGACTCAAAAGATATTGCCTTCCAGATTGCCGCTGCCCATGCCTTTAAAGAGGCCATGCAAAAGGCCAGCCCGGTATTCCTAGAGCCTGTTGCCCTACTCAAAGTGCGCGTGCCTGACCGCTTTACCGGCGACATCATCGGTGACCTCAATACCCGCCGTGGGCGCATTCTGGGCATGGATTCCGAAGGTTCGGTCAGCGTGGTGAGCGCTCATGTGCCTATGGCCGAGATTCAGAGCTACTCCCCTGATTTACGCTCCATGACCGGTGGACGCGGAGCATTTTCACTAAAGTTTGACCACTATGCCGACGTTCCCCAGCACATCGCCCAAAAAATCTTAGAAGCGCAGAAAGAGGCCGAAGCGGCTTCTTGAAAGCGACCAAAAGCAACCCGCCGTGGCTGTCACGGCGGGTGTATTCTTGCACTAAGCTAATAACACTGGCTCGCCCAACAGTATTTCCACTGCTAGTACCGGCCTTATCAGCAGAAATAGTTAAATGTGAAATTCTTACTACCACTAATTCCCCAACAACCAAAACCCACCACGGAAATATCGGCATCAATCTTGGCCACGCGTTTTGTTTTCATTCCTCTATCTCCTTGCTAAGGTACAAATAAAACTCTGCTCAACAAATCAATCAGGGCTCATTTTATAGCAAAGCCTCGTCGCATTGACTTGCCGCTTTTTAGGTTGTATTCTCAAAATCTAACTGCGCCTGGGCGGTTAGCTCAGCGGGAGAGCACTCGCTTCACACGCGAGGGGTCGTAGGTTCAAATCCTATACCGCCCACCATAAGAAAAAGGGTTAGAGACGTAAATAACGGGAGTATTAAATTTAGCTTCCCGTTATTTTTTTAATTTGCGACAGTTTTACGACAATTGTTAATCGCTGAAATAATTATCTAATTTTAGTCCAGCGGCAGCATTGTCCGGCAGGCTGAAAAAGAAGAGCAACTCCAGAATTGCTGACCTTTGAATTCACCTCGGTTGGCGGTGCGCAGCTCGAGCTTACTTGACTTCCCTAAATACTCAAGTAAGAATTCTGTAAGTCAAAGAAAGCTAGACTAAAACCTGTGAGACATCACCCCCGCCGTATAGCGGGGGATTTTTTTGGATCTACCAACTGCTAGAATGGCTAGTCGCCGCTGTGACACGGTAAATCCTCCAGCCGCACCAGCCCTTGTGGGTTCGGGTTAGAGGGGAACTGGAGGTCCCTCGGCGGCGACTGCCTTTTAATTCTGATCTTTTGATTGGCTCAAAGTCACGCACAAGATCCTCCCGGCGATAAGGCTTGTGGTCAAAGGTGCGTCTTGCTCGAGCAAAACTCGTATAATCAAGGAAAGTTGTTTTTGCTGCTTCTCCTGACCTGAACTATACCTTCTGGAGGTCGCTTGCTGAGCCGCACGCAAACTGCCACCCACCGGACAAATTCGGAAGTTCCTGTAGTCTCCTGGGGCGACTCGCAGGCTATTCAAATTGATTATGCTCCGCCCCCACCAACGGTCGCCGGTATCAGCGTGCGCCCCGACCGGATGACTTCACACGGTAAAACCATTTACTACCCCTCAAATGCCGAATGGTACGAATTCATGCACCGCAGGTTGACTAAGTTAGCAGCCATTGCCCTAAAGACGCATGAAGCCGCCAAGGTTCTCTCTAATATGTCATTAGGCTGGGACACAGCCTTAGCTGAAGCGGCATCAGCCCTGAGTATTCCGCTGGTGGTAATGCTGCCGTTTCACGGTGTTCAAGCACAGTGGAGCCTATATCACAAACAACGTTTTTCTCGCTTGCTCAGCAAAGCCTCCGAGGTTATCACCCTTTACCAGGGCGGCTACAAACCCTGGAAATTGATCGAGGCTCAAAACAAGACACTCTTAGACAGCAATTTAATCCTGGCTTTGTGGGATGGGAACGATGAGCATGTCAAGGAACTCGTAGCCCTGGCTCACAAAAACGAACTGGAGGTAATCAATCTGTGGAAATCCTGGCGGCGCTATGGCGGGTTAATGCTTAAGTAGGGCTTACAGATGCGCCCCCAATCAGCATCGGAGCTATCACCTAAATAATTAAAGTGATCTGCTAATTGGGGGCTATCTCTCTTAAGATTATCCGCACTTGCTGTAACCGCAGCTATTGCACTTTTGGCAGCCTTCCTCAAAGACCAGTGGTGCGCCACAATCCGGACAGCTTGCACCTTTGTTCAGGACGTTTTCCACGCCTGCCGTTTCTAAGGCCACGGCAATAAGATCGGCTTTGCTGGCCACCATCCGCCCCTGATAAGAGCCATACATGCCGCCATTGATACCACGCAGCGTCTTGACAATGGCTTCTGCCGGCACGCCATATTGCAGTGCTATAGAAACCATCCGGCCCAAGGCTTCCGAATCGGCATTGGCCTCGTCACCGGCCTTGCCGGAAACGATGAAGACTTCGGTCGGCAGACCGTCCTGTTTATTAACGGTCACATAAAAACCACGTTTTTCACCGGTAGGCAAGGTGAGTTTGACAGTATCCGTGAATCCCGTCAAACGCCCAGGCCGATCAAAAAGAGGTTCACCGGGCAAATAATCCGTTTTCTTCTCAAGAGCTTGAACCGTAGCTGGCTTGGTCACTTTCGTTTCCTCTTCTTTCTTCTCCTGCTTATCGACTTTGGTGCTCAAAACCTGGAATTGACGGCTACCATCGCGGTAAACCGTGATTCCTTTACAGCCTGTTTCAAAAGCCAGGCTATAAGCCTCATAAACATCGCTTACCGTGGCGCGTTGTGGCAAGTTGATGGTTTTGCTGATACTGTTGGCCACCATCTTGTCGCCTTCATCAAAGGCCGTCTGCACTACGCCCTGCATCTTGACGTGATCGCTGGGGCTTATGTCATGAGCGCAAACCAAAACGGTTTTTACACTGTCAGGGATAAAGTCCAGCCCTTGTACACTGCCGTGATTGGCTTGTACGGCTTCTACCACCTTATCCCAATCCCAGGCGTCATTTTTGCGATAGTCGGGGTGAGGCTCGTGGTGCTCGAGCAATTCCTGAAACAGAGGATGAATCAGTGCTGCATAAGAGTCACCAATCTTGCGATAGATAAAGGGCGCAAAAACCGGTTCTATGCCAGAAGAAACACCCATGAGCATACTGGTCGTGCCCGTAGGGGCAACCGTCAGTAGTGCCACGTTACGCCTTGCTGCACTTAAGTCACTCTGCGCCATGGCCGGGAAAACCCCGCGCTCAGCGGCAAGCTCTTCGCTGGTAACGGTGGCGTTTTTGCGCAATTCGCCAATCATCTTGGCTACGGCGGCACGGCCTTCATCACTGTCATAGCGATAGCCCATCTTGATAAGCGCATCCGCCAGGCCCATGATGCCCAAACCCAAACGCCGCAGATAATGGCTCATCTTGCGATTGTCCTCAAGGGCAAATTTGTTGACATCCAAGACGTTATCCAAAAAGCGAATGCAGGTTTTTACGTCGTCGCCAAATGTTTCCCAATCAAAACCCTCCATTCCTTGCTCAGGCGTTTTTACGTATTGAGCCAGATTGATAGCTCCCAAGTCGCAGGGTTCACCAGGGAATAGTGGTATTTCACCGCAAGGGTTGGTCGCCTTGATCTCTCCAAGGGCCTTAAGCATGGGATTAAACTGGTTGATGCGGTCAATAAAGATGAGTCCCGGCTCACCGGTTTGCCAGGCGTGATCGGCAATATCATAAAGCGTGCCCTGAGCTTTGTTTTTGTTATCCGCCATAAAGGCGTCGCTGACCAAAACCGAAATATTAAAGGTGCTGATGTCACCTTCAGCCTCTTCTCTAGCCAAGTCTTTGGCAGTGATGAAGTCTTGAATGTCGGGGTGGGTAATTGAGATGGTCGCCATCCCAGCGCCCCGCCTTGTGCCGCCTTGCCTTATAACACGGAGCGTGGGCGAGAATACATAACGCAGCGTAGCCACCGGACCGGCGTAGTCCGCACCACCCAGAGATGCCCAGTAGGCAAAATTGTCAAAAACCTCGACGGCAAAACTAGCAGGCCCGCTGCTGTTGCCACCCGAACCATTGACCGGCGTGCCCTCGGCGCGCAGTTGCCCAAGATCGAGCAAGACATCCTGACCCGCCAATAAAGACATGGCCATGTCACCTGCGTGACTCCAGATGCTGTCTACCGAGTCGTCCACCACTTGTGCCTTGACTGTGTCGGGAGTCGCGCCTTGATCAACAAAGCGTGCATAGCGGTAGCCTTTGGTCACGTATTTACCGTGCGCTAAGTCCATATAGGTTCCAGTACTGACTTTTTCGTAGTCCTGGTGATCGGGAGCTATGGTGACAAACAGACGCCCAGTCGGTTTGTTATAGGGCCGTTTTGGTGACAGAGCGTCAAGGCAAAGACCGTTGCCACCGCCCACTTTGGTCACCAGCGCCAGCTTGGTTGCCAAGCGCAAAACCCATTCATTACCGCCCTCGTCTCCCGGGCTGCCATCCTGGACAAAACAATTAAGGACGTTGCCGTGGCTGGTGGCCGCCCCTGCCAGAACCCGTCCACCAGGACAAAAGCGCTTGCTGGCCATCAGCTCGTAAAATTTCTGACGGTAGTGAGTACTGGCTTCGCCCTCTTCTGGGCTGGCGACCCAGTTGGCTACCCGACTAAACATGCCTGCTAAGTCTTTATCATTGGGCTGAAAATATTGACGCTTGGCAATGGCCACCGCGTGTTTATCAAAATGCGACAGTGCTTGTGTATCGGTCTTAGTTTTTGCCACGAGTATCCCGTCCTCCCAGAAGCTGTTTAGCTCGAGCTCTTAAACTTGACCAAAAACAATACCACTACAAGATGTTGTATGCAAGTAGATTTTTCGCACAACTTAATGTATGTGGGTGTTAAAAATCCCACATAATCTTTGGAGCTTGATTTTTCGGTAAAAGCACTATACCGCATCCTGGCAAGGCAAGGGCGGAGTAAGAGGTCAGAGTAAAAAGTGGAAGGTAAAAAGTAAGTAGAAAGTGGTTAGTAGGAGGTAGAAGCCAGGGGTTTTCCAGTGCTGGCAAAGTCAGGTAACGGGAATTTGTCAGTTAAGCGCTGACGCCCAAAAAGAACTCCGTTGGAAAGACCTTCTAAAAAGGTTTTTTCCACCTACTACTTACCACCAACTACTAACCACTCACTACCTACCGTCAGTGTCTAAAGTGACGCAACCCAGTAAATACCATAGCCAGACCGAGTTCATCCGCCGCCGCTATCACCTCTTGATCGCGGATAGAGCCCCCCGGTTGAATGATGGCGGATACGCCCGCAGCCGCGGCCACCCGAACGACATCGTCAAAGGGGAAAAAGGCGTCGCTGGCCATGACCGAAGCCCTGGCGTCTGCCCCAGCATGATCGATAGCCTGCTCAGCAGCCCAGATTCTCGACACCTGACCGGCACCAATACCTGTACTTACCCCGGCTTTGGCCAGTACGATGGCATTGGACTTCACATGCTTGCACACCGTCCAGGCAAAACGCAGGTCGAGCCACTGGGTCTGACTAGGCTTAAGCTGGCTGACTACCTTGAGATCACTTTGGCTAAGCCCTCTTTGGTCAAAGTCTTGCAACAGCAAACCGCCGCGCAATCGTTTGAGATCAAACTGGCGGCCACTAACTGGCTCTTTAATTTGCAAGAGGCGCAAATTTTTCTTTTGGCGCAGTTGGGTTAGTGCATCTGGGGCAAAATCTGGTGCCATCACGATTTCTAAAAAGGTTCTGGAGAGTTCCTGAGCTAGCTTAAGCTCCACCGTTTGGTTAAACGCCACAATACCGCCAAAAATACTAACCGGGTCTGCGGCATGGGCCAGCTTATAAGCGGTGATTAGGTCGTCAGCCCTGGCCACCCCACAAGGATTGGCATGCTTTACCGCCACTGCCGCCGCGCCTTCTAGTTCTGTCAGTAAGTTCCAGGCGGCCTCGGCATCCTGATAGTTGTTATAAGACATTTCCTTGCCGTGCAAAATATCCGCGTCTAAAACGGGGCCGCGCTCATTGCCGCTACGCCACAGGGAAGCTTGCTGATGCGGGTTCTCACCGTAGCGCAGCGTTTTTAGTTTACGCAGCTCGAGCACACTTTCATCAGCCAATTGCCCCTCGCCAAGATAGCTGCTAATGGCTGCGTCATAGGCTGCGGTATGTGCAAATGCCTTAACGGCAAGTCGGCGGCGAAACTCAAGGTCAGGGCCTTGTTGCTTTAGCTCTTTACTAACTAAGGTGTAGTCAGCGGGGTTCACAACCACCGTAACAGCGGGAAAGTTCTTGGCTGCCGCTCGCAGCATGGTCGGTCCACCAATATCGATGTTTTCAAGAGCCTCGTCTAAAGTCACTTCCGGCTTGGCTACAGTTTGCCTAAAGGGGTAAAGATTAACGACTACTAGGTCAATGGGCGAAATATCGTGCTCTGAGAGTTCGGCAAGCTGTGCTGCCGAGCGCTTGGCCAGAATACCCCCGTGAACTTTGGGATGAAGCGTCTTGACGCGGCCCCCTAAAATTTCTGGAAAGCCTGTTAACTCAGACACCTTTTTAACGGGAATCCCGGCGGCCTCGATAGCCTTAAAGGTGCCGCCGGTTGAGATAAGCTCAAAGCCCAATTCAATTAAGGCCGCTGCAAAATCGGCAAGGCCTGTCTTATCGGATACGCTTAAGAGTGCTCTTGGCATAGCTGTTAATCTACCAAATCAAAACGCCCCGAAACCCAAGAGTCCGGGGCGTTTTGAATATCCTTAATTATCAGACTTATTCGTTACTAGCAGGACTTGCCTCTTCGCTAACTGCATCCTCTGGGGCTTGCTGCTCGCCAGCGGCGTCTTCGACAACCGGCGCCTCAGAATCCGCGGCTCCTTTGGGGTTGGTAACCGAAGCCAGCAGATTTTCTACCGTAATCTGGTCACGAAGCTCGCTCAGCCAAGCGTCACGTAGTTCCTGACGCTTGTTTTGCAGCACGGCATTTTCAACCAGCGGACGCACTTCTGTCAGCGGGCGGAGCTGCTCAGGCGTGCGCGTGGCAACCAAAACAACATAGGTATCTTTAAGCTGCGCTACTGCATCTTCTGCTGGTGCAGCTTCAGTTTCGGTATTGGCAGCTTCGGCCTCACCGCTGGTGTCCGCTTGGCTATCCAAAGCGGCAAGAGGCTCTTCTATTAGCAGAACGTCAGATATTTCCTCAGCGCCCTCCCCAATAGCCTCAAAGGCCTCGGTGCCAAACAAAAGACCTTCAAGTTCGGTAGATAAATCGCCGGGGCCGACCGTGCCCAGTTCTTGGAGCGTACCCCCGTTGGCTTCGGCGGCTGAGGCAACGCTCTCTCCAGCTAAGACCGCCTGGCGAAACTCACTGGCAGCCGTTTCACTGTCAAAGTTAATCCTGGTGGCCACGGCGCTGGCCGGGATAGTAAAGTTGCTTTCATTACTGTCGTAGTAATCCTGAATCTCAGTCTCGCTTACGGTGGCGTCACGGCTCACATAATTGAGCGCCGACTGGGCCACCACCGCTTTGGAACCAACAAACTCAACGCCCAAATCCGCGGCGCCCTGATAAGCAAGCTCCTGGTCAATCATGCGCTCTAAAAAGCTCGGCTTGAAGATGCGCGCTACGATCTCGGCATTGTCCGGGTTTAGAATCTGTTGAATCTGCTGGTTGAGATAGGTCACGCGGTCTAAGTCCGAGGCGAGAATCTCGGTGTCGCCAACACGGGCAATCACCGGGTTGTCATAGCTAAAACGGCTTTCTTCGCCAACGGTGATTTGCGCTTCTGCCCGCAGTGATGCCAGCACGGCCTGGGCTTCACCTTCACGTTTGACGGCTCTGGCATCTTCACGAACCTGCTCGGCAACTTCTTCAAAAGGCATGGGACCGGCAGGCAGGAACTGTTCGACACTCACAAGATAATAAGAAGCACCCGAAGCAATCACCTCGGTGATCCCTGCAGCGCCCAAACCAAAAGCCGCATTGGCCACCGAGTTAGGTAAAGCAGCGCGACCTACCGCCACGGGTTCGCTGCTGCCTTCGGCTGCACCCAGAGCGCCGCCGCGATCCGCCCTCAAGGTCGAGTATTCTTCGGCCAAAGCCGCAAAGTCTTCTCCGGCAAGCGCCCTCGCCCGCAAGTCATTGGCCAGTTCTTGGTCAGCGACAACGATGGCTCGAGCCTTGATACGCGCTTCCGAGAGATAGGTGTCGGTATTTGCTTCGTAGAAAGCTCGAGCTTCGCTGTCGCTGATCTCAACTTCGCCAATGGTCTGTTCAAGATATTTTGTCTGGCGCAGTTGTTCTTTGACAAAGTCACGGAACGAAGCGTCGGTAAAGCCCTGGCTACCGATAATGCTCAAATAGCGCTGATCGTTGCTCGAGCCCGCTACCCCCTGTGACTCACGAAAATCATTGACGGCCTGGCGCACTTCGCCACTAGAGACCCGGGTCCGGGCGGAAGCCTGGCGCAGGATTTCGGTATCAATGAGCTGGTCGAGCATCAGACGTTCTAAATCTTTGGCGACTTCGCCTTCTTGCACCAGGGTGTACAAGCGGTTTTGTTGGGCTCGAGCCACATCCAACTCGTTGATTGGCTGCCCGTTTACCCACAATACCGTGGCCCCGGTTAACTGCTGGTTGCCGCCGCTAAAGAAGCTACCCAAAGATGGCGTAAAGGCAATTACCATACTGACCAACAGGCCCAGAGAGATAACCCACAAAATAATCGTATTGGTTCGTTTACTTAACTTCATTGGCTTGACTTCCTCCTAGCGGTAGTGCTACGTTTCATTACTGCAAGCGCCCGTAGCTCAGCCGGATAGAGCGTTCGCCTCCGGAGCGAAAGGCCACAGGTTCGAATCCTGTCGGGCGCACCATTTGTTTTTATCGCAGCACTCCTCATCATAATTACCTTGCTATTCGCGGTCGCGCGATAACAATCAAAAAATCAGCAAAGTGGAGTCTAACACGCCTGTATGACAGGGGTGTTAGAGAGCTTGAGTTAAAAGAATCTACCCGGCGTAAAAGGCAAATCCTTTAGTAAACGCAGCGCTTCGGCCAGTGGCGCATCAAAACCGCGGGCCAACGCTCGCAAGTCGCTTTTAGCGGCAATATCGGGAATAATCCCATTATTAAAAGACGCTCCGCTTATGGCCTGTAAGTTCGCCACCGCCACCAGCACCAAACTACCATCAGGAAGATCAAAACCCCGCACGGCCTCAACATTGCCCTGGGTCGATTCACCGATAACGGTGGCAAGCTTAAGTTGTCTGAGCACCAGCGGTGCTATCTCCCCGGCGCTGCTGCTCTCTTTATCAACCAAGACCACCAGGGGCCCATCAAAACGAACCGGCTCCACCCTAAGTTCTAAACGCGAAACATAGTCACCATCTAGCGACGCTACCGCGTTGACCGCCACCCCGGCAGTAACCCGGTAGCTGCTCCGCCAGGCCACTTCGCCACGGCTGATAGCTTGCACCCAGGGCCCATCGATAAAAGAGCCCAGCACTAAGCCCAACTCGTCGATACGACCCCCCAGATTACCGCGCAAATCCAAAATCAGGGATTTTGCCCCTTGCGCTTGCAGTTCGGCCAGCAAGCGATGCACCTTGTCAGCAACGCCCGAGACATTAAAGGTGGGAATATAAAGATAGGCCGTGCTCGAGTCCAGCATTTCCGCCTGCGGCAAGGTCTTGACCTCATCCAACACAAAACTTGTGGGGGTAAGACTGGCGCTTAAATATCTTGAGCCGCGACGCAAATCCAGTCTAATCTCGCCGCTTTCCAAAGCACCGGCCAGTATACTGCTGCCCAGGAAATTATTGTCAAGATCACGCACGTCCCGGCCGTTGACGCGAACGATCAAGTCACCGCGGCGCAGTCCCGCTTTAGCCGCGGGCGTTTGCGGATAAACCCGCCTTAGCACAATACCGGCGCCGCTTAGGTACTGTTCGTCAAAACCCAGGCCGAGCTGTGGCGGTTCTTTTGCTAAATCATCGGCATCATCGACATGGCTGACCAAACCCAGATAATTAGAATGCTGGTCGTTTAAGTCCGCTACCATGCGCCTCACAACCCGATCAAAAGACTCGCGCGAGGGGGCATCCAGGGCTGCTTCTTGGTATCTTTGCGCCCAACTGTCCCAATCGAGATAATCGGCCTGCCAGTAATTTTTCTTAAAGACGTCAACCAGGGCGTTAAACACCGTAGCGCGGCCTTCTCTGCTCACCAGCAAATCGGTCTGCGCCCAAACCGGCCACATTACCAGTAACAAAAAGAGCAGCATACCGCGCAAAAGATGCTTCATCACAGCCTATATTTTAGGCAATCTGCTTAAGCAGGGTGGTAAGCCGGATAGCAGCTAAAACCGAATGGCCGCTCTTGGCATTGCAAAAGCGCCAGGCAAGCCATTTTGCCCAGAATAATGAGTGCGAAACGGCTGGGTACACTTTCATTGCCCAAGTGGTGTTTCTAACTTATGATGACTCATGGATCCCGACCTCCAGCCTATACTTAGCCTCTTGCAAAACGCCCTTGCCTCCGGGGCTGTATATGATGTGCTTAAGGCAGGGGCTCGAAAGTCCTGGAACAAACTCAGTGCCGTGATCAGCAACCAGGTCGAGTCCAAAATAAAGGAAGAAGGTCTGCCGCTCAACAATGACTTGCAGCGGGGTGTACGCCAGACTTATTTGCAAACTGCCCAACACTGTTTCACAAGCTTTTCACAAAAGCATCCGCAATACGGCAAGAAGCTTCAGTCAATAGCAAAAGTGTTCAGAGATGAAGAGCAGAGTTTGCTTGACAATCCAGCCGCTTATTCACCAGAACACTTGCACACCCTGGAAGTGCCCTACAAGCAGGTGCACCAACTCTTCTCATCATTTTCGGGAGAGAGCGCCCTTCCCGAGTTGGTCGAAAGAGCCTTGCTAGCCGAACTGAATAGACGTTTTGGCTCTGAGAAAAGTACAGACGCATATCAGGAGCTTAAAAAACATTTTCGTAGCCAGAAGGTTTTTGACATCTTCCGGGAATATTTCAATAAGCTGTATAAGAACAACGAACGGTTAAGAGCTGCTGTTAATGGCGCACTGCTGGTTCAAGTTGTTAGCACAGAGCCGCAGCAAGTCAGAGAACTGCATCTTTCGGCGGAAACACTAGAACAAATCCAAGTAGAGTTAGAATCACTCAAGGAACGGGTATATCAAGACAACCAAGAGCTGGCCGAGCTAGTCAAGGAATATCTTGACCAGCACAGCAACCTCATTCCTAAAGCAATTGCGGATATTAAAAGAACTGTCAGACAAGAGCATAAAAATACTCGCGGGACTGTTGAGAAAGAGCACGAAAATACTCGCGGGACTGTTGAGAAAGATCACGAAAAGACTCGGGACGTGGTAAGGGATTTGTTTGAAGGCAGCGTTCATCCAAGAAGCTACAAGCCTTCCGAGCGTGTTATCGGGATTAAGAACATCGCCAGACTTGAGCGCTTCACTGGCCGCATCAAGGAACTCAAGGACTTAAAGAAGCTGATTGCCAAAAACCAGCACCGGCTTATTCAGATCAATGGCCCTAGTGGGGTTGGTAAAAGCACTCTGGTCACAAAGCTACTCGACGAACTCGAAGCCGACGAGAACATTCATGCTTACCGTAATTGCTAGTCCAGTTCATGCAAGTTCGTGCAAATGAGAGCAAGTAAAGAAGCGCGGACTTTGATGAAGAAACCTTCGTTAGTACGCGCCCGCAAGCGCTGAACACCCATGCTTTCAAGCTGAGAGTTCACCG